>DASULG010000038.1:0-13032 GCA_036278335.1 Pedococcus sp.
GGCGGGCGGCACGTTCGCGCCCCGAGCCGCTCACCACGGAGGGCTCGCCGCCGAGGAACCGGGCGCCGAGCTGGCGCGCACAGTGCAGGGCGTGATGCGCCGCCACGGGCTGCGGCCGGGCGCCCCCACCTCGGTCGCCGCCGCCGTCGAGGTGGTCACCCCGCACAACGTGCCGCCCCGGCTGCTGGCGGAGTGAGCGTCAGCGCAGCACGAGCGCGAGGGCGGAGACCACCGTCGCCGCCAGGACGGCCTGGTCGAACCTCGCCTGGCTCAGGCGTCGCGCGGAGTGCAGCCCCGCCCACGCGCCCAGCAGCACCAGGGGCGCCAGCACGGCGGTGCGCACCAGGGTCTGGGCACTGAGCAGGCCCAGGCCCGCGCTGAAGGGCACCTTGCACAGGTTGACGCCGAAGAAGAACAGCGCGCCGGTCCCGAGGAAGCGGCGCTTCTCCACCCCCTGGGCCACGAGGTAGAGGGTCATGACGGCGCCGGCCGCGTTCGCCGTCATGGTCGCGAAGCCCGCACCGAGGCCGGTGCCGATCGCCACCGTGTGCGACTCCCCGACGGCCGTCGTGTCCGGGGAGCGCCAGCGCATCACGAGCTGCAGCGCCACCATGGCCAGCAGCAGCACACCGATGGAGCGGCGCAGCACGGTGTCGTCGACCACCGCGAGGAAGAGCGCGCCGAGCGCGAGGCCCGGAAGAACGGCCGGGATGAGGCGCCGCAGCAGGGACAGGTCGGCGTCGCTCCGGTAGTGCCAGACCGCGACGACGTCACCGACGATGAGCAGCATCAGGATCGCCGCGGTCGACTCCCGGGCGGGCATGACGCTGGCGAAGATGGCCACCGAGATGGTGGCCAGACCGCCGATCGCCGTCTTGGCATAGCCGATGATGAGCGCGGCCAGCGCCAGCAGGAGGGCGACGGTGAGCGTCACGGCGCTGCCCGCTGCGCGGTGCTGCTGCGCACCACGAGGGTGGGCGCGACCACGAGCTCAAGAGCCTGCGCCTCGCCGTCGTCGAGGCGAGCGCACACCCGCTGCAGTGCCAGGGCTCCGAGCCGGTCGGCGTCCTGGCGCACCGTGGTGAGAGAGATGTGCGCATAGGACGCTTGACGGATGTCGTCGAAACCCACGACCGACACGTCCTCCGGGACGCGCAGGCCTGCGCGCCGCACCGTGTCGATGAAGCCGAGCGCGCACCGGTCGTTGAACGCGGTCACCGCTGATGGGCGCGGCCCCCGGATCCCCAGGTATGCCGTGGCGCTCGCAGCGCCCTCCTCCTCCGTCAGTCCACCGGGCAGCTCCACTGCCGCCGCACCGCCGCCGAGGCGCCGCATGGCGGTGCGGAAACCCTGGCGGCGCTGCGCCGCCCCGGGCGCGCGCCCGCCGTCGCAGTGCGCGATGTGGGTGTGGCCGAGCTGGGCGAGGTGGGCGACGGCCTGGCGCAGGCCGTCGGCATCGTCGGTGCGGACCACCTCGACGCCAGGCGCGCGCATCGGGCGCAGGACGCTGACAACGGGGAGCCCTCCGGCCAGGCGGGTCATCTCCCCGGCCGGCAGCCCGCTGCCGACGAGCACGAGGGCCTCGCACCTCTCCGCCAGAAGGGTCTGCACGGCGGTCGTCTCCGGCCGCCGGCCCGTCACTCCGCTGAGCACGACCTCGTAGCCGGTCTGGTCGGCCGCGGCGTACAGGCTCTCGATGACGTCGCCGTGGAAGGCGTGCGCGACGCCGAAGACAACGCCCAGCGTCCGGGTCCGCGTGCGGCCCAGCCGGCTGGCCCGGGTGTCCGGGTGGTAGTCGAGCTCGCGTGCCGCGGCCAGCACGCGCTCGCGGGTGGCGCTCGAGGCGCCCGGTGCGGACCGGAACACGATCGAGACGAGCGCGCGGGAGACGCCCGCGCGGGCGGCGACGTCCTCCATGGTCGGTGTGCGGCTCATCATGGGAGCAGTCTAACTAGAGCGCTCCAGTTTCCAGCGCGACCGTCTTGACGGCTGGGTGCGAGGGCGCTTCACTGATCTCTACTAGAGCGCTCTAGTAGACCGCCACCCCGGAGGAGACACATGACCCAGCCACCCCTGCGCTTCGGCCTGGTCGGCGCCGGCCGCATCGGCACCCACCACGCCACCACCCTGGCCCGCCGCCTGCCGGAGGCCGAGCTGGTCATGGTGGCCGACCCTGCCGCGGGGGCGGCCGAGCGGCTGGCCGGGGAGCTGGGTGCCGAGGCGACGCTCGACCCGCAGGAGCTCATCGACGACCCGCGCGTCGAGGCCGTCGCGATCACCTGTGCCAGCACCGCCCATGCCGACCTCGTTGTCGCGGCGGCCCACGCCGGCAAGGCGGTGTTCGTCGAGAAGCCGATGGCCATGACTCTCAGCGACGCCGACCGCGCCATCACGGCCTGCCACGAGGCGGGCGTGACGCTTCAGGTGGGCTTCAACCGACGCGTCGCGGCCGACTTCGCGGCCGCCCGACAGGTGGTCGTCGACGGCGGCATCGGCACGCCCCAGCTGATGCGCTCGCTCACGCGCGACCCCGGGCTGGCCAACCCGGCCGCCGTGCCCCGGTGGACCGTCTTCACCCAGACGCTCATCCACGACTTCGACACCCTGAACTGGCTCAACCCCGGGGCGCGGGCGGTCGAGGTCAACGCCATGGCCGCCGCCCTGGTCGCGCCGGACTTCGAGGACAGCGGGCTGCTCGACACCGCCGTGGTCACCATCCGCTACGACAACGGCGCCATCGCCACGGCGGAGGCCAGCTTCTCGGCGGCCTACGGCTATGACGTCAGGGGCGAGGTCTTCGGCTCGGCCGGCATGGTGACGGCGGGGACCCCGGCGCAGGTCACCATGGCGCACTGGACCTCCCAGGGAGTGGCACGCCCGACCCGGCGCTCTGACACCGAGCTCTTCGCGGACGCGTATGCCGGCGAGCTCGGCGCCTTCTGCGCCGCGGTGCAGTCCGGCGCGGCGCCGGTGGCCACCGGCGAGGACGCCCGCGCCGCGCTGCGGATCGCCCTGGCCTGCATCGAGTCGGTCGAGACGGGTGGCACGGTCGCCGTCCGGGACACCGACCGCGCGGCGGCCGCATGAGCGCGGCCCAGGTCGGCCCGTTCACCCTGGCCGTCAGCTCCGAGATGGTCTTCCTCGACCTGCCGGTCGTCGAGCGGGTCCGGCGGATCAGCGACCTGGGTTTCGAGGTGGAGATCTGGGACTGGACGCGGCACGACGTCGAGGCGCTGGCGTCCCTGCGCGACGAGGGCGTCGTCTTCTCGTCGATGACCGGATACGTCCGGGGCACACTCACGGATCCTGAAGGCTCGGATGAGCTGCTGGCCACGGCCGAGCAGTCCGTCCCGGTCGCCCAGAGGCTGGGCATCCCGCGCCTGAACCTGCACGGCACGGGCCTCGACAGTCGCGGACTCCCGGTCCGGCCAGAGCCGGTGGTGACGGGACCGATGTGGCTGGCCGCGCGGCATACCCTCTCGCGCATCGCCGCGCTGGGTGAGCGAGAGGGCCTGGTGTTCGTGCTGGAGAACCTCAATACCGCGGTCGACCACCCGGGCGTTCCGTTCGCGACGGCCAGGGACTGCCTGGCACTGGTGAGCGCCGTCGACAGCCCCCACCTGCGCCTGATGCTCGACCTCTACCACGCCCAGATCGGGGAGGGGAACCTCATCGAGCTGTGCCGACAGGCCCTGCCGTGGATCGGCGAGATCCAGGTGGCGGACGTCCCGGGACGGTGCGAGCCGGGCACCGGGGAGATCAGCTACCCGGCCGTGGCCCGGGCGCTGGCGGACATGGGGTATGCCGGCACGGTGGGTCTCGAGGCGTGGGCATCGGGGGACAGCGAGGTGGCGCTGGCCCGCTTCCGAGAGGCCTTCACGCTGTAGCGCCCTCGTCCGAACCGCCAGACCTTTGCTGATTCGCCGGTGCCGCCCGCCTGGTGCGGGCTAGCCTCCGCGCGATTGCTGACACGCGAGGGGGACTCACATGGTCATGCCGGAGACGTTTGACGCGCCGGTGCAGAAGCAGAGCCGGGCCAGGACAGTGGCGCTGGTCGGGGGGCTGGTGGCCATCGTCGGGGGCGCCGCGGTCCTGGGGGGCGGCTGGATGGCGTTCAGCAGGCTGAACGGCGGAGGGCCGCAGCCGGAGAGCGTCCTGCCCGCCGACACCCTTGCCTTCGTCAAGGTCGACATGAACCCGTCGGGAGCGCAGAAGGTAGCGGCCGTCCGGTTCGCGCTGCGCTTCCCCGAGGCCAAGGGCAAGGTGACCGAGACCTCCGACCTGCGCAAGGTGGCCTTCGAGAAGCTGCAGGAAGACGGCGACTTCAAGGACCTCCACTACGCCACCGACGTGGCGCCGTGGATCGGCGACCGGTTCGGCGTGGGCCTGCTGCCCGGGGCCAGCACCAAGGACAAGCCGATCGCCGTGATGGTGCTCGCCGTCACCGACGAGCAGAAGGCCAAGGCGTCGCTGCCCCAGCTGACCGCGAAGTCGAAGACGGCGTGCGGCGTGAGCGACGGCTTCGCGGTGTGCAGCGAGGACAAGACGACCGTCACCCTGCTCACCGAGGCTGACCACGGCTCGACACTGGCCGAGGCGCCGGGTTTCTCCTCCGACATGGAGGCCTTGGGTGAGGACGGCGTCGCCGCGGCGTGGGTCGACCTGAAGCGAGTCAGCAGCCTGGCGGAGGGAGCCCGCCTGGCCACCGGGATGCTCGGCACAGCGGTGCCCGACGCGCCGCGTGGCGGGCGGCTCGCCGTCGCCCTTCGGTTCGCGGGGCCGCACCTCGAGCTCGCCGGACGGGTCAGCGACATGCCCCGGTCGTGGCCGCAGAAGCGCGGCGGCGGCACCGGCGTCACCGGCCTGCCCTCGGGCACGCTGGCCGCCTTCGGCCTCGACAGCGCCGGCGAGCAGGTGACGTCGAGCCTCACCAGCAGCAAGGAGCTCATCCGGCAGATGACGGAGGCCGGGGCCGATCTCGGGGTGAAGCTCCCCGAGGACCTGGAGGCGGCGCTGGGCGACCACGCCACCATCGCCTACGGCGGCATGGATGGCGACACCGTGAAGGTCGCGCTCCGCACGGGAGGCGACCCGGCGGCCGTCGGCCGCATGGTGACTGCCATGAACAAGGACGGCGGCGTCGTCAACGAGCCCTCGCTCCACCAGAGCACCGCCGGTGATGACCCGGTCGTCGCCACCACCGAGGGCTACGCGCGACAGATCGCCGTCGGCAACGGTCTCGGCGACCAGCAGTCCTTCCGCGACGCCGTTCCGGGCGCCAAGGACGCCCGGGCGGTGTGCTACATCGACATCGCCGGCCTGATGAAGGCCCACGGCGACGACTTCGGCAAGAAGCTGCGCAAGAACGTCGCGCCTTTCTCCGCGCTCGGCGTCAGCACTCGCGGCGAGGGCAAGACCGCCCAGTTCACGGTGCGCCTGACCACCCGCTGACTCGATTCATCCCATTCGGGGTACTGCCGCGCGCGACAACGCTCGGCAGTACCCCGAACCGCGCGGGGGCCCGACGATCAGGGCAGAATCGCGAGCGTGACCAGACAGGTAGCGGTTGCGGCCACAGGTCCCGTCTCGGTGCACGCGGGCCTGGCGGCAGTGCGCTCGGGCGGCAACGCCGTGGACGCCGCCATCGCGGCCATGGTCGCGGCGATGAGCACCGAGCCCGGCATCGTCAGCGCGCTCGGCGGCGCCTACGTGACGATCTGGCCTGCCGGGGGTGACCCCGAGGTCATCGACGGCAACGTGGAGATGCCCGGGCGGGGACTGCCGCCCGAGCGGTTCGGTGCGGGGCTGCGCGAGTTCGACGTCGACTACGGGGGTGGGATCACCCTGTATGCCGGGCATGGCTCGGTGGCGACCCCCGGCGCCTTCGCAGCGCTCGGCACAGCGCACGAGCGCCACGGCGCGGCCCCGTGGCGAGACGTCCTCGCCCCAGCCGCGGACGCCGTGCGCGCCGGCTTCCACATCGGCGCCGCGGCAGCCAGCTACCTGGCGATCACCGCGGACAGCATCTTCGGCTGGGACGAGAACACCCGTCCGCTGGTGGCCCGTCCCGACGGCTCACCGCTGCACGCCGGCGACGTCGTCCGCTCGCCCGACCTCGCGCAGACCCTCGACCTCGTCGGCGAGCAGGGCTACCGCTGCGTCTACACCGGCGAGCTGGCTGGGCGGATCGCGGCTGACTCCGCCGCGGGAGGCGGGCTGGTCACGGCGGCGGACCTCGCGGCATACGAGGCGGTGGTCCGCACCCCGCTGACCCTGCAGCTCGGTGACTGGGAGGTGGCCACCAACCCGCCGCCGTCGGTCGGAGGGCCCATGCTCGCGGTCATGCTGGGCGAGCTCGCCGCCCGCGAGGGGCGCAGCTGGGAGGACGTCATCGAGATCCAGCGGCACGTGCTCTCCTACCGCCGCCACGTGCACGACCTCTCGCGGGACCTCGAGGAGGACGGCTATGCGCTGCTCGAGACCGTCCAGCGCCACGGCCTCCCCGGGCTGCCGACCTCGTCGTCGACCGCGCACGTCTCCGCCGTCGACAGCGACGGACGGGCCTGCGCCATCACGGCATCCAGCGGCTACGGCGCCGGTGCCACCGTCCCGGGCACGGGCCTGATGCTCAACAACTGCCTCGGCGAGCCCGAGCTGAACCGGCTGGGGTTGCACGCCCTGGCGCCGGGTACGCGGCTGGCCTCCAACATGGCGCCCTCCGTCGCGCGCAGCCGGGCCGGCGACACGATGGCGATCGGCACGCCCGGTGCCGACCGGATCACCACCGCGCTGATGCAGGTGCTGGCGCGCTACTGCCTCATGGGCGTCGGGCTGCAGGAGTCCATCGACCGGCCGCGGCTGCACGTCCGCGTGCTTGACGACGGCAGCCACCGGCTCGAGCATGAGAACGACCCCGAGATGGCCTCTGCTGCCGCCGGTTCTGGCATGCCGACGGTGATGCACCCGCAGCACTCGATGTTCTTCGGCGGGGTCGGGGCGGCCCACCGCTCGGCCCACGGCGAGCTCAGCGCCGCCGCGGACCCCCGACGCGAGGCTGCTACCGGTATCGGGTAGCGGATGGGAGGTGTCGATGGGCTATCGGCTCCTGGGCGACGCGGTGATGCTCGTCCACTTCACCTTCCTGGCCTTCGTGGTGGCGGGCGGCTTCCTCGCCTGGCGGTGGCCGTGGGTCATCTGGCCGCACGTGGGCATGGCCCTGTGGGGCTTCTCCACGATCGTCTTCTCGCTGCGCTGCCCGCTGACCGACGTCGAGGACTGGGCCCGGGTGCGAGGGGGCGAGGCGCCGCTGTCGGGGACGGGCTTCATCGACCACTACCTCGAGAACGTCGTCTACCCGGAGCGCTACACCCGTGCAGTCCAGGTGCTGGCCGCGATGGTCGTGCTGGTCTCGTGGGTGGTTCTCGCGGCGCGCAGCTGGCGCAGACGGCGCAGACGGCGCGGTCGGCGCGGCCGGGCGCTCCCTAGCGGGCAGCGCCCGTGACAGCCCAGTCGTCGGTGCGCACCCGCCGCCAGAACAGCACGCCCCGGATCGCCATGAACGCCGTGAACGCGACCCAGAGCGCAGCCAGTGCGAGGGACTGCCCCTCGGCTCCGCCGTCGCCCAGCAGCGCCCCCGCGGCAGCGTGGACGCCCAGCGCCAGCGGCAGGTAGAGCAGCAGCGTGGCCACCATCGCCTTGGCCAGCCAGCGCCCGTCGCCGGCGCCGATGAGCACGCCGTCGACGACGAAGACGTACCCCGACAGCGGCTGCCCGAGCGCGACGACGACGAGGGCGGCGGCCAGGGCCGAGCGCACCGCCTCGTCGGAGGTGAAGGCCGCCGGCAGGACCCGGTGCACGGCCAGGAGCGCTGCGCCGAGCACCGCGCCACCCCACACGCCCCAGCGGACCATCGTCGCGGTCGCGGCGCGCGCCCCCGGCACGTCGCCCGCGCCGAGGGCCTTGCCGGTGAGGGCCTGGGCCGCGATGGCCAGTGCGTCGAGAGCGAAGACGAGGAAGGACCAGACGGTGGCGGCCACCTGGTGGGCAGCGAGGGGCACGTCCCCGAGGCCGGCCGCGACCCAGGTCGTGAGCAGCAGGATGGCCCGCAGCGCCAGCGTGCGCACGAGCAGCGGTATGCCGCTCAGCGCCGCCCGCAGGACGCGGCCGGGGTGCGGGTGCAGCCCGGCATCGGCACCGCGCGCGTGGCGCACGAGGACCACCACGAGGGCGGTCGCCATCCCGGTCTGGGCCATCACCGTGCCCCAGGCCGACCCCGCGATGCCCCAGCCGAGGCCGTAGACCAGGGCGAGGTTGAGGACGATGTTCGACGTGAAACCGGCCACCGAGGCGACCAGCGGCGTGCGGGTGTCCTGCAGGCCGCGCAGGACACCGGTCGCAGCGAGCGCGACCAGCATCGCCGGGATGCCGAGCGCTGAGATCCGCAGGTAGGTCGTGGCCTGGGCGAGCGCGGCGGGGGACGCGCCGAAGAGCCGGCACAGCGGTTCGGCCGCGACGGCCACGGCGACAGCGACGAACGCCCCGATGCCGGTCGCCAGCCAGGTGCCGTCGATCCCGGCCTCGAGCGCGCCCCGCTGTGCCCCGGCCCCGATCTGGCGGGCGACGATCGAGGTGGTGCCGTACGCCAGGAAGATGAAGAGGTTGGCCGCCGTCAGGAGCGTGGCGCTGGCGACGCCCAGGCCCGCGAGCTGAGCCGTGCCGAGGTGGCCGATGATCGCCGAGTCGGCCAGCAGGAACAGCGGCTCGGCGATGAGGGCGAGGAACGCGGGCACGGCGAGCCGCAGGATCTCGCGGCTCTGGTCGCCACCCCTCGCGCGCAGCACCCGGACACCGTAGACCGGCGCCTGCGGGCGGTGCCTACGTGTCCGCGCCTGCGCCCACGGGAGGCTGACCCCAGCGCTCGCGCACGGTGCGCACGAAGGCGGCGAAGTCGGCGGCCATGTCCACGCCGGCCGGGTCCATGAGCCACTGGATCTGCAGGCCGTCCATCACCGCAAGGGTCACCTGGGCGATGCGGTCCACGGGCGCCTCGCGGTCACAGCTGCCCTCGTCCTGTGCCTGCCGCAGCCCCGCGCTGATCATCTCGGCGGCAGCCCGGTGGTGCTGGCGCAGCCAGGCGTGACCGGGGTGCTCGGCGTCGATGGCCTCTCCCGCCATCGCCGTGAAGAGCCGCACGAACGGCTCGTGCCGCGTGTTGTGCTCCACGAGCCGGACCAGCTGGTCGAAGACCTCCCAGCCGTGCGGCTCCTCCACGTCGCCGAGGGCCGCCATGTCCTGCTCGTCGCGGCGGGCCAGCACGCCGGCCAGGAGCAGCTCCTTGGACGGGAAGTGGTGCAGCAGACCGGTCTGGCTCAGTCCGGCCGCCTCGGCGACGCTGACCATGGACGTCGCCCGGTAGCCGCCCTCGGCGAAGAGGTCGGCGGCCGCCGCCAGGATGCGCTCGCGGGTGTCCGCGCCGTCGCCGCCGCGAGGTCGTCCGCGCCCCCGCCGTGCGGGGCGGGGCTGCGGTTCGGCGGTGGTGGCCACGGCCCGAGGGTATGCCGGGCGGGGCCGCCCGCTCGAACCCGGGCGCGCCGTGCGGCCCGGGTCCGAGCGTGAGGTGCCCATCAGGCGAGCGGGAGCCGGTGCCGGACGTCGCCGAGGCCCCGCGCGACGAGCAGCTCGCCGCCGTCGGTCAGCCAGGCCCAGCCGTTCGCCTCCGAGTCCCAGCGACGCCACAGCCGGCGCTCGCACGAGACGGTCACCGTCGCGGACTCCCCGGCGGGGACCTCGGCCGCTGCCCAGCCGACCAGCCTGACCGGCTGGTCTGCCTCCGCCGGCTGGAGGTAGACCTGCACGACCTCGCGGGAGTCCCGAGCAGAGGTGTTGCGCACCGTGACCTCGACGCTCGGCGCCGCGTCGGCGCCGGCCGGAGCGACTCGCGCGGAGGGGTAGTCCCAGGACGCGTAGCCCAGGCCGTGGCCGAACCACCAGGCGGGAGCCTTGGCCCGGCCGGCGGCGAAGCCGCGGTAGCCGACGAAGGTGCCGTCGGTGTACTCGAGCTTGAGGTTGGTCGGCACCACGTCCCAGGCAGGGGCGTCCCCGTCGCCAGCCGGGTAGGACGTCACGAGCCGGCCCGCCGGCTCGCGGACGCCGAGCAGGGCGTCGGCCACGGCGTGGCCGCCCTCCTGGCCCGGGAGCCCGACCACGAGCACCGCGTCGACCGCGTCGGCCCACGGCATGAGCACCGGGGTGGCGGCGTTGACGACGACGACGGTGCGCCGGGCTGCGGCGGCGACCGCCGAGACCAGGGCGTCCTGCTCGCCGGGCAGGGCCAGGGTCGCCTTGTCCAGGGCCTCGGTCTCCTGCTCCTCCGTGAGGCCGACCACCACCACCGCGACGTCCGCCTCGCGGGCAGCGGCCACGGCGGCCTCGATGGACTGCGCGGCGGGCACCGGGGCCGGCCGGGCGACCAGCCCCTTGTAGCCCATCCCGGAGGCGATGACGTGGGAGAGGACACCGACCCTGCCGTCCGGCCCGGGGACGGGCTCAGAGCGGACCAGGCGGACGGTCGCCTCGACCAGCGCACCCGGTGCCAGCTCCACGTCGGTCGTCCAGGCGGGCGGCTTCAGCATGGACTCGCCGGGGTCGTGGCCCTCCACCTCGAGGGTGGTGCCGGCGACCTCGGCGCCGTCGACGGTGAGCCGCCAAGCCCCCGTACCGAGCACGCCGAGTCGGGTGTGCCCGCCCGCCTGGAGCCGGGCACTGAGGCTGACCCTGGCGACGGGGCGGGGGAAGGAGTCGTCCCAGCCGACGCTCACGCCGGCGACGCCCGAGTGCTCCTGGCCCATGACGAGGCCGCCGCTGTCGTAGTACCGGACCAGGACGCCGGCCTCGCCGGTCTCGGGGTTGGCGACGGCCACCGGGTCGGCGGCGACGGGTCGCTCGCGCACCTCGACGCCGTCCACGACGGTCAGGTGCTCCCCGATCGCCGCGCCCAGGCCCTGCGCGACCGAGACCTGGTGCGGCGGGTTGACCTGGGCCGAGCCGCCGCCCATGCACACGGTCTCGATGGCGTGGCGGCCGATGAGGGCCACCTGGCCCTGCGCGGCCAGGGGCAGGGCGGCGCCGCGGTTCGCGAGGACCACCATCCCGTCAGTGGCCAGCCGCCGCAGCTGGGCCCGACGGGCGGGGGCGTCCGGGGCGGTCGACTTCGCCGGCCACTGGCGGTGCTCGCCGAGGGCGCCCACCCGCTCCGCGAGCCGGAGCAGGCGGCATACGTGCTCGTCGATGACCGACTCGGGCACGGCGCCGGACTCGACGTCGGCAACCAGCGCCTCTCCCCACGGCCCATCCGGACCGGGCATGACCAGGTCGAGGCCGCCGAGGGCGGCGGGCGCGGAGGTCTTGGTGGCGAACCAGTCGCTCATGAGCAGGCCGTCCCAGCCCCACTCGCCCTTGAGCACCTCGTTGTTGACGTGGTCCTGCTCGGTGGCGGCGACGCCGTTGACGTCGTTGTAGGCGGCCATGATCGACCAGGGGTCCGACTCCTCGACAGCGATCTCGAAGGGCAGCAGGTACACCTCGCGCAGCGCCGCCTCGGAGACGACGGAGTCCATGTAGTTGCGCTCGGTCTCGGACTCGTTGGCGACGAGGTGCTTCAGGCACGCGCCGATCCCCTTGTCCTGCAAGCCCTTCACGTAGGCCGCGGCAAGCTTGCCGGTGAGCAGCGGGTCCTCGGAGTACTGCTCGAACAGCCGGCCCCCGAGGGGCGAGCGGTGCAGGTTGATGGTGGGGCCGAGGACGACGTGGATCTGCTGGCGCTCCGCCTCCTCGGCGAGCATCGAGCCGACCTCGCGGGCGGTGTCCTCACTCCAGGCGGAGGCGAGGACGGTGGCGTTCGGGAAGAGCGCCACCTTCTCGCCACCGGTGAACTTCAGCCCGCGCACGCCGGTCGGGCCGTCGGAGAAGGCCATCGGCGCCAGGCCGATCGAGTCCTCACCCCACAAGGTGAAGGCGGTCTCGCCGGTCAGCAGGCGCACCTTGGTGCGCAGGTCGAGTCGGGCGAGCAGCGCGGCATACGGGTTGGCGGTGGTGTGCTCTGACATGTCACTTCACTTTCCGGATGGGGAGGACGACAACGGCGCCGACGAGGGCGACGAGGGCCGCTGCCCACAGCATGAGGGTGTAGTTGGGGCCGGTGGAACCCGCGCCGCCAGCCAGGAGCAGGGAGCCCAGGAACGGCGCCGCGGACTGGGGGATCGCGTTGGCCATGTTGAAGACGCCGAGGTCCTTGCCGGAGTCGTCGCGGTTGGGCAGCACCTCGAGGATGAGGGCCATGTCGACGCTCATGTAGATGCCGTACGCCAGGCCCATGATCGCCTCCACGAGGTAGAACGCGGGAAGGCTGCTCGCATGGGCGAGGAGCGCGACGCCGACCCCGAACAGCAGGGTCGAGGAGGCGACCAGGGCCTTGCGCCGGCCAGTGCGGTCGGAGACCACGCCTGCGGCCCAGCCGGCGAGCACCAGCACCACCGTGTAGATGAGGATGCCCGTGGCGATGGCCTGGGCGGCGCCGGCCTCGGTGAGCGCGACGCGGTCGACGAGGAAGTTGAGCCGGAAGGTCGTGAACAGGAAGCTGCTCAGGATGATCAGGAAACGCGACCACCAGGCGAACCCGAAGTCGGGGTGGGCAACCGGGTTCACCCAGAAGGTCTGGGCGACGTCCCTGAGCGTGAGGCGCGGGGGCTTGGTGTCGAGCACCGGATCGGGCAGGACCGCGGCGTAGACGACCATGCCGATGACGCCGATGGCCGCGGGGATCATGAAGAGCAGCAGCATGTTGTCGGTCAGGCGGGAGGCGAGCAGCGAGGCCGCGAGGACACCGACGTTCTGCATGATGCCGACCATCGCGGAGACCTTGGCGTGCTGCTTCTCGGGCAGCTGGTCGGCGAGGGTCGCGATGAACGGGCTGAAGGCGGCGTTCGCGCCGAGCTGGGCGATGAACCAGCCGACGGCCAGCATCGGCACCGAGCC
>DASULG010000039.1:0-15604 GCA_036278335.1 Pedococcus sp.
GCCCTCTGGCCCGGTCGAGGTCGGCGAGGGGGCGGTGGCCGTGGTCATGGCGGGCGGAACCGGCTGCGCGCCGTCGCGGCCTAGCGCGGCATACCCGACCGTGGCGGCGACGACCACCGCCGCGGCCGCGCCGGCAGCCCACACAAGAAGGGTGCGTCGCCGGCGGCCCTCTCCGCGAGCCCGGATGGCCCCGGGGTCGGCCAGCGGCAGGGTGTCGGTCTCGGCGCGCAGGGAGGCCAGCGCCGACCGGACGAGCGCGTCGTCCGCGGCAGTCCAGGTGTCGATGTCAGGCATGGTGGGACTCCTCGTGGCGCAGGGCCTCGGCGAGCTGGGCGCGGCCTCGGTGCAGGCGGGCCTTGATGGTGCCTGCGGGGGTGTTGGTCTCGTGGGCGATCTGCTCGATGCTCAGGTCGCCGATGTAGTGCAGCGTCAGCGCCTCGCGGACCGGTTCGCTGAGGGTGCGCAGGGCTGCGACGACGGCGACGCGGTTCTCACTGGGGGGACCGGCGTCGCCGGTCGTCCCGACCCGCTGGTAGGCCCTCGCCTGCCCGGTGCTCTTGCGCCAGGCCGAGATGGCCAGGCGGCGGGCGACGGTGCGCACCCACGCGAGGGGGTCCTCGTGCGTGCGCACCGTGGACCACTGCTGCCACGCCCGCGCGTAGGCCTCCTGGGTGCAGTCCTGAGCCAGTCCGAGGTCGCCGGTGGTGGCGTAGACGAGGTGGGTGACGCGCCGCACGGTGCCGCGGTAGAACTCGTCGAACTCGGCGTCCGAGCTCTGCGCTGCCATCCTGGCGCCTCCCCTGGTGTCGTGCGGCGTGTCGTGCGGCGTATCGTGCGGCCGGGCCCCGGCGAGGCTCTCACCTCTGCAGACGCGGCACACCGGGCGCCGGTTGCGTCCCACCCTTGCAGCTCTGGCCCAGGACCCTCGCAGCTCTGGCCTAGAGCAGTCCCGGAAGGTGGGCCCAGGCCGAGGGGGTGGCCGTGCGCGCGACCCGCGAGTCGTCCCGCCGCTCCAGCACGAACCACACGGCGGTGCAGGGCTCCTCGTGCGGGTTGCTGAGCCGGTGCGGGGTCGTGGAGTCGAAGTGGACCGCGTCGCCCGGCCCGAGGGAGTAGGTCTCGAAACCCACCTGGACCTCCAGGCGACCGCTGATGATGACGCCGTACTCCCGGCCGCCGTGGCGGACCATGTCGTCCGGCGGGCAGGAGGCGCTGCCGGGTGCGTACTCCACGTGGAGGAAGTCAGCGAGCGGGTCGTCGGCGGTGAGGCGCTCCCACACGACGCCTGACATCTGCACCCGACGTCGGTCCCCGGCGCGCACGACGGGCTCGTCGACCCGAGGCCACCGGGCCGCGCCGGCGGCCTGGGCCGCAGCTGGGCCGTCGGGGGCATCAGAGGTGCTGGCGGTGCCCGCGGGCTCAGCCGCTGCGGAGAGAAGCTCGTTCAAGGAGATGCCCAGCACCGACACCAGGGCGTACAGGGTCCCGACCGAGGGGTTGGCCTTTCCGAGCTCGACCTGCGAGATGAAGCTGGGGGAGACGTCGACCTGGCGGGCCACCTCGCGCAGCGAGAGCCCGCGTGACCCCCGTGCGGCACGCAGGGCGGCGCCGAGGTTCTCGGCCCGTGACTCGGGGCTCGGGGCGCTGGCGTCGGTCATCGGGACCCTCTCGCTGGCCTCTGCGTGCAGTAGGACTGTACACCTGACGCGGGCGAGCCAGGCTCACAGCGGAACGTCACGGCGCCTCGGTATACGTCATGTGAAGTAATACTTGACACTCTTCCGGCGCCGATGGCTTACTCGAAGTACCTGCACAGCGTGAGGCCGGTGACCTATGGCAATCCGCACGTTCGGCTCCAACGCGGTCGACTGGGAACAGCGCATCGACCTCGATCGGCTGCGCCGCGACCGGTTGGCGCGCATCACGGCCGAGCTCGAGCGCTCATCCCTCGGCGGCCTGCTGTGCTTCGACTTCTCCAACATCCGCTACCTCACGGCCACGCACATCGGGACGTGGGCCATCGACAAGATGATCCGCTTCGCTGTCCTTCCCCGTGGTGGCGAGCCGGTGCTCTGGGACTTCGGCTCGGCAGCCAGACACCACCAGCTGTTCAACCCCTGGCTCGACGGCGAACAGCGGGCACGGGCCGGCATCTCCACGCTGCGGGGCTCCTTCCACCCCGACGCCGGCGTCGCCGAGGAGGTGGCCCGCAAGGTGGCCACCGTGCTCCGGGAGCACGACCTTGCCGGTGAGCCGCTGGGTGTGGACCTCATCGAGATGCCCGTCCTCGAGGCGCTGCGCGCGGAGGGCATCGACGTGGTCGACGGCCAGCAGGTGTTCCTCGAGGCGCGCCGCATCAAGACCCCCGACGAGATCGGCCTGCTCACCCAGGCCTGCTCGATGGTCGACGCGGCGTACGAGGAGCTGTACGGCTTCCTGCGCCCGGGAGTCCGGGAGAACGAGTGCGTCGGGCTCGTCAGCAAGGTGCTCTACGACCTCGGCAGCGAGTACGTCGAGGGGGTCAACGCGATCTCCGGGGAGCGGTGCTCGCCCCACCCGCACGTCTACAGCGACCGCGTCGTCCGGCCCGGGGACCCTGCCTTCTTCGACATCCTGCACAGCCACGTCGGCTACCGCACCTGCTACTACCGGTGCTTCGCCGTGGGCAGCGCCTCGCCCGCGATGCGCGATGCCTACACCCGGTGTCGCGAGTACATGGACCTCGCCATCGCCCGGGTCCGCCCCGGCGCCACCACGGCCGACATCGTCGAGCTGTGGCCGACGGCGCAGGAGTTCGGCTTCCGCGACGAGACGGCGGCGTTCGCGCTCCAGTACGGGCACGGGGTCGGCCTGAGCATCTGGGAGAAGCCTATCTTCAGCCGGCTCGTCTCGCTGGAGCACCCCGAGACGCTCGAGGAGGGCATGGTCTTCGCGCTCGAGACGTACTGGCCGGCAGCCGATGGCTGGTCGGCTGCCAGGATCGAGGAGGAGGTCGTGGTCACGGCCGATGGGTGCGAGGTCATCACGAAGTTCCCCGCCGAGGACCTCCTCATCGCCGGTCAGCGCTACTGGACCGTCGGCGGCCCGCTGCCGGCGGTCCGCGAGTCGCAGTCGCACCTCAACACGGCTGCGGGCCGGGGCGAGTCGTGAGCACGGACACCGCCGCGCCTGTGGATGTGGCCACCCTGCTCGGCTGGTACGAGCAGATGGCCGTCATCCGGGGGACCGAGAAGGCGGCCCACGACCTGTTCCTGCGCGGCCTCGTCAAGGGGACGACCCACCTGGCTGCGGGGCACGAGGCCGTCGCCGTGGGGGCGAGCGCCGCACTGCGGCCCGACGACTACGTCTTCGCCACCTACCGGGGCCACCACCACGCCATCGCCCGCGGAGCCACCCCGGAGGGGTGCCTCGCCGAGCTGATGCAGCGGCGGACGGGGGTATGCCGCGCCAAGGGCGGGTCGATGCACCTCACCCAGGCGGACCACGGGATGCTGGGCTCGTACGCGATCGTGGGCGCGCACCTGCCCATGGCTGCAGGCGCCGCGTGGTCGGCGCAGCTGCGTGGAACGGGCCAGGTCGCGGTGGCCTTCTTCGGTGACGGCGCCACGAACATCGGCGCGTTCCACGAGGCGCTCAACCTGGCCTCGGTGTGGAGGCTGCCGGTGGTGTTCGTGTGCGAGAACAACCGTTACATGGAGTACACCCCCATCGACTCCGTGACCTCAGTGCCGAACCCGGCCGCGGACCGTGCCGCCGCCAACGGCATGCCCGGGGCGCTCGTCGACGGCAACGACGTGGTTGCCGTGCGCGACGCGATGTCCGTGGCGGTGCACCGGGCTCGCTCGGGCGAGGGGCCCAGCGTGCTCGAGGCCCTGACCTACCGGCACTACGGGCACAGCCGCACCGATCCCGGCACCTACCGACCTGCCGAGGAGGTGCAGGAGTGGCTCGCCCGTGACCCGCTCCTGGTGGCCCGGCGGCGCCTCGAGGTGCAGGGCACACCGGAGGCCGACATCGACGCCGCCGCCGAGCGGGCAGCTGCTGCCGTCGCCGCCGCTGTGGAGGCGGCCATGGCGGCGCCAGCGGCCGACCCGGCCCAGGCCTTCACCGACGTGTGGGCCGATGGGGGGTCAGCGTGGCGGACGTAGACACCACCGCCGGCGTGGGAGGCGGGGAGCCTGGCACCGCGAGCGTGGTGACCTACCGCGACGCCGTCGCCGAGGGCATCGCCCGCGAGATGCGCCGCGACCCGCGGGTGGTCTGCCTGGGCGAGGACATCGGGGCTGCCGGGGGTGTGTTCAAGACGACGGTCGGCTTGTTCGAGGAGTTCGGACCCGAGCGGGTGCGGGACACGCCCATCTCCGAGCAGGCGATCGTCGGGGCGGCCATGGGGGCTGCGATGACCGGAGTGCGTCCGGTCGCGGAGATCATGTTCAGCGACTTCCTCGCCTGCTGCTGGGACTACCTGGCCAACGAGATCCCCAAGGCCCGCTACATGACCGGCGGCCAGGTGACGCTGCCGCTGGTGATCCGGACCGCGAACGGGGGCGGTCTCGGCTTCGGCGCGCAGCACTCGCAGTCCGTGGAGAACTGGGCGCTGGCGGTGCCGGGGCTGAAGATCGTCGCCCCGTCGACGCCTGCCGACGTCGTGGGGCTGATGGCGTCCGCGATCCGCAGCGACGACCCCGTGGTGTTCTTCGAGCACAAGGGCCTCTTCGCCAGCAAGGGCCCGGCCGCCCCGCCCGACCACGTCATCCCGCTCGGGCAGGCCCGCGTCGCCCGGCAGGGCACCGATGTCACCGTGGTCGCGCTCGCCGCCACCGTCCCCATGGCCCTCGCCGCGGCCGAGGTCGTTGCCACGGAGGGCATCTCCGCAGAGGTCGTGGACCTGCGATGCCTCATCCCGCTCGACGTCACCACGGTGCTCGCCTCGCTCGCGCGGACCAGCCGGCTGCTGGTCGTGGAGGAGAACCCGTTCCAGGGCGGGTGGGGGGCGACCGTCGCCTCCGTGGTGGCGGACGAGGGCTTCGAGCTGCTCGACGCGCCGGTCCGCAGGGTGGCCGGCGACAACGTCCCGCTGCCGTTCGCCGACGCGCTCGAGCAGCAGGTCATCCCCACGGTCGACAAGGTCGTCTCCGCCGTGCGGCGGCTCGTCTCGTACTAGCAGCACGACCGGTGACACCGGCCGGCAAGAAGGGAGCAGCAATGGGCAAGATCCTCCTCAAGGGCGGCACGGTCCTGTCGGTGGACCCGCAGGTCGGGGACCTGCCGACCGGCGACGTGCTCATCGACGGCGACACCATCGCCGGCGTCGAGCCGAGCATCGACGCCGACGCCGAGGTGGTCGACTGCACGGGCCGGGTGGTCATCCCGGGGTTCGTCGACACCCACCGCCACACCTGGGAGGCGGCGATCCGCAACTGCGCCCCCAACGCCACCCTCGACGACTACTTCGTCGAGGTGCTCGACACCTTCGCGCCGCTGTACCGGCCCGAGGACGTCAACGCCAGCAACGTGGCCGGATCCCTCGAGTGCCTCAACGCCGGCATCACCACACTGGTCGACTGGTCGCACATCAACAACACGCCCGACCACCCCGACGCGGCAGTCCAGGGACTGCAGGAGACCGGCATCCGCGCCCTCTATGCCTACGGCAGCGCCAACACGTCGATCGAGAAGTACTGGTACTTCAGCCCGGAGGCCATCCCCGGCGACGACGTGCGGCGCATCCGCGACACGTACTTCTCCTCCGACAGCGGCCTGCTCACCATGGGACTGGCGACCCGCGGCCCGGGCTTCACCCAGGACCAGGTTGTGGAGTCCGAGTGGGGCCTAGCCCGCGAGCTGGGCATCCCGATCACGGTGCACGTCAACATGGGACGCCTGGCCGGCCGCTACGCGATGGTGGAGCAGCTCGACCGCCTGGGCCTGCTCGGGCCCGACACCACCTTCATCCACTGCTGCTACTTCAGCGAGCACGAGTGGCAGCGGGTCAAGGACACCGGGGGGACCATCTCCGTCGCCCCGCAGGTGGAGCTGCAGATGGGCCACGGCTGGCCGCCGGTCAACAAGGCCCGCCAGTTCGGTCTGCGCCCGAGCCTGTCGATCGACGTCGTGACCACCGTGCCCGGTGACATGTTCACCCAGATCCGGGCGGCCTTCGGTGCCGAGCGCGCCCGGGTCAACGCCGTGACCTGGGAGCTGGGCACGCCGACCCCGGAGACCATGCTGACGGCCAGGGACATGCTCACCATGGCCACGCTCGACGGTGCGCACGTCGCCGGACTCGAGGACCGCACCGGCTCACTGACCCCGGGCAAGCAGGCCGACGTGGTCGTCATCGACGCCACGGCGATCGGCGTCGCGCCGGTCCACGACCCGGTGGCCGCGGTCACCCTGTCGGCCGACGTCTCCAACGTCGAGCACGTGATCGTCGGCGGCGTTTTCCGCAAGCGCGACTTCAGGCTGGTCGCGGACGTCAAGGCAGCCGTGTCACGGGTCGAGGCCTCACGCGACTACCTCGTGGCGGCGGCTGCCAAGGCTGCCAAGGCGAAGGAGCCGGCTGCGTGAGCACCCACCACCTCGTGCGCCGCGGCGTGTCCCCGCAGTGGGCGCCCGCAGCCCACCTTGCCGGCGCCCGCGGATACGCCGCGTGGTCGGTGGTGGACGCCAGGACCCCGGCCGTCCACACCGGCTTCGGCCTGGGGCGGATCGACGCCGGGGGGTCCCTGCCTGCCCACGTCCACTCCTACGAGGAGAGCCTGTACGTCCTCGAGGGGCACGTGGTGGTGCAGACCGTGGGGGAGGCGGTGCGGCTCGGGCCGGGCGACTACGGCCTGATCCCGGTCGGGGTGGCCCACTCGGCCCGCAACGACGGACAGGTCGAGGCCGTCTTCGCGCGGATGTCGGCCCCCACGCCCCGGCCCGAACACGACTACGACACGCTCGTGCTTGCCGACCGCCCCGGCGCGGACCTCCCGGACACCAGTCCCGTGGCTGCCGACGTGCGCGACCCCCGCGTCCGCCGCTACGGCCACATCGACCAGTCAGGCCTGGACCCCTCTCTGCAGACCCAGGACCGGCTGGCGGTGTCGGCGAGCATGCGCACGGCGCTGCTGGTCTACAGCGGCATTGCCGTGAGGACGATGGTCGACACCGACCTCGGGGCCACGCTGTCCACGATGTTCATGGTGCAGTACCAGCCGGACGGCGTCGCCGGTGCGCACGACCACCCCTTCGAGGAGACGTACCTGATCGTCGAGGGGTCGGTCGAGGCCACCTTCGACGGGAAGCCGTACCGGCTCGAGGTCGGTGACGTCGCCTGGGCCGGCGTCGGCTGCGTGCACAGCTTCCGCAACGTGGGGCAGGGCCCGGTGCGCTGGCTCGAGACCCAGGCGCCGCAGCCGCCCAGCCGCCACTCCTACCGGTTCGCGCGGGACTGGGACTACCTGCGGCAGACGCTCGAACCGGGAGGGCCGGCATGAGGACTGTGGTGGTCGGCGGTACTGCCGGCCTCGGGCTCGAGGTCGCGCGCCACCGGGTCGCGCGCGGCGACGACGTGGTCCTCACCGGGCGCGAGGCCGCCCGCACGAAGGAGGTGGCCGCGTCGATCGGCAGGTCCGCACGCGGCATACCCCTCGACCTCAGCCAGCCGCACACCATCGGCGAGGCGCTCAAGGACGTCGGGCCGGTGGATCGGCTCGTGCTCGCCGCCATCGAGCGGGACGCCAACACCATCTCCGACTACCACATCAACCGGGCCACGCGGCTCGCCACGATCAAGCTCATCGGCTACTCCGAGGTGGTCCACGCGCTGCGGCCAGGCCTGGGCCCCGACGCGTCCGTCGTCGTGTTCGGCGGCCGCGCCAAGGACAAGCCCTACCCGGGGTCGATCACGGTCTCGACCGTGAACGGAGCGGTCGTCGGCATGGTCAACGCGCTGGCCCTCGAGCTGGCGCCCACCCGCGTCAACGGGATCCACCCGGGCATCGTGGGCGACAGCCCGTTCTGGGCGGACAAGCCGGCCGCGGTCCTGGAGGGATACCGGAGCCGGACGCCCACCGGGCGGCTGGCGGCCATGGCCGACATCGTCGACGCGGTCGACTTCCTCCTCGAGAACGCCTCGGTCAACGCCCACCAGCTCTACGTCGACGGCGGGTGGCTGGTCACGTGAGCGCGGGCCTGCGCGTCGCCGTCATCGGTACCGGCAGGATGGGCGCGGCGATGGTCGGCCGGCTGGCCGGCGCGGGCCACCACCTGACCGTGCACAACCGGACCCGGGCCAAGGCCGAGGCGGTGGCCGCGCGCCACGACGCGGCGGTGGCGCCGACCCCCCGTGAGGCCGTGCGTGAGGCAGACGTCGTGCTGGTCTCGCTCGCCGACGACGCGGCGGTCACGGCGGCCTACGGCGGGCCCGACGGTCTGGTGGCCGGGCTGGCGGCTGGGCAGGTGGTGGCCGACACCAGCACCGTCGACCCGGAGACCCTGCGCGGGCTGGAGGCGGCCGTCGTCGCTGCCGGTGCCGCGCTCCTGGACACCCCGGTGTCGGGCAGCGTCTCGACGGTGGAGGCCGGTGCCCTGCTGGTGATGGCCGGGGGCGACGCCTCGGCGCTCGAGCGGGCCAGACCCGCGCTTGAGGCGATCGCCAGCCGCATCGTCCACCTCGGGCCGCTGGGTGCCGGCGCCACGATGAAGCTCGTCGTCAACGCGATGGTGCATGCCCTGAACGGCGCGCTGGCGGAGGCGCTCGTGCTCGCCGAGAAGGCGGGGCTGGACAGGGCGTCCGCCTATGACGTCATCGCCGCGAGCGCCGTGGGTGCGCCCTTCGTGACCTACAAGCGCGACGCCTACCTGAGCCCAGAGGCGACGCCGGTGGCGTTCGCCCTCAACCTGGTGGCCAAGGACCTCGCGCTGGCCGACGCCCTCGCCGCCCGCGTCGCGGCTCCCATGCCGCAGCTCGCCACCAACCGCGAGGTGGTCCGGCGGGCCGTTGCGGCCGGGCTTGGTGACGCCGACCTCAGTGCCCTCGCGACCCTGCTCCGGCAGGGAGCCCTCTAGACCCGTTCCACATTTCTCTAGCGCGCCTCGGCGTTGCTCGCCGGATCCCCTGCGTGCGTCGGCGACCATGGTGACCTGATGACTGTCATGGAGCTGCTGCGCGGTGTCACGTCCTCGACGGGGGAGGGGCGGGGACCGGACCACCAGCCCCCTCTGCACCGTCATCTCCTGGCTGGCGCCGGCGCCGCACTGGCGTCCGCACTCGTCATCGTGCTCCCGGCGCTGCTCGCCTGGGTCGCCAGTCCCCAGAGCACGGTGCCCTGGACCGATGCCCTGGGCGTGGGCGCCAGCCTCTGGCTGCTCTGCGGCGGCTCGTGGCTGCGTGCCGGCTCGGCCTCGATCGCGTTCGTGCCGCTGCTGATGTTCGCAGCGCTCGTTGCCGGTGCCGCCTGGGGCGCGTGGCGCAGCGGCCTGGAGGCCGCCGAGTACTCCCGCGCGGGTGACCCCCAGCGCTGTGACCTGCTTCGCCGACCGGTCGCCGACGCGCTCGCGGCGTGGGCCGGGGGGTATGCCGGGTGTGCGGCGCTGTGGGCCCTCGTGGCCTCCGCGTCCTCGCCCCGCCCGCAGGTGCTGGGGCTGGCAGTGCCGCTCCTCGTCGTGCCCGTCCTGGCCGCTGCGCTGGCCGCCTCCCGCCTGGTCGTGAGGGTGCCGGGGATCGCCGGTCCGCACTGGCGCCGACCCGATGCCGTCCCCGACTTCGTGCGTCGGGCGCTGCGCCCGGCCGCGGTCGGTGCGGGGGCGATGCTCGCCGTCGGGACGGCCCTCGTCGTGCTGCTCGTCGCGCTGCGCTTCCCCCAGGTCGCCCACCTGCACCGGCAGCTGGGCCCGGGTGTCGTCGGCGGCGTCGTGCTGACCCTCGCGCAGGTGCTGTGCCTGCCCAACGCCGGGTTGTGGGCTGTCTCCTTCGTCGCCGGCACCGGCTTCTCGGTGGTCGAGGGCGCCTCCACGACGTGGACGGGCTCGCGCTCGGGGCTGCTGCCGCTGGTCCCGGCGCTGGGGGCCCTGCCCGACCCGGGTGCCTTCCCTGGGGCGCTGCCCGCCCTGGCCCTGCTGCCCGTCGCGGTGGGCGCGCTCATCGGCTGGCGCTCGCTGCGCGCCGTGGCGCGGCTGTCGACCACCCGCACCAAGCTCCTCGTGACCGGCACCGCGGTCGCCCTGGCCGCCGCAGCTGTCGGGGCCCTCGACGCCCTTGCCGGCGGCTCACTCGGGGCCGCGCGTCTCTCCGACATCGGCGCACCCGCCGGCCCGATGGCGCTGGCCCTGCTCGCCGAGTTCGCGGTCGGGGCGGGCCTGGTGCTGGGCTGGGACCGCTGGCGCCTGCGCCGCTGACCGGGCCACCCGCTGGGGTGGTAGCGTCCCGCGGGCGGGTGCGCCGCAGTGCACGGCCGCGCCGTGGATGGACGCGGCCGCGGCCAGCCACCGTGTTGGCGCTATGGTCGCAGCGTGACTGCGCCCGAGCCCCCGAGCGAGGCGCCGCGGCCGGCCGGCATCGTCGTCCTGGTCTCCGGCAGCGGCACCAACCTCCAGGCCCTCATCGACGCCGCGAGCGATCCGGCCTACGGCGTGCGCATCCTGGCGGTGGGAGCCGACCGCGACGGGATCGCCGGCCTCTCGCGGGCCGAGCGCGCCGGCATACCGACGTTCGTGTGCCGGGTCGGCGACCACGCGGACCGCGACGCCTGGGACGCCGCCGTCGCCGACGCGATCAGCGCCTACGACCCCGTGCTCGTGGTCTCCGCTGGGTTCATGAAGCTCCTCGGCCCCAAGGTCCTCGGACGGCACACCGTCGTCAACACCCACCCCGCCCTGCTTCCCGCGTTCCCCGGCGCCCACGCCGTGCGCGACGCCCTCGCCTATGGTGCGCGGGTGACCGGCTGCACCGTCCACGTGGTCGACGCCGGGGTGGACACCGGCCCGGTGCTGGCCCAGACCCCCGTGGCGGTCGAGGAGGGCGACACCGAGGAGTCGCTCCACGAGCGCATCAAGTCCGTCGAGCGCGCCCTGCTCGTCGACGTCGTGGGCCGCGCGGCCCGCGAGGGAATCACCGTCACCGACCGAAAGGCCACCATCCCGTGAGCGAGCAGCCCGCAGCACCCACTGAGGAGCGACGGCCGATCAGGAGGGCCCTGGTCTCCGTCTACGACAAGACCGGCCTGGAGGACCTTGCGAAGGGCCTGCACGAGGCAGGCGTGGCCATCGTCTCGACGGGCTCGACGGCCCTGCGCATCGCGGCGGCCGGCGTGCCCGTCACGCCTGTGGAGGAGCTGACCGGCTTCCCGGAGTGCCTCGACGGCCGGGTGAAGACCCTCCACCCCCGCGTGCACGCCGGGATCCTCGCCGACACCACCAACCCCGACCACGTCCGCCAGCTCGAGGAGCTGGGCGTGGAGGGCTTCGACCTCGTCGTCGTCAACCTGTACCCCTTCACGGACACGGTGATGTCGGGGGCGGCCCAGGACGAGTGCATCGAGCAGATCGACATCGGCGGGCCCACGATGGTTCGGGCCGCGGCCAAGAACCACGCGAGCGTCGCCATCATCACCAGCCCCGCCGCATACAGCAACGCCCTCTGGGCAGCGCGCGGCGGTGGCTTCACGCTCGGGCAGCGGCAGCGGCTCGCGGCCGAGGCGTTCGTGCACACCGCGACGTACGACGTGAACGTCGCCTCCTGGATGGGCAACGTCGTGGCCGACACCTCCGACGGCACGGGCTTCCCGACGTGGGTCGGCGCGACGTGGGAGAAGGCGGCGGTCCTGCGCTACGGCGAGAACCCCCACCAGCGGGCGGCCCTCTACACCTCGGGGTTCGTGCCGCAGCCCGGTCTGGCGCAGGCGGAGCAGCTGCACGGCAAGGAGATGTCCTACAACAACTACGTCGACGCCGACGCTGCGGTGCGCGCGGCCCATGACCACGGCGACCAGCCGACCGTCGCGATCATCAAGCACGCCAACCCCTGCGGCATCGCGGTGGGCGACACCATCGACGTGGCCTACGCCAAGGCGCATGCCTGCGACCCGGTCTCGGCGTTCGGCGGCATCATCGCCACCAACCGGCCCGTGACCGCCGAGATGGCCGAGCAGGTCAAGGACGTCTTCACCGAGGTCGTCGTCGCACCGGCGTTCGACGATGCAGCGCTCGAGATCCTCAAGGGCAAGAAGAACATCCGGCTGCTCACCTGCCCGGCACCTGCCCGGGGCGGCGTGGAGACCCGGTCGATCTCAGGCGGGCTGCTCATGCAGTCGCGCGACACCGTGGACGCCGAGGTCGAGGGAGGCGGCGACGACCCGTCCCGGTGGTCGCTGGTCTCCGGTGAGGCCGCGGACGAGGCGACGCTGGCTGACCTCGCGTTCGCGTGGAAGGCGATTCGCGCGGTCAAGTCCAACGCCATCCTGCTCGCCCGCGACGGGGCGTCCGTCGGAGTCGGCATGGGTCAGGTCAACCGCGTCGACTCCTGCCACCTCGCCGTCAGCCGCGCCGGCGAGGGACGCGCGCACGGGGCGGTGGCCGCCTCCGACGCGTTCTTCCCCTTCGCGGACGGCCTCCAGGTGCTGCTCGATGCCGGTGTCCGGGCGGTCGTCGCACCCGGGGGGTCGATGCGCGACCAGGAGGTCATCGACGCCGCCCAGGCCGCCGGCGTGACCATGTACTTCACGGGCACCCGCCACTTCGCGCACTGAGGTCACAGCAGCTGGCGCAGCGTGAGCACCCGGCCGAGGTCGGCGGCCTGGGCGAGGTAGAGCTCGGCGCAGGCCAGCGCGTCGGTCAGCGCCTCGTGGGAGCGGTACCGGGGCAGCCGGTGGCGCTCGCGGGCAGCGCTGAGGCGCAGGCCCCCCGGCGGTGGCTCGTCCCCCCAGCCCCGGCTCAGCAGCCGCTGCTCCAGGGTCATGGTGTCCACACTGAGGCAGGGGAGCGGGCCGCCGAGAACGCGCTCGCAGGCTGCTGAGAGGAACTCGCGCTCGATGGCGGCGTGGTGGGCGAGCAGGACCCGCCCACCCAGGGCCGCCAGCAGGGCAGCCAGCGCGTCGGCCAGCGGCACGCCGGCCGCCACCGCGTCGTCGGTCAGCCCGTGGATGGCCGCGCTCTGGCCGACCTCGGTGTCGGAGCGCACGACCAGCTGACGGGCGCCGGACAGCACGATGCGCAGCCCGTCGACCGGGACGAAGCCGATGCTCAGGATGTGGTCCCGTCCCGGGTCCAGGCCCGTGGTCTCGAGGTCGACGGCCAGCAGACGAAGCGTGGTGAGCTGCTCGGACGGGTCCGGGAACGGGCGGGCGAGGTAGTCGCGCAGCGGCCCCTCGGGGGTGTGGGCGAGCTGGCGGGCCCGGCGCCGGTCCGGGGAGCGGCGCAGCATCATGAGAGGTAGTGCAGCGGGTAGCTCTGGGCCAGGACGGTCTGCGCCTGCTTCACGACCTGGAACGCGTCACGCAGGTGCCGTTTCTCGAGCGAGCTCAGCTCGCCGGGGGAGAGGTAGTTGTCCGGCTGCCTCGCCGCCCGCACCCGGGCCGCCTGGTGGCGCAGCCGCACCGAGGCGATGAACTCGAGGGCGTCGCCGAGGTCGGCCACCGACTCGGTGCTGAGCCGCCCGCTCGCAGCGACAGCCCGCAGTCGGGCCTGGGTGTTGACCTGCGGCACGCCGGTCGCCAGCGCGTGGACGCGGGCGAGGTCGACGATGGGCCCGATGCCCTTGCGCTTGAGGTTCAGGGTGTCGGCGTGCTCGCCCTTGTCCTCGAGGACGAACCCACGGAAGAACCCGAGCGGTGGCCGGTTGGACACGGCGCTCTTGGCGAGGTGGGCCAGGAACGCGGTCTGGCGGGGCGCCAGCTCGAGCACGTGCTCCTGGAGGGAGCTGAACAGGACCTCGGCGCCGTGGAGCGGGCGCATGTCGAAGAAGATGCTGCTGGCCAGCACCGCCTCCGGCTCCGGGGTCTGCATCCAGGCACTGAAGACGCGCTTCCACTGTGAGAGCGGCTGGCGCCACTTCGGGTTGGTCGCCATCACCGCGCCGGTGCAGTAGGGGTAGCCGCAGGCGGCGAGCCCGTCGCTGACCCGCTGGGCCAGGGCCGTGAAGTACTCCTGGTGCTGGGGTCCGGCATCGTCGGAGAGCACCAACGCGTGGTCCTGGTCGCTGGCCAGACCCTGCTCGTGCCGCCCCTGCGAGCCCATCACCACCCAGCAGTACGGAACCGGGGCAGCCCCGAGCTCAGCCTCGGCCAGCTCGAGCAGTCGACGCTCCACCGCATCCCCGACCGCGGTGACGACGCGTCCGATGTCCTGCGCCGCGGCGGCCTCGTCGACCAGCTGCTGCACGAGCCCCGGCAGGCGCCGGCTGACCGCGGCCAGCGCGTCCCCCGAGTGCGCCTTGCGGATGTCGCCGACGAGGTAGATGGGGTTGGCGTGCTCGAGCCGCATGAGGTCCGTGCTGGTGACGACGCCCACCACGCGCTCGCCGTCGACGATGGGGAGGTGGTGGATGTTGCGGCCGACCATCTCCATGAGCAGCTCGAAGGCCAGCGCGTCCACGGCGCCGGTGACCGGGTCCGTCGTCATGATCGTGGCGACAGCGCCAGCGGGGTCGCGGCCCTGCGCGAGCACCCGGTTGCGCAGGTCCCGGTCGGTCACGATCCCGACCAGCCGGTCCCCGTCCATGACGAGCAGCGAGGAGACGCCTCGCTCGCGCATGGTCTCGGCAGCCTCCCGGATGCTGAGCCGGGAGCCCACCCCCTCGGGAGCCCGGTGGACCAGGTCCCGTGCCGCCGTCTTCAGGCCGGACTCCCCCCGCCCGCCCAGCGGCGCGCTGGCCGCCCGGTGCCGCTGCTGGCCTCGACGGTCGAAGAATGCCCGGGCCGCCGGCTGGCGCTGGCACAGGGCGTGGAACACGGCGGCCGGGACAGCCAGCACCAGGGAGTCCTCGATCGCGGTGAACTCGTAGGCCGAGGAGGTGCCCTGGAGCAGGGCGGACATCGCGAACGAGGTGCCGCTCTCGGCGCGCTCGACGAGGTTGCCGTCGCGGTCGCGGATGTCGACCGCGCCCGAGCGCAGCACGTACATGACGTCGGTGGGCTGGCCGACCTGGAGGATCACGGTCCCGCGGCGGAAGTAGCGCACCTCGAGCTGTGCCGGCAGAGCGTCCAGCAGGGGAGCGGGCAGCGTGTCGAACGGCGCGTGCTGCGCCAGGAAGTCCCGGATCTCGACGAGCTCGGTGTCCATGACCCGCGCATCATGGCATGCCCCGGCCGGGGCGCGGGCGCGGACGGCGCGAAGCCCCGACCACGTGGGGGGTGGCGGCCGGGGCCTCGCTGTACTGGGCGGCCCGGGTCAGTGGTTCCGCGGTGGGCGTATGCCGGGTCAGCGGCTCCAGCGGTAGCCGGAGGGCTCGCCCTCGCCGAGGTCGACGATCGCCGCGACGGGGCCACCGCCGTCGGGGCCCTGATGGGCGGCCGAGACCGACACGAACACGGCCGGGTCGCCGGTCACCGAGGCGGTGACGCCGCCGACGCAGGACTTGATCTGGCGGTGCCAGTGCACGTCCGAGTCGTCGAGCATGGCG
>DASULG010000040.1:0-9869 GCA_036278335.1 Pedococcus sp.
GTGCCGCTCGCTGCCGCGCTCGCGGATCAGGGTCTTGACGTAGAAGACGGTGCCGCAGAAGTACGCGGCGAGCAGCCAGGCCCAGCGCCAGTCAGTGCCACCCCCGGCGTCGTGGGCGACCACGACCATCAGACACGAGCCGACGGTTGTGGCGAGGCCGCTGACCAGAGCCCGGTCCTGCCGCCGTGCCGACGCGACCAACCCGATGGCGAGTGGTGGCAGGAACAGGGGAGCCCACCGGGCCAGGTCCGGGCGCAGAGCCAGCACGAGCGCCCCGAGGAGCAGGCTCGCGGCGGCGTACGCGCGCACCGGTGGCAGGTAGCGCGCCCGGCGGTGGGACTTCAGCCAGACGCCGGTGGCGAAGAAGGCGAAGTAGCCGACTGCCCACAGGGCTGCGAGGGGAAGGTGCACCCACCGCGGCTCGCTGCTGAGGACGCCCACCAGGAACGGGGTGGTCAGCATCGCCCAGGCGCCGTGCTGGTTCGGCACCCAGCCGGGGGAGCGCCGCCGCTTCTGCCGGGTGCGCGCAGACGGCTGGGCAGTGGCGAGTCGGCTCACAGCATGATGTTAAACCCGGTATCAACCGTGAAAACGTCGGGTCGGCAGGAGCCGGGGGCTCCCTCTAAGCCACCTGCTCCAGCAGCTCGTGGAAGGCGGCCTCGAGGAGGCTTGCGGCGTCCTCAGCGTCCTCAGCGTCCTCAGCGTCCTCGGCGCCAGAGGGTCTGGCGCGCCCTGGTGGGACCAGGGTGTCGAGGACGGGCGGGGCGCTCGACTCGTAGGCGTGTCCCGTCGGGGTGGTGACCCGCACGGTGTGCGTCGACCCGTCCGTGGTCGAGTCTGGGCCGGCGGAGCCTGGCGGGCTGGTCTCGCGGGTGGCCGCCCAGCCGGGCAGCTCCTTGGTGTGGTTGCAGGCCGCGCAGAGGCCTTGGCCGTTGTCGGCGCTGGTCGGCCCACCGACGGCGTCTGGCCGGATGTGGTCGGCATGCCGGACCGGGGCCCCGCACCACGGGGTGCGGCAGTACTGGTCGCGGTGGACCAGCAGGGCGCGCAGCTGCCCGTCGAACCCCCGTCGTCGCGAGTCCATGGTGACCAGGCTCCCGTCGGTCGGGGACGCGTACAGCCGGCGCAGCCAGACCCGTGCCCTGCGTTCGGCCTGAGCACTGCGTTCGGCCTGAGCATTGCCGACGTCGGCGGCGTCCGACACGAGCTGGCGGGCGAAGGCGGCCGGGATGGTCGCGCCCGGCAGTCCTGCCGCGTGCAGCCGCGCGGGTGTGTCGTGCCCATCGAGCAGGGCCGTGTCGGTCATGACCAGCCCGACCTCGATGCTGACGTCGTCGGCGTGCGCCTGCCCCGTGAGCCGCTCGGTGAACGCGTCGGCCATCACCTGGTCGCGCGAGCGGGGATCGCCGGTGGCGACCTGGGCCCCGGCGTGCGCCTGCAGGGCTGCCCAGACGGCGACACCCTGGGCGACCGGCAGGAACCCGGTCACCCTCGCCATCGCGTCCGGGGCGGGCCGGATGCTCACCCGCCGATCGGCCACCGCGCCGCGGATCCGCCGCAGCGGTGACGAGGGGTCGAGCTCGTAGGCCATCGCGCGGGCAGCCTGCTCGACCTGTCGGTCGCTCATCCCCGGCAGGCGAGGTGCCAGCCTGGCGTCCACGACGGTCCGCTGCGCGGCGGACAGGGTCGCCGTCTCGCGCGCCAGGATCGTGGCCCGCCACTCGGTGGTCTCCCCGCGCTCGAGCACCTCGAGGGTGTGCGGCATCTCGGTCACCAAGGCCCGAGCCAGGCCCAGCAGACGGCTCCCGCGCACAGGGGAGTCGCGCCGGGCGAGGGCGATCTGGGCACCCACGCCGGCGCCGCGCTTGCGCGCCGGCACCCCCTCGGCGGCCTGAACCTCCCGCTGTGAGGCGTCGAAGTCCACGCTGACCCGGGCCTGAGCTGCCGCCGCGGCGCCCTTGACCCGCTCGAGCGCGGCGATCTGGTCGACCCGGCCGGCGTCGTCGACGTCGCGGTCGATCACGGCCAGCCGCGAGACGAACGCCTCGAGCTCTGCCGTCGTGACCGGACCTGGGTCGAACATGTGTACGACTCTAGGTCAGGGGTGTGACACCGCTGCGCGGCTGCCCACAGGACCGCGGGCAGCTGCCCACAGGACCACTGCGCAGCTGCCCGCAGGCAGGGGCCACGCCGAGCAAGCCGCCCGAGCGGCACGGCATACCGGTCTTGTCAGAAGTACCAGGGGAAGGGCGACCAGTCCGGTTCGCGCTTCTCGAGGAACTGGTCGCGCCCCTCGACGGCCTCGTCCGTCATGTACGCCAGGCGGGTGGCCTCACCGGCGAACACCTGCTGGCCCATGAGGCCGTCGTCGACGAGGTTGAACGCGAACTTCAGCATCCGCTGCGCCTGCGGGCTCTTGCCCATGATCTCGCGGGCGACCTGCAGCGCCTCCGACTCCAGCGAGGCGTGGTCGGCGACGATGTTGACCGCCCCCATGCGGTGCATGTCCTCGGCGGAGTAGGTGCGGCCGAGGAAGAAGATCTCGCGGGCGAACTTCTGCCCGACCATCTTCGCGAGGTAGGCCGAGCCGTAGCCCGCGTCGAACGACCCCACGTCGGCGTCGGTCTGCTTGAAGCGCGCGTGCTCGCGGGAGGCGATGGTCAGGTCGCACACCACGTGGAGCGAGTGCCCGCCGCCGGCCGCCCAGCCGTTGACCACGGCGATGACGATCTTGGGCATGGTGCGGATGAGCCGCTGCACCTCCAGGATGTGCAGCCGGCCGCCCTCGGCCTTGACCCGGAGCTCGTCGACAGTGTCGGCGGTCTCGCCCTGCGCGTACTGGTAGCCCGAGCGCCCGCGGATCCGCTGGTCGCCACCGGAGCAGAAGGCCCGCTTGCCCTCGCTGCCGGTGCCCGACGGCCCGGGGCCGTTGCCGGTGAGCAGCACCGCGCCGACGTCCGGGCTGCGTCGGGCGTGGTCGAGGGCCTGGTACAGCTCGTCGACGGTGTGTGGGCGGAAGGCGTTGAGCACCTCGGGACGGTTGAAGCCGATCCGCACGCAGCCCAGGCCCTTGGCCCGGTGGTAGGTGACATCGGTGAAGTCGAATCCCGCCACCGCCTCCCAGGCGCTGGGGTCGAAGGTCTCGCTGACGACGGCGGGGATCTCGGTCACGGTGGCGACAATAACGCGGGGCCCCTAGCGTGACGGGCATGGCTCTGCGCTGGTACTCCGTCGTCATCAACTGCCATGACATCGCCGCCCAGGCACGGTGGTGGCAGGAGGTGCTGGACTGGACGATCGTCTACGAGGACGAGCACGAGGTGGCCCTCATCCCCAAGCACGCGAGCATCGACCCGGTCGAGGCCGCCGACTGGCACCGCCAGCCCCAGGGCCTGGTCTTCGTCCCGGTGCCGGAGGGCAAGACGGTCAAGAACCGGCTCCACCTCGACCTCGCGCCGCACACCAGCCAGGACCGCGACGCCGAGATCGCCCGCCTCCTCGAGATGGGCGCCACGAAGGTCGACGTGGGCCAGAGCGACGACGTCACGTGGACGGTGCTCGCCGACCCGGAGGGCAACGAGTTCTGCGTCCTGTCCTCCCGCGACCGCTGAGGGAACCCGCAGAGCGGGTATGAATGAGCCCGTGGAACCGCGCCCGACCGACAGCCCGCTGCCCGACCTCGACGTTCTCCTGGCCGGCCTCCGGGTGGTCGCCATCCCGATGCGGGTGCCCTTCCGCGGGGTGACCGTCCGCGAGGCCGCCCTCGTGCAGGGCCCTGCCGGGTGGGGCGAGTTCTCGCCCTTCCTCGAGTACGCACCTGCCGAGGCCTCCCGCTGGCTCGCGTCGGCGGTGGAGTCGGCCTGGGCCGGCTGGCCCGCCCCACGGCGGGACCACATCCCGGTGAACGCGACCGTGCCGGCCGTGCCCGCCGACGAGGTGGCCGGAGTCCTCGCCCGCTTCGAGGGCTGCACGACCGCGAAGGTCAAGGTCGCCGAGCGCGGACAGACCCTGGCGGACGACGTATGCCGCGTGGCCGCGGTCCGGGACGCGATGGGGCCCGGGGCCCGCATCCGGGTCGACGCGAACGGCGGCTGGGACGTCGCGCAGGCCGGCGACGCGCTCGCTGCCCTCGCGGCATACGGCCTCGAGTACGCGGAGCAGCCCTGCGCCGCGGTGGAGGAGCTGCGCGCGCTGCGGATCGCCTTGGCCCGCAGGGGGATTGACGTCCCGGTCGCGGCGGACGAGTCGATCCGCAAGGCCGAGGACCCGCTGCTGGTGGCCCGGCGCGAGGCCGCCGACCTCATCGTCGTCAAGGTGGCGCCCCTCGGGGGAGTGCGCGCGGCGCTGGGCATCGTCGCCGAGTGCGGACTGCCGGCCGTCGTGTCCTCTGCGCTGGACACCTCGGTGGGGATGGCCGCTGGAGTCTCGCTCGCCGCGGCTCTGCCCGAGCTGCCCTTCGCGTGCGGACTGGGGACGGTGGCCCTCCTGGAGGGCGATGTCACTGTGCACCCGCTGGTGCCCGAGGGCGGCGTGCTGCCCGTGGGGCGGGTGGCTGCCGACCCCGCCCTGCTGGACCGCTGGGCCGCCCCCGCCGCACGCGACGCCTGGTGGCGCGAGCGTGTGGCGGCCTGCCACGAGACCCTCGCTGCCATCCGCTGACGACAGGACGGCCCCTGTCGGCTCGCAATACAGTCGGGGCGTGAACATCATCTTCGTCGAGCCAGGCTTCCCGGCGAACCAGCGCCGGTTCGCACTCGCCCTGGCTGCCGTCGGCGCCAACGTCGTGGGCATCGGCGAGTCCGAGGAGTGGATGCTCGACGACGAGCTGCGTGACGCCATGGCGGGCTACTACCGGGTGGGGTCGGTGACCAGCCTGCACGAGATGACCCAGGCCGTCCGCTTCGTGCAGTCCCGGCTGTGGGTCGACCGTCTCGAGGCCACCGTGGAGGCGCACACGATGGTCGCCGCGCAGGTCCGGGAGGCCACCGGCATCCCGGGCACGTCGGTGCACACGACCTGGCTGTGCCGCGACAAGCCGTCGATGAAGGAGGCGCTGCGCCGGGCAGGGGTGCCGACCGCTGCGTCGGCCGCCGTCGACCACGCCCACGAGGCGTGGGACTTCGCGGCCGCGGTGGGCTACCCGCTCATCCTCAAGCCCCGTGACGGTGCCGGCGCCAAGGACACCGTGCGGGTCGACAGCGACACCGACCTCGCGCATGCGCTGACCGACTTCGGCTCGCACGGCGCCGCCTCGATCGCCATCGAGGAGTTCGTCGAGGGCCACGAGGGCTTCTACGACACCATCGCGCACGACGGCCATGTGGTGCACGACTGGGCGACGCACTACTACCCGAACGTCCTCGAGGCGATGCGCACCCGGTGGATCTCGCCGCAGTTCGTCACGACGAACCGCATCGACGAGGCCGCCTTCTACGGTGACGTGCGCGAGATGGGCCAGCGGGTCATCGAGGCGCTCGGCATCGGCACCTCCGCCACCCACATGGAGTGGTTCTACGGCCCCAAGGGCCTGAAGTTCTCCGAGATCGGGGCCCGCCCACCGGGCGTCGGCGCCTGGGACCTCTACTCAGCCAGCAACGACGTCGACGTCTACCGCGAGTGGGCCCACGTCATCACGCACGGCACGGCCGACCAGCCCATGCACCGGCGCTACGCGGCGGGAATCGTCGCCCTGCGGCCCGACCGCGACGGCCAGGTCGTCGGGCACAGCGGCCTGCACGAGATCCGCGGGCGCTACAACGAGTGGGTCATCGACGCGCACGTCCCGCCCGACGGGCACCTCACCCAGCCGGTCGAGGCCGGCTACATGGCCAACGCCTGGATCCGGATGCGCCACCCCGACTACGACACCCTCCGCGCGATGCTCGACGACGTCGGCGAGACCGTCCACGTCTACGCCCGCTGACCCCGTGGGCACCACCGTCCTGCTCGGACCGCAGCGCTTCATGACCACGGCCGGCTCCACGCTGCGCACCCTCGTGCCCGAGGGACCGGTGGCCACGGTCACCGCCGGCTGGGAGGAGCGCGAGGAGGAGGACGAGGAGCTCGACACCGTCCTGGGCCACCGCAGCCGCAACCTGCGCCTCTACCACCGCATGTTCGACGTCCTCGACAAGGACGAGCGCTTCGCCTCCGCCGCGCTGGCCTTCCGTGACCGGCACGACGAGCTCCTCTCCTTCTACCGGCTGCGCCTCGAGAGCGCGATGGGCGGTGTGTATGCCGTGCAGCGCCGGACCTCCACGCACGGCACCGCGGAGGCTGCGCTCACGGACGCGATCGAGGCGGTGCGCCGACTCGACGACTGGTACTCGGGGCAGCTGAAGGACCTCTACCGCGAGATCGACGCGCAGGCCCCTGCCGCCGAGAGCGACGTGGTCGCGTGGCACCGCGGCGAGCTCGCCGGCATGCTCGGCGAGTGCGCCGCGCTGGTGCTGACCGGCGGCCACGTGGGCACGCTGCTGCGGACGCTGCGGATGTTCGCGCTGCCCATGCCCGATGAGCTGCCGGTGGTCGCGTGGTCGGCGGGGGCGATGGCGCTGACGTCGAAGGTGGTCCTGTTCCACGACTACGCGCCGCGGGGGTCACACGAGGCCGAGGTGTTCGACCGCGGTCTGGGCCGGGTCCCGGGGGTCATCGCCCTGCCCCACGCCCGGCGGCGACTCCGGCTCGAGGACCGGGCGCGCTCGTCCGTCCTCGCGCGACGCTTCCGCGACCACCGCCTCCTGCTTCTCGACGACGGGACCTCCGCGGTCTTCACCACGGGGGGAGCGACAGTGGCTGCGGGCGCGGACGGCGCCGACGCGGCATACGGCCCCCTCCCGCACGGGGTGCGGGTACTGCGGCAGGACGGCGTCGTGGAGCAGGTGGGGCCGGCATGAGCGCGCGGCGGATGGCCCTGAACCGCCTGCGCGAGCGGCTCCCGGTCGACGCGGCGGCGATCGACCGCTTCATCGCCAGGCACGGCTCGCCGATCGTGGAGGGGGAGCGGGCCACCTTCCTCTTCCGGGGGGAGGCCGACGAGGTCTCCGTGCGTCACCGGGTCGTGGGGCTGCCCGACCCGCTGGCGATGCGCCGGCTCGAGGGCACCGACCTGTGGGCGGCCAGCACGGTGCTGCCCGAGGGGTCCCGGGTCGAGTACCAGCTCGAGCTGCGCAGGGGAGCGCACCACGAGCGGTTCAACGACCCCCTCAACCCCCGGGTGGCACACAGCCCCATGGGGTCGAGCTCGGTGTGTGCGGCGGTGGGCTACCACGTGCCCGAGTGGGTCCACCACGACCCGGAGGCCCGCCCCGGGGAGCTCAGCGAGCGGGGCCTGCGCAGCAAGGCGCTGCGGCGCGAGCAGCCGTTCCACCTCTACCTGCCGGCGCGCTTCAACCGGGCCATGCGCTACCCGCTGCTGATCGTGCACGACGGCACCGACTACCTGAACTTCGCGGCGATGCGCACGGTGCTCGACAACCTCATCCACCGCCTCGACATCGCCCCCATGGTGGTGGCCTTCGTCCCGCCGCGAGACCGGCTCAAGGAGTACCCGAACCACGCGCCGCACGCCCGGTTCATCGCCCGCGAGCTCATGCCGCACCTCGCCGGCCAGCTGCCCCTGCTCGACACCCCGGACGGCCGCTGCCTCATGGGCAGCAGCTTCGGCGGCATCGCCTCGCTCTCGACGGCCGTGCGCTACCCCGGCGTCTTCGGGTCCCTGCTCCTGCAGTCGGCGTCGCTGGTCTTCACCGACATCGGCACGGAGCACGGCGGCGGCCCCTACTTCGACCCGGTGGTCAAGTTCGTGAACCGCTACCGGGCCCGGCCGACCCGTCCGGTGGAGCGGATCTTCATGAGCTGCGGGATCTACGAGCCGCTGATCACGCCGAACCGCTCGATGGTCCCCGTGTTCCGAGGGGCGGGCATCACCGTGAACTACACCGAGGCGCGCGACGGCCACAACTGGGAGAACTGGCGCGACCGGCTGCAGGAGGGCCTGTCGTGGGTGTTCCCCGGCCCCCAGAAGTTCGTGTACGAGTAAGGGCATTCCCCGACGAGGAGGTTGATCGTGAAGGTCACCGAGCGGTGGTACTCCCACCGCATGCACCGCGAGATCACCCTGGCCCGCTGGGGCCACTACGGCGTGCCCGTGCTGCTCTTCCCGACCGCGGGAGGTGACGCCGAGGAGGTCGAGCGCAACCAGCTCGTCGGGCACCTCGCGCCGCTGATCGAGGACGGTCGGATCAAGGTGTACTCCTGCGACAGCGTCGCCGGCCGGGCCATGCTCGACCGGGAGGGGACGCCGGCGCACCGGATGTGGCTGCTCAACCAGTTCCACGAGGCGGTGGCCCACGAGGTCGTCCCCGCGATCCATGCCGACACCCGGGGTCCTCAGTCGGTCATCGTGGCGGGCTCCTCGATCGGCGCGTTCAACTCCCTGGCCCTGATCTGCCGCCACCCCCACCTGTTCAACGCCGCGGTCTGCATGAGCGGCACCTACAGCCTGGAGGCGCTCATCGGCGGCCCGGCCACTGATGACCTCTACTTCGCCTCCCCGCTGCACTTCCTCCCCGGGCTGGGGGGCCCGCTGCTCGAGGAGCTGCAGCGCCGGTTCGTCATCCTCGCGACCGGCACGGGCGACTGGGAGGACATCGGCGAGTCATGGGCGGTCGCGCACGTGCTGGGGAGCAAGCAGGTGCCCAACCGCGTCGACGACTGGGGGCCCCACTACCCGCACGACTGGCACACGTGGTGGCAGATGCTCCCGGTGTACCTCGACGAGCTCGTGCCGTGACGGATCTGCGGGAGGCGCTCGTCCGGGCCATCGAGGCCGAGATGCCGCGGGCGCGGGCCGACCTCGAGGACCTCGTGGCGTTCCGCTCCGTCGCCAACCCCGAGATCGAGCACCCCGAGGAGTGCCACGGGGCGGCGGCGCTGGTTGCCGCGCTCTTCCTCGACGTGGGCATGGAGGAGGTCGACCAGCTGCCCGCGCCGGACGGCTCGATCGCGGTGGTCGGCCGCACCGGGGGCCCCGCCGGCGCCCCTGCCGTGCTCCTCTACTCCCACTACGACGTCGTGCCCGCCGGGGACACGGCCCGGTGGAGCACCCCAGCCTGGGAGCTGACCGAGCGCGACGGCCGGTGGTTCGGCAGGGGCGCGGCGGACTGCAAGGGCAACCTCGTCGCGATCCTGCTGGCGCTGCGAGCGCTGGGGGAGGTGTGCGGGGACTGGCCGCTCGAGGTCGCGCTCGTCTGCGACGGCTCGGAGGAGCAGTCGAGCGGCGGCATGGAGGCCCTCGTCCGGGAGCGCCCTGACCTCGTGCGCTGCGACGCGCTCGTCCTGGCCGACACCGGGAACGTGGAGCTCGGCCTGCCCACGGTGACGACGTCGCTGCGCGGCACCGGCAGCGTCCTGGTGACCGTGCGGACCATGGAGGGCCCGGTGCACTCGGGCATGTACGGCGGCGCGGCCCCCGACGCCCTGCAGGCCCTCCTGATGGCACTGGCGAGCCTTCGCGACGAGGCCGGGGAGACCACCATCGACGGCCTCGACGGCGACGGCACCTGGGGCGGGGCACCCTTCGACGCCGAGCGGTTCCGCGCCGACGCTGGCCTGCTCGAGGGGGTCGAGCCACTGACGGGCCACGGCGGCAGCGTGGCCGACCAGGTCTGGGCCCGCCCCGCGGCCACGGTGCTGGCGATCGACTGCCCGCCGGTCTCCCAGGTCACCGCGGTGGTGCAGGGCAGCGCCCGCGCCGTCGTCAACCTCCGCGTCCCGGCGGGGGTCGACGCCGCCCGCGCCCAGCGCCTGCTGACCGAGCACCTCGTGCGCCACACCCCGTTCGGGGCGCAGGTCGACGTCCGCCCGGT
>DASULG010000041.1:0-4567 GCA_036278335.1 Pedococcus sp.
GGTGTATGCCGGGGTGCCGGCAAGGGGGCGGGCGGGCGTGGATGGCCCGCGTGATCTTCTACCACAGGCGGTGGCACCGGGGGAAAGAAAGGCACAGAAGTCTGTTGAGCCTGCGAATCAGCCGATGTGGAGCCGTCGGACGATGAGCCTGCGAATCAGCCGATGGAGTAGTCGCCGCCGCCGGAGTCGGTGCGCCGGCCCCCGCTCCACGACCAGGCGTACTTCCCGTCGTCGACCGCCAGACCGCCCTCCCCGAGCTCCAGTGGTCGGAAGGTGTCGACCATGACCGCCGTCTCGTCGAAGTACTCCACGCCGAGGGAGGCCTCGGTCGCGCCGGGCTGCGGGCCGTGGGCGTGGCCGCCGGGGTGCACCGAGATCGAGCCGCGGCCGATGCCCGAGCCCTTGCGGGCCTCGTAGTCGCCGTCGACGTAGAACATGATCTCGTCGCTGTCGACGTTGGAGTGGTAGTAGGGCACGGGCACTGCCAGCGGGTGGTAGTCGACCTTGCGCGGCACGAAGTTGCAGATCACGAAGTTCCAGCCCTCGAAGACCTGGTGCACGGGCGGCGGCTGGTGGACCCGGCCGGTGATGGGCTCGAAGTCCGCGAGGTTGAACACGTACGGGTACAGGCAGCCATCCCAGCCGACGACATCGAGCGGGTGGAAGGGCAGGGTGTGCACCGTCCCCACGATCCCGCCCGGGCCGTTGCCCCGGTGCTTGATGAAGACCTCCGTCTGGTCGCTGGCCCGCGCGCCCACGTCCTCAGCGAGCAGCGGGGCCTGAGGCAGGCGCAGGTCCCGCTCGCAGTACGGGGAGTGCTCGAGGAACTGGCCGTACCTGGACAGGTAGCGCTTCGGCGGCGCGATGTGGCTGTTGGCCTCGATGCAGTAGGCCCGCAGCGGGTCCTTGGTGGAGCGCCTGGGGATCCAGCGGTGCGTGGTCGCCCTCGGGATGATGACGTAGTCGCCCTGGCCGACCTCGAAGGAGCCGAACACGGTCTCGACGCGGGCGCTGCCGCGCTCGATGTAGACGCACTCGTCACCGATCCCGTTGCGGTACCACGGGCTTGGCGCGCCGGCCACGGCATACGAGATCCGCACGTCGCCGTTGCCGAGCACGAGGCGGCGTCCGGTGACGACGTCGGTGCCCTTGACGTCCTTGGGGCTGAACAGGTCGTGCAGCCGGAGGTGGCGCGGCACCAGCGGGTGGTTGGGGGTGGTCGACAGGTCGCCGATCAGCCACTCGCGGGCATCGGCGATGGTGGAGGGGATGTTGCGGTGGTACAGCAGCGAGGAGTCCGAGGAGAAGCCCTCTTCCCCCATGAGCTCCTCGTAGTAGAGCTCCCCGGACTGCCGGCCGCGGGCGGGTCGCCGGTGCTGGGTGTGCCGCTTGGGCGGGATGCTGCCCTGCTGCTGGTAGTGCGCCACTGGTCCACCTCTTCGTGGTCAGACCCGTCAGTCGGGTAAGTGTGGTCCGGCACGTGCGGTCCGGTCCCGTCAGGTGGGCGGATCCGCCCACGCGCCACCCTAGTAGCCTGCCGGGCATGACCTCGCAGGCGGCAACCGCTGCGCCCTCGCCCGCGGACCCGGCCCTGTTCGCGGCACTGATCGACGACGCGGCGGTCTTCCCGCCGGGCCTGGCCGCACTCCCCGACGCGGTGCGCGAGCACCGGGCCCACCGCGCGAGCGGGTATGCCGCCCTGATCGGCCCGCTGCTCGTCCCCGCCTCCAGCGCGGCCGAGGTGCTGGGTCTCCTGCCACCGGGCGCGAACCCGCTGCGCATCGGCCTCATCGTCCGGCCCGGCACCCCACTGCACACGGTCACCGACGCCGCGCACCTGCTGCACGAGAACCGCCAGGTCGAGGTCGCCGCGGTGGAGGTCGGCTGGGCGCCGGAGTGGCGCGACCTCGACCTGCTCGACCTGACTGGCGACGCGACGCTGGTGCTGGAGGTGCCGCGGGGCCACGACCAGGAGCGTGCCCTCGACGACATCGCCGCCGAGGCGGCCGATGGCACCCGCGTGCTCGCGAAGTTCCGGACCGGCGCCACTCCTGCGTGGGACTGGCCGGACGAGCAGGAGCTCGCGGCCTTCCTCGTCGGCGCGGCGGAGCGCGGCCTGCCCTTCAAGCTGACCGGCGGGCTCCATCACGCGGTGCGCGGCAGCCACACCGTCCACGGCCACAGCGAGGAGCAGCACGGGCTGCTGAACGTTCTCGTCGGTGTCGCGGTCGCCACCGTCGCCCCGTCCCCGGACCGCGTCGCGGAGGTGCTGGCCCAGCGCGACCCGGCCCCACTGGTGCGTGAGGTCGCGGCCCTGGGACCCCATGACGTCGCCCGCGTGCGCCGCCTCTTCACGTCCTACGGCTGTTGCGGGGTCACCGACCCGGTCGCCGAGCTGTCCGCACTGCATCTCATCGAGGAGACCTGAGTTGACCACCACCTGGCTCGACATCCCCGCCGAGCACCCCTTCGGCCTCGCCAACCTGCCCTACGGCGTCTTCTCGACGCCTGGCACCTCGCCGCGAGTCGGCGTGCGCGTCGGCGACTGGGTGCTCGACGCCGGCGCCGCCTCGGAGCAGGCCGGCATGGAGTCCGGGGACGTCTGGCTCCAGCCGAGCCTGAACGCCTTCCTCGCCGATGGCCGGCCGGCCTGGGCCGCGGCCCGCGCCTGGCTCCAGGAGCTGCTGACCAACGAGGCTCGCCGCGACTGCGTTGAGCCACACCTGGTCCCGGTCGGCGACGTCACCATGCACCTGCCGATCGAGGTCGCGGACTACGTCGACTTCTACGCGAGCGAGTACCACGCCACCAACGTGGGCCGCATCTTCCGGCCCGACGGGGAGGCCCTGACGCCGAACTGGAAGCACCTGCCCATCGGGTACCACGGCCGAGCGGGCACCGTCGTGGTCTCCGGCACGGACATCGTCCGTCCGCAGGGACAGCGCAAGGCGCCCTCCGACCCGGCGCCCTCCTTCGGGCCGAGCATCCGCCTCGACATCGAGGCCGAGCTGGGCTTCGTCGTGGGTGGCGCCACCGCCATCGGCACCCCGGTGCCGGTCAGTGAGGCGGCCGAGCACCTCTTCGGCGTGACCCTGCTCAACGACTGGAGCGCCCGGGACATCCAGGCCTGGGAGTACGTCCCGCTGGGCCCGTTCCTGGGCAAGTCCTTTGCCACCAGCATCTCCGGGTGGGTCGTGACGATGGACGCCCTGGAGGCGGCACGGGTGGCCCTGCCGGGCCAGGACCCGCAGCCCCTGCCGTACCTGCAGGGCGAGGCCGACCAGCTGTTCGGCCTCGACATCCACTACGAGGTGCTCATCAACGGCACGGTCGTGGCCCGCCCCGAGTGTCGCGACGTGTACTGGTCGCCGGCCCAGATGCTGGCCCACCTGACGGTCAACGGGGCGTCCCTGCGCAACGGGGACCTCTTCGCCTCCGGGACGATCTCGGGGGCGCAGAAGCAGACCCGCGGCAGCCTGCTGGAGCTGTCGTGGAACGGAACCGAGCCCATCACCCTCGAGGACGGCAGCACCCGCAGCTTCCTCGAGGACGGCGACGTGGTCACCCTCCGGGCCTGGGCGCCCGGCCCGGACGGCACGCGCATCGGCCTCGACGAGGTCACCGGGCGCATCGTGCCGGCCGTCGGCTAGAGGCGAGGTGGGCTAGAGGCGAGGTGGGCTGGACGCGATGCGTACCCGCTGCCGTCAGACCCGGCGCGTGTCCACCACGTTCGTCTTGGCCATGAGGTCGTGCAGCGCCTGCTTGCGCTCATTGACCAGGGGCAGCAGAGAGTCGGCCAGCTGCAGCAGCGAGACAAAGGTGCTCACGATGGGCAGGCTCGAGAACAGGTTGCCGCCCATGGGGATCAGGGTGCGCGTCAGGGCAGTCTGCAGCGAGAGCGGACCCGGCCTCTCGCGCAGCCGCACCCGCAGCCCCAGGGCCCTCTTGCCGGGGGTCGCGCCGGTGCGTGTGGTGAAGAAGACCTCGTACGCGATGGCCACCAGGGTGAGGATCACCGAGTAGGCGAGGACCCACTTGAGCATCTCCGGCGTCACGGTCGGCGGGGCCGCGCTGGTGTTGCCCGACTCGATCTGGCGGAAGTAGTCCTCGAATGCCGGCGTGAGGTCGGCGCCCGCCCGGTAGAGGAAGTATCCGGTGAGTGGCAGCGCCATCAGCCACACGATGATCCAGTCGATCAGCCTGGCAAGGACCCGTTTCCACCAGCCCGCAAGCGCCTCGCCGTCAGGGGTGCGTGCGACGGCGCCGTAGGCCGTGGGGGCCGGGGGCGCACTCCAGCCACCGGGCTGGCCGTAGGGCGGCTGCGGCGGCTGCTGCTGGGGCGGCAGGGGCGGCGCGCCGCCCTGCACCGGACCCGCCTGGGGAGCGGCCGGTCCCGCCGCCGTACCTGCTGGCGGGATGACCCCGTAGCCCGTCTTGGGGCGGGTGCTGCGAGGTGTGGTGTGCCTGGTCCACACCACCCCGTCGAAATAGCGCAGCTGCTGCGGGCTCTCTGGGTCGTCGTACCAGCCCGGGGACTGCGGGTTTGCCATGGCGCCAGCCTCTCACG
>DASULG010000042.1:0-11501 GCA_036278335.1 Pedococcus sp.
GGCCTGACCGGCCTGTCCGGCCTGTCCGGCCTGTCCGGCCTGACCGGCCTGTCCGGCCTGACCGGCCTATCCGAGATGTGCAGCCGGATGACGCCCTCGACCACGGTCGTGCCGTCCTCGCGCAGGGCCCGGACCCGCACAGCGACCTCGGACGCCTCGGAGGCCTCGGAGGCCTCGGAGTCGCCGCTGGCCCACTGCTGCGGATCCGTCTCGGCGATGCACCGGATGTCCGACGTCGCCTTGGCGGTGTAGTCCACGCTCATGCCCTTGGGGATCCAGCGGCGCCCGCGCGGGACAGTGGCCTCGGCCAGCGCGCCCATCGCGGCCTCGAGGCCGTTGCAGATGGCGATGACGTGGACCGTGCCGAGGTGGTTCTGCACCCGCCGGCGCTTGGCGATCCTCAGCTCGGCGTAGTTGGGGCGCAGCTCGGTGAACCGGGGCCGCGAGGTGCGGAAGTAGGGCGCGGCCTGCTCGAAGACGAGCGAGAAGAGCCGCCTGCCCTGCGGGTAGGCCTCCAGTCGCCGGTAGAGCCCGTACGTGTCCACCATGCGCCCAAGGTTACCGCTGAGTAACCTCGCCTGCCGGCGCACCCACGGCCTCAGGAGCCCACCGACCTGCCGGCAGGGACCCGCTGCGCCTACTTCTTGGTCTTGTCGACCGCGCTGGCGTCGTTGGACAGGGCGGCGATGAAGGCCTCCTGGGGCACCTCGACCCGGCCGACCATCTTCATCCGCTTCTTGCCCTCCTTCTGCTTCTCGAGCAGCTTGCGCTTGCGGCTGATGTCGCCGCCGTAGCACTTGGCGAGCACGTCCTTACGAATGGCGCGGATGGTCTCGCGGGCGATGACGCGCGAGCCGATGGCGGCTTGGATGGGGACCTCGAACTGCTGGCGCGGGATGAGCTCGCGCAGCTTGCCGGCCATCATCACGCCGTAGGCGTAGGCCTTGTCCTTGTGCACGATCGAGGAGAACGCGTCGACCGTCTCGCCCTGCAGCAGGATGTCGACCTTCACGAGGTCGGCATCCTGGTCGCCGTCGGGTTCGTAGTCGAGCGAGGCGTAGCCGCGGGTGCGCGACTTCAGCTGGTCGAAGAAGTCGAAGACGATCTCGGCCAGCGGCAGCGTGTAGCGCATCTCGACGCGCTCCTCGGACAGGTAGTCCATGCCTCGCAGGCTGCCCCGCCGCTGTTGGCACAGCTCCATGACTGCGCCGATGAACTCGCTGGGGCACAGGATCGTCGCCCGCACGATGGGCTCGCGGACCGAGGAGATCTTGCCGTAGGGGAACTCGCTCGGGTTGGTGACGACGATCTCCTTGCCGTCATCCAGCGTGACCTCGTAGACAACGTTCGGCAGCGTCGAGATGAGGTCGAGGTCGAACTCGCGCTCGAGCCGCTCGCGCACGATCTCGAGGTGGAGCATCCCGAGGAAGCCGACCCGGAAGCCGAACCCGAGCGCCGCTGAGGTCTCCGGCTCGTAGACCAGGGCCGCGTCGTTGAGCTTGAGCTTGTCGAGGGCGTCGCGCAGGTCGGGGTAGTCCGAGCCGTCGATCGGGTACAGGCCCGAGAAGACCATCGGCTTGGGGTCGCGGTAGCCCCCCAGGGCCTCCGTGGCGGGCTTGCCGGCGTTGGTGACGGTGTCTCCCACGCGGGACTGGCGCACGTCCTTCACGCCGGTGATGAGGTAGCCCACCTCGCCGACGCCGAGGCCCTTGGAGGGGGTCGGCTCGGGTGAGCTGACGCCGATCTCGAGGAGCTCGTGGGTCGCCCGGGTCGACATCATCACGATCTTCTCGCGCGGGTTCAGGTTGCCGTCGATGACCCGCACATACGTGACCACGCCGCGGTAGGTGTCGTAGACGGAGTCGAAGATCATGGCGCGCGCGGGGGCGTCAGGGTCGCCGGTGGGCGGGGGGAGGTCTCGGACGATCTTGTCCAGGAGCGGCTCCACGCCGAAGCCGGTCTTGCCCGAGACCCGGAGGCACTCCTCGGGCTCGCAGCCGATCAGCTTGGCGAGCTCTTCGGCGAACTTCTCGGGCTGGGCCGCCGGCAGGTCGATCTTGTTGAGCACCGGGATGATCGCGAGCTCGTTCTCCATGGCCAGGTAGAGGTTGGCCAGGGTCTGCGCCTCGATCCCCTGCGCGGCGTCGACGAGCAGCACGGCGCCCTCGCACGCGGCGAGGGAGCGGGAGACCTCGTAGGTGAAGTCGACGTGCCCGGGGGTGTCGATCATGTTCAGTGCGTACGTCGTGCCGTCGAGCTCCCAGGGCATGCGGACTGCCTGGCTCTTGATGGTGATGCCGCGCTCGCGCTCGATGTCCATGCGGTCGAGGTACTGCGCGCGCATCGCCCGGGCGTCGACCACACCGGTGATCTGGAGCATCCGGTCGGCGAGCGTCGACTTGCCGTGGTCGATGTGGGCGATGATGCAGAAGTTCCGGATCAGCTCCGGCGGCGTTGCGTGCGGTTGCAGCGCGGTGCGGGCCATGGGTGACACGGGTGCTTCAACCTCACGGGACGTCGGGGACGGATCGTCCCATCCTCCCATGCCCACAGGTATGCCGGTGACGCGCCGCTCCCCGGAAGCGAGCGCGGGCGATCACCGCACCACGGGAACCGGGGCCGCCCGCGCGGAGCGCTCCAGGAGCACCGAGACCAAGGCGATCAGCACGCCGAGGACGGCCAGCACGGCACCGACCCGTGAGGGCCACTCGTAGCCGAGCCCTGCGGAGAGCACCACGCTGCCGAGCCAGGCGCCAAGGGCGTTGGCGATGTTGAGAGTCGAGTGGTTGAGGGCGGCGGCCAGCGACTGCCCCTCGTGGGCCACGTCCATCAGGCGGGTCTGCAGCATCGGGACGAGGATGCTCGGCAGCAGGCCCAGGAAGAAGACGGAGATGAGCGCCAGCACCGGCTGCTGCGCCGCGAAGCCGAACAGCGCCAGCATGACGGCGATCGCGCCGAGGGTGACGATGATGCCGCGGAGCAGGCCGATCCGGGCCACCCGTCCAGACAGGAACGCCCCTGCGGTCATGCCGATGCCATAAAGGGCCAGCACGAGCGGGATGGTCGCCGACTCCAGTCCGGTGAGCTCCGTCATGGTCGGCGAGATGTAGGCGTACGTCGCGAACATGCCGCCGAAGCCGACCGTGCCGATGCCCAGCGCGAGCCACACCTGGGGCCGGTGGAGCGCGCGCAGCTCGCCGCGCACGGACTCCTCCCCCGTGCCGGCGTGGAACGGCACCCAGCGCCATACCGCGGCGACGGTGAGCAGCGCGATGACGCCGACCGCGGCATACGGCCACTGCCATCCGAAGTCCTGGCCCAGCTTCGTGGTCAGCGGCACACCCACGATGTTGGCCACGGTCAGCCCTACCAGCATCATCGAGACCGCCCAGGTGCGGCGGTGGTACTCCACCATCGAGGCCGCCACCAGGGCGCCGATCCCGAAGAACGCGCCGTGCGGCAGGCCAGAGGCGAAACGCGCGGCCATCAGCACCGGGTAGGTCGTCGCCAGCGCCGAGCCGATGTTGGCCACGGCGAAGGCCAGCATGAGCCACAGCAGCAGGGTCTTGCGCGGGAGCCTTGCACCGAGGCCGGCCAGGACCGGCGCGCCGACAACGACGCCGGCGGCGTAGGCCGAGACCACGTGGCCGGCCGTCGGGATGGTGATGCCCACGCCGTGGGCCACCTCCGGCAGCAGCCCCATGGTGACGAACTCGGTTGTGCCGATCGCGAACCCTCCCGTTGCCAGCGCCAGGAGCGCGAGCCGGGGGTGGTCCGCCGGGCAGGGAGGCGCGCCCTCCGCGACGTCGGCCTCTGAAACGGCGATCACGGAGTCAGTCACGAGTCGTCCAACCGGGCCGGCCGGCACGGCATTCCCTGAGCCGCTCCCGGCCGGTGCGCCTCCGGAGCGGGGTGCAGAGACGATCCCCAGCGACGCACCCCGCGCACCATCATGGTGCGCGGGGTGCGTCGCTGTGGCAGAAGGGGACTGACTCCACGTCCTTCCTTCTGACGCGGCTGCTTCCACGCCGGAGGGCCGCTCACGCTGGCCCTGCCATACACCCACAACCTGGCCCAGCTCGACGTTCTTACCGACTCTTTGCCTGGTCCTGCCGATTCCTTCCGACCCCCTCAGCCTTTCGGCTCGAAGCGTTGCGCAAGTGACCGCCAACACCCCTCGGGTGCGTACGTTTTGGGCCCGACGTCCCCGCACCTCCGTGGCGCTTGCCGCGCCGCCGTTGACTCGCGCCGAAGTGGCGCCCTACCCGAGGAACACCACATGCATCGCAGACTGCCTGCTGCCCTCATGGCCGCGGTCTTGGCCCTCATCGGCATTGTCGCTGCGTCACCGTCCGCTTCAGCACTCCTGAAGGTCAAGTGCAAGCAGACCACCGGCACCGCCGCCGTCGACCCCATCGTCCACCACAACGAGTCCACCGCCCACGTCCACGACCACCAGTTCTTCGGCAACAACAGCTGGCTCGCCAAGGGCAACTACGCCAACTACTCCGACCTCGTGGGCAAGGGCACCAACTGCCGCGAGCTCACCGACACCGCCGGGTACTGGACCCCCACGCTGCGCTACACCACCGGAACCCGACAGGCCATCCCGGTCCAGGCGTTCACCGCCTATTACCGTCCCTTCACCGGGGTTGGCGGCCCCGACACCGGCCCTGGCCTGGCCTTCCCGGCAGACGCGCGCCTCATCGGCACCAAGTACAGCTGGACCTGTGGGCAGTTCATGAGCGTCGCCCCGTCCGCGTCCGTCCCCAGCTGTGTGGGCGCCGATGGCTCGCCGGGCAAGACCCTCACGTTGCACATCGACTTCCCCAACTGCTGGGACGGCATCAAGCCCAACCACCTGACGAGCGCCGTCGGCAACACCACGGACAACGCCCACTACGCCTACTCGACGAAGAAGAGCGGCGTCGTGTCCTGTCCTGCCGGGTTCCCCCAGAAGATGGTCTCGTTGCGCGAGTCGCTGCAGTTCAAGTACATCGGGGCCGGTACCGACGTGGAGCTGTCCTCTGACCCAGAGAAGCTCACCAGCGACGGGCGCTCAGCGCACGGCGACTTCTGGAACGCCTGGCAGCAGGCCGATTTTCAGCGGCTGGTCGTGGCGTGCGTGAACACCGCCCCGGAGCCGAACTGCGCCCTGTAGGCCCGTGCCTTTACCGATGAGAGCGCTCCTGCCCTCGTGACGAGGGCGGGAGCGCTTTCGTCGCGTGAGGCGGTCCCCCACCACCCTCCCCTCGCCGCAGGGCAACCCGCTGCAGGGGCTGGCTCTGCAGGAGCCCGGAGCCGATAACGTGACGGGCATGTCCGCTCAACGCCTCGGCAGCCAGCTCGCGCGCCTCCTCAGCGGCGCCGCCACGGACGGAGCGCGGGCCTGGCTGCGCAGCAGGAGCAGGCACTCCGCCCGCACCCCCGCGCCAACCCCCGCAACCCGGGAGCCCCGTGGCGGCGCCGCTGCGCCATCGACGGGGCGTCGGTCTGGCCCCGCTCTCGAGCCCTCTGCTGCTCCCTCGGGTGCGCCAGCTCCCTGGATCTACCCCGGCGACTTCCAGGGCATCCCGGACATCAGCTACGAGCCGGCCCCCGACGGCGACCCGGACCCCGGCGAGATCGTCTGGACGTGGGTGCCCTACGAGGAGGACCACGGCCGGGGCAAGGACCGGCCCGTCCTGGTCATCGGGCGCGACGGCGCCTGGCTGCTCGCCCTGATGCTCACCAGCCGCGACCACGACCGTGATGCGGCTGACGAGCAGCGCCGCGGGCGGCAGTGGATGGACATCGGCACCGGCCCGTGGGACCGCCGCGGCCGCCCCAGCGAGGTGCGCCTCGACCGGGTCATTCGGGTCGACCCGGCGGGGGTGCGCCGCGAGGGCGCCGTGCTGGACAGCAGCCGCTTCGAGCAGGTTGCCGCAGGGGTTCGCGCAGCCACCTGAGGCAGGACAGACCTGAGGCCGGACAGACCTGAGGCAAGACGACGCGAGGCCCGTCACCCCAGGGGGACGGGCCTCGTGCTGTCAGCAGAGTGCCGGGCCTCAGAGAGAGGCGGCCTTCTTCGCCATGGCCGACTTCTTGTTGGCGGCCTGGTTCTTGTGGATGACGCCCTTGCTCGCAGCCTTGTCGAGCTTGGTGGAGGCCACCTTCAGCGCGTCCTTAGCCTTGTCGGCGTCGCCCGCCGCAGCGGCCTCGCGGAACTTGCGGATCCAGGTCTTGAGCTCGCTCTTGACGGCCTTGTTGCGCTCGGTCGCCACGTGGTTCGTCTTGATCCGCTTCAGCTGGGACTTGATGTTTGCCACAGGGTGTTCTTTCTGGTTGGTCGGTTGGTTGCCGTTAGAGGGCGGCAGACGCGGGTCGGGACCGGGCGTGGGGCACCCGTGGTTGATCCGCGCTGGTGATGCTGCATGCGCGCACGACCTAGGCGCGCACGCGAGGACCAAATCTACCAGCGAGGGAGGCCCAGCCACAAAACGCCGGTATGCCGATCGGCCGGCAACCCAGGCGGGGCACCCACGAGGCGCCGCCGCGGCCGCGTCTTCAGCCCCGGCCGCCGCTGCGGCGCTCGTGCGTGATGGTCAGGATGGCCCGCTCCACGGCATACACAGGGTCGCGGCCGCCACCCTTGACCTCGAAGTCCGCCGCCGCCACCGCCTGGATGGAGCGTGCGAGGGCCTCGGAGTCCCAGCCGGAGAGCGCCCGGCGTGCCTTGTCGACCTGCCAGGGCGCCATCCCGAGATCGCGGGCCACGTCGGCCGACCGTCCGCGGCCGGCGAAGCCGACCCGCACGAGCTGGCGCAGCTGCTGGGCGAGGACGGCGACGATGGGCACGGGGTCGACCCCGCTGGCAATGGCGTGCCGCAGGAGGCGCAGGGCCTCGCCGCTGTTGCCCGCGATGGCCGCGTCGGCCACCCGGAAGCCGGTCGCCTCCACCTTGCCCCCGTGGTACTTCTCCACGAGCACCTCGTCGATGACCCCCGTCGTGTCGGAGATCAGCTGCTGGCAGGCAGCCGCCAGCTCGCGCAGGTCCTTGCCGACCGCCTCGACCAGGGCCCGGACGGCCTCGGGACTCGCCCGGCGTCTGGCGGCTCGGAACTCGTGCATCGCAAAGTCGCTCTTGTCGCGGTCGGACTTGACCGCGGGTGCCTCGACCACCCGGGCCCCGCCCTTCTTGAGGGTGTCGAGGACCTTCTTGCCCCTCTGGCCGGACTTGTGGGTGACCACCAGCGTGATGTCCGGCTCCGGGGCGGCGAGGAAGGCGAGCAGGTCGGTCTGCAGCTCGTCGGGGGCCTCGTCGAGGTCGAGCACCACCATGACCTTCTCCCCGCCGAAGAGCGAGGGACTCGCGTGCACCCCCAGCGAGCCCGCCTCGTAGGTGGCAGCCTGCAGTCGAACCACCTCGAGGTCGGGAGCGGTCACCCTCAGCTCCGACACGACCGAGGCCAGCGCCCGCTCGGCCAGGATGCTCTCCGGGCCCGTGATCAGGACCAGGGGTGGGACGGTGCGCTGCGGGGTGACGGTCACACGCACAGGGTGCCACGAGGCGCCGACAGGTAGCCTCACCCCGTGCGCGCGGACCCGGTGGCCCCAATCGAGGGGGTGACCCGCATCCTCTGCTACGGCGTGACGGGGTCGGGCAAGACCACGCTGGCGGCCAGGATCGCCGGCGTCACCGGCGTGCCCTGGCAGGAGGCAGACGCACTCACCTGGGAGCCGGGCTGGGTGCAGGTCCCCCCCGAGGAGCAGCGGCGGCGGGTGAGCGCCCTGGTGGCGAAGGACCGCTGGATCCTCGACACCGCCTACGGCAGCTGGACCGACCTGGTGCTCCCCCGGGCGGAGCTCGTCATCGCGCTGGACTACCCGCGCTGGGTCAGCCTCGGCCGCCTTCTGCGACGGACGGCGCTGCGCCTGGTCGACCGCCGTGAGGTCTGCAACGGCAACGTCGAGCACCTGGGGAACCTGCTCAGCAGCGACTCGATCGTCCGCTGGCACTTCCAGTCGTTCCGCCGCAAGCACGCCCGCATCGTGGCCTGGGAGGAGAGTCCCAACGGGCCCGGCGTGCTGCGCTTCCGCTCTCCGCGGGAGACCGAGGCCTGGCTGGCCCGCGCCGGCCGCTAGTCGAATCCGAGGGTGGCCGCGCCGGAGGTCTCGAGGCCGAGGCCGCGCAGCCGAGCCGCGATGACCTCCTCGGGGACCTCGAGGCTCTCGGCGAGCTCGCCCACCGTGAGCCCGAGCTCGACACCGTCGCGCAGCTCCTCGTCGGCCTCTGCCGTCCAGGCGTGCCCGGAGGTGACCGCGGTCCGAGGACCTGGCGCAGCCGGCGGTGCCGGCGCGACCGGTCGCGGGTGCTCCGCCCCATCGCCGCCCATCGATGTGCCGGCCACCGCTCCGGTGACGCCGCGCAGGGCAGGCTCGTGGACGGTCATCGGTTCGGGTGCGATCTCATCCAGGCGGCGCAACGCGGCCAGCACCATGTCGCGGTCCGTGGTCGGCCAGAAGGGCGGCAGCGAGCGCTGGAGGAACCCGGCATACCGGGCCGTCATCATGCGCGAGTCGAGGATGGCGACGACTCCGCGGTCGTCGGCGCGGCGAATGAGCCGTCCGGCGCCCTGGGCCAGCCGCAGGGCCGCATGGGTCGCCGAGACCGCCATGAAGCCGTTGCCGCCCATGCGCGCGATGGCCTGGGAGCGGGCGGAGGCCAGCGGGTCGTCGGGGCGCGGGAACGGGATGCGGTCGATGATGACGAGCTGGCAGGCCGAGCCGGGGACGTCGACGCCCTGCCAGAGGGTGAGCGTGCCGAAGAGGCAGGTCTGGGGGTCGCGGGCGAACTGGCGCACCAGGGTGCCGATCTGGTCCTCCCCCTGGCAGAGGAAGCCGATGTCCCCCTCGAAGCGCTCGCGCATCGCCTCGGTGGCGTCACGGGCCGCCCGCATGGAGGAGAAGAGCCCCAGCGTGCGCCCGCCAGCAGCCCGGACGAGTGCCTCGATCTCGTCGAGGGTCTGCTCGCTGATGCCGTCGCGTCCGGGAGCGGGAAGGTGCTTGGCGACGTAGGCGATGGCCTGCTTGGGGTAGTCGAACGGGCTGCCGACGTCGAGGCCCTGCCACCCCGGCGCGCCCTCGCCCCGCAGGCCCAGCGTGCCGGCGACCGAGTCGAAGGTGCCCCCGAGCTCGAGGGTCGCTGAGGTCATGACGACGGTGCGGTCGCCAAACACCTTGTCCCGCAAGAGCCTTGCGACACTCATGGGCGCGACGCGCAGGACGGTGCCGCGGCGCAGGTCGCGGCCCACCCACACGACGTCGAGCTCGCGCTGCTCGAGGACACGGGCGCTGTTCTCGTGAACCTCGTCGATCGCGGCCCGGGCCACCTGCCGGTTGCCGTCCGGCTCCTCGCCCGGGGCGGGCTTGAGCTCGGACTGCACCTGCCGGGTGGTGTCGCGCACTCGGGCCAGCGCGATCTCGAGCGCGTCGGGGATCCCGGTCAGCCGCCCCTCGGGCAGGTTGTCGAGCACGTCCTGCAGGAACCCCGCAGCGTCCTCGACGGCCTCGGTGGACTCGGCGAGACGCCCGGCCCTCCTCGCCGCAGTGCTCACCATGGCCGCGGTGATCTCGTCGGTGATCGTCGAGGTCACCCGGTCCACCAGCTCGTGGCCCTCGTCGACGATGAGCACGTCGTGCTCGGGGAGCATCTGGCGTCCCTCGAAGGAGTCGATCGCCATGAACGAGTGGTTGGTGACGATCACGTCGACGTCTTTGGCCGCCTCGCGCGAGCGCTCGACGAAGCACTCTGTGACCATCGGGCACTTGCTGCCCATGCACTCGTGGGCGCTGACCGACACCTGCCGCCACGCGCGCTCGCTCACCCCGGGCACGAGCTCGTCGCGGTCGCCGGACTCGGTCACCTCCGCCCACTCCCGCAGCCGGACCACCTCAGCCCCGAGCCGGCTCGCCTGCTGGTCGACCTGCCCGACCGACATCAGGGAGTCCTCGTCGTCCGGGAAGCCCCCTTCGAGCTTGTGGGCGCACAGGTAGTTGCGGCGGCCCTTGACCAGCCCGTAGGTCGGGCGGCGGCCGAGAAGTGGGGCGATGGCCTCGGCCAGGCGCGGCATGTCACGGTCGACGATCTGGGCCTGCAGGGCGAGGGTGGCGGTCGCGACGACAGCGGGCTTGCCGGTGTCGACGGCGTGCATCACGGCCGGGATGAGGTAGGCCAGCGACTTTCCCGTGCCGGTGCCCGCCTGCACGAGCAGGTGCTCGTCCTTGGCGAGCGCCTCCTGGACGGCGTGGGCCATGCGCACCTGCCCGGGACGCTCGACTCCCCCCACCCCCTGGACGGCAGCGTGCAACAGGTCGTCGAGCGAGGGCATGGGACCAAGAGTATGCCGCGTCAGCAGCGACCGGGGACAGCCCTGCCGGCGTGCGCGGCGTCACCGCGCCGTGAGGCCCCGGCTGCGGGAGTGTGCAGCGTGCAGCCTGGCCGCTGGACTGCCGCGGCTGCCGCGGGACGGCCGCGGGACCGTGCCCTAGAGACCGACCGAGCCCTGCATGATCCCGCCGTCCAGGAAGACCGTGGTCGCCGTGACGTAGGCAGCCTGGTCCGAGGCGAGGAAGACAACGGCGGACGCGATCTCCTCTGGGCGCGCCATCCGTCCGAGCGGGATCGAGTGCCGCAGGGCCGCGAGCGCTTCTGGGTCGGCCTTGGTCGCGGCGTTGATGGGGGTGTCCACGGCGCCGGGGCCTATCCCCACGACCCGGATGCCGTGCTCGCCCAGCTCGACGCCCGCGTTGCGGGTGAGCATTCGCATCCCGCCCTTGGAGACGCAGTAGGCCGCGTTGCCCGGCATCGGCCAGTCCTCGTGGACCGAGGAGATGTTGACGACCACGCCTCCCCCGCCCTGCGCGATGAACTGGCGGGCTGCGAGCTGCGTGCCGAAGAACGCGCTCTTGAGGTTGACGGCCATGACGCGGTCGTAGTCCTCCTCGGTGGTGTCCAGCACCGACGACCGCGTCTCGATCCCGGCGTTGTTGACCATCACGTCCAGCCGGCCGTAGGTCGTGACAGCGGTGGCGACCAGCCGCTCGAGATCGCCCACGCGACTGACGTCAGCGTCCACACCGGTGGCCTCACCGCCGCGTTCGGTGATGCGCTCATCGAGGGCCTGGGTGGCCTCAGGACGGGCAACATAGTCGATGACGACGTTGGCGCCGGCCGCCCCGGCCGCTGTGGCGATGGCCGCGCCGATCCCGCTGTTGCCGCCTGTGACGATCACCGTTCGGTCCTTGAGGAGCACTCCCCCACGCTGGCACACCGGAGCCAGGTCCGCAGGTCGGTGGCCGCAGAGGTGAGCCCGTCCCCCTCCGGGAGCACCCGGACGGGGATGGGGGCCCGTCAGCGCCGACGGGAGCTCACGCCCTGCCGGCCGTCGAGGCGGCGGGTCGTCAGGACGTCATCGCGCTCGTCCCCGACTGCGACGCGGATCGCACGGGTCTCGAAGGGC
>DASULG010000043.1:0-2369 GCA_036278335.1 Pedococcus sp.
GGTGCGGCCGTCGTCGCTGGGAAAGGCAAGGGCGGGTTCGATCGCGAATGGCGCGACGTCGATGGTGATCCCCATCAGGTCCAACTGCAGCGGTCGGACAACAGGCCGTAGACCGCTTTCATCGCGCTCCAAGTCTGCCGGAACCGTGGCTCGGCGGCTGTCCACGCCGATCAGGGTGCCGTCCGGCTCGCGAAGCTCCCCGGTGAAGACCCCGGTGATGAAAGCACCACGCGGGGCGATCACGAGCCGCTGCAGCCGCAGGTGGCCGCTCATCGTCCCTGAGCGCCCACGCGGCGATCGGAAAACTCCCCCAATGGCCGTCGCCTCACCGTCCGGTGGGCGAAGTCCCCCATGGCCAGGTCGGGGTCGGAAAGCTATCACGGTCATCACGAGCCTCCAGCGGGTTGGTCGGGTAATGGCAGCCCGTTTCACTGCATCCCCGTCACAGTGATGAAGACTCCGCTCACCCCGGAACGTGACGCGGGACTGATGCAGCCGTGGGCCGCAGGTCGTGTCTGCCAGGCGCCGAAGCGGCGCCGTAGAGGTGGCTTATGGCGAGCGTCCACGTCATGGGGGACCGCCCGAGGCGTCACCCCACCTATTCGGCCGTGCTCCGCCGATCAAAGGTCCGGACGGTGCCTCCCGGAGTACGTCCCTGAAGCGGTGAGAACCTTCTTCGCGCGGCTTCCAGGGGGTGCTACGGGGCGCGGGGCCTACGCGGTTGCGCTTCTCGATGCTGGGCATCCGCCGAGTCAGTGAATCGTGCCCCGGTCGGCTGAGTCGGCGTGGCTGTAGACCTCGAGTTCCGTGGCCTTGGTCGACAGCCAGACCTGGTCCCCTGCGCCGAGGCCGAGCTCGGCGACGGCTGCCGGGGTCACGTCCACCAGGGCGGATGGGTGCCCGCGGAGGTCGAGGCGGACCCGGTCGGTGAGCAGGGTGAGTCCGGCGATGGTGGCCGGCCACGTGTTCCGGGCGCTGGAGACATCCGGCTGGTGCACGCTGACCACGACGGCGGAGGGGCGCAGCGCCACGAGGACCTCCCCGCGCTGGTGGTGGTCGGGGACGACAAAGTGGCCACCCCCGGTCAGGGTGACGTGCGCGCCGTCCGCGGTGCCGGCATACAGGTTCAGCCCGACGAGCTTGGCAACGTACTCGGTGGCTGGTCGACGTGCGACCTGGGCGGGGGTGCCTTCCTGGACGACCTGGCCGTGTTCGAGGACCAGGAGGCGGTCGGCCAGCACGAGGGCCTCCAGCGGGTCGTGGGTGACGAGCAGGCATGGTCCGGCGAAGGCCGAAAGGTGACGCTTGAGCTCGGTCTGAACGTCCAGGCGGGTACGGGCGTCGAGCGCGGAAAGTGGCTCGTCGAGCAGCAGCAGTGCTGGGTTGCCGGCGAGGGCGCGTGCAAGCGCGACGCGTTGTGCTTGTCCGCCGGACAGGTCGGCGGGACGTCGACGTGAGAACTCGGTCAGGCCCAGCCTGGTCAGCCAGTGGTCGGCGGCAGCGCGGGCTTCGGCTCGGCCCTGTCCGCGCGCCCGGGGAGAGAAGGCCACGTTGTCCAACACGTTCAGGTGTGGGAAGAGCCGGTAGTTCTGGAAGACGAAGCCCACCGGGCGCTGCGCCGCCTCCAGGAAAGTGCCGCTGTTCGCGTCGTCAACAACGCGACCGTCGAGCACGATGTGGCCGGCGGACACCGGTGTGAGTCCCGCGATGGCACTGAGCAGGGTGGATTTGCCCGCCCCGTTGGGGCCGAGCACGCCCACCACCTCGCCGGGGGCCGCCGTGAGGGCAACCCGAAGGGTGAAGCCACCACGGGAAACTTCCGCGTCGGCGACAAGCCCAGCGGCGGTGCCGGGCGTCATTGAGCGGTGCCGCCGCGCAGCCACCTGTCGCGCAGGGTCACCAGCACGACGACCGACACGAGCAACAGGACCAGACTGAGCAGGATGGCGGCGTCCGGGTCGGTTTCGAGCGCGTAGTACACGGCGATAGGCATGGTTTGCGTCCTGCCGGGGAAGCTTCCTGCGAACGTGATGGTGGCCCCGAACTCACCGAGGGCGCGCGCCCAGGACAGCACGGCCCCTGCCCCTAGCGATGGTGCGACCAGGGGAACGGTGACCCGCCGGAACACGGTCATCCGCTGGGCGCCCAGCGTTGCGGCTGCCTCCTCGAAGCCGCGGTCTGCGGACCGCAGTGCTCCTTCGACCGTGACGACGAGGAAGGGCATGGCCACGAAGGTCTCGGCCATGATGACCGCGGTGGGGCTGAACGGGATGGTGAGGCCGAACCACAGGTCCAGCTACTGTCCGAGAAACCCGTTGCGGCCGAAGGCCAGCAGCAGCGCGACGCCGCCGACGACCGGCGGCAGCACC
>DASULG010000044.1:0-12561 GCA_036278335.1 Pedococcus sp.
TCCGCTCGGTGATCGCCTGGCCGGTGGCAGCGGCGATGTCGACCTGCTGCGGTGAGGGGGCGGCCACGGCCGCCCCCGGCAGTGCCGACACCATCAACGCAACAAGGCCGGACAGCAGTCCGACTTTCCCCCACACATTCCCCGTCTTCACATGTCTACCCATCATTCGTCAGCATCATCTGCTGTTCCCCCCTGTACCAGCGCGATACAAACAGCCCATAGGCGACAGGTGTGCGTGCCTATGCGCGTGACTCATACAGGCCGAGTTGCGATTATCGCCGCTCGCACCTGCCGACGCAGGCGTTTCGGTCCTCAGCTGCGACCATCCGCGTGCAGGGGCCGGCCGTCGAGGCGGCGAGTCGTCAGGACGTCATCGCGCTCGTCCCCGACTGCGACGCGGATCGCACGGGTCTCGAAGGGCAGGTCCGGTGGCACGGCGGCAACGGTCGCCGACACTTCGCTGCGGACTGGTGGGACCTCGTTCGAGTGGCCGCATTTGTGGACCCGTGTCACGGTTGTGGCATAAGGGAACCGCGTCTCGTGCCGGTGCCCTGCGCTCAAGCAGTCGGGCGGGGACGACTGGCATGTGTGCAGGAACCAGATCACACGAGAGGAACGACGGTATGACCGACCGACCGTTTGGCACCACCACCACGACCTCGACCGAGTCCACGGACTCGACCACTGGCGTCGCCAAGGACCAGGCCAAGAGCGTGGCGAGCGACGCGAAGCAGAGCGGCCAGCAGGTTGCGGAGACGGCCAAGGAGCAGACCCGCGAGGTTGCCTCCGAGGCCAGCCAGCAGGCGAAGGAGCTGTACCAGCAGGTACGTGCGGAGTTCGGCGACCAGGCCGCCACCCAGCACCAGCGCGCCGCAAGCGGCCTGCGCACCCTGGGGGACGAGCTTGGCTCAATGGCCCGCGGCTCTGAGCAGTCCGGCGTGGCCAGCGACATCGCCCAGCAGGCCTCCGAGCGGGTCAACGCGCTGGCCACGTGGCTGGAGTCGCGTGAGCCGGGCGACGTGCTCTCCGAGGTGACCAGCTTCGCCCGGCGCAAGCCCGGCACCTTCCTCGCCGCCGCCGCGGCTGTGGGCTTCCTCGGTGGCCGGCTGACGCGCGGCCTCGCTGCCGAGAGCGGCGACGACCGCGCGACGCCGTCGACGCGGACCTCCGGCGCGGACGTCAGCGCGGGGATGACCGGGTACAACCCCGGACCGGCCACGGACGCCCCGGCTGCGACCACCCAGCCCAACCCGCTGGTCGCCGAGCCCGCATGGCCCGCACCGAACGGCGGCGCTGTGCCTCCGACGGGAGTCGCCTCCACCACAGGGATGGCCCCGGGGATCAGTGAGGAGCGCGCATGAGCACGGCCGCACCCAGCGGTTCCGGGACCAGCGGTTACCGCGATGACCACATCGAGGGCGCGCACGACACGTATGCCAAGGGTGAGGTCTCGTCGATCGGTGCGCTGATCGGCGACGTGGCCAATGACCTGTCGACCCTCCTGCGACAGGAGGTGGCCCTGGCCAAGGCCGAGGCGCGTGAGTCCGCGACCCGCGCCGGCAAGGGTGCAGGCCTCCTTGGAGGGGCGGGCGCTGCGGCGTCCTACGCCGTGCTGTTCCTCTCGATCGCCCTGTGGTGGGCGCTCGGAGACCTCCTCGACAGCCTGGGATGGTCGGCGGTCGTCGTCGCCGTCCTGTGGGCCATCGTCGCGGCGATCCTGGCGAGCATGGGCCGCAAGAAGATGAAGGAAATTCAGGGCATGTCGCGCACGGTTGAGACCGCGAAGCAGGTCCCCGATGCGCTGAAGGGAAATGAGGACAGGGTATGAGCAACGAGATGACCAACGACCCCGACGTGATCCGGGCCGACATCGAGCGGACGCGTGGCGACCTCAGCCGCGACGTCAACGCGCTCGGCGAGGCGGTCTCCCCAGGCAACGTCGCGAAGCGGCAGGCCTCCAAGGTTGGAGAGAAGGTCTCTGGGGCAGCCACGAGTGTGAAGGAGCGCGTGATGGGAACAGCTGACGACATGGGCAGCACGGCCAGCGGTGCGGCCTCGGGCCTGGGCGACCGCGCCTCCGACATGGCGTCCGGCGTGGGCGACCGCGCCTCCGACGTCACGCACACGGCCAAGCGGAAGACGCGGGGCAACCCGCTCGCTGCGGGCGTCATCGCCCTCGGCGCCGGATGGCTGCTCGGCTCGCTGATGCCGGCCAGCGAGAAGGAGCGCGCCGCTGCCTCCACCGTCAAGGAGAAGGCGCAGCCGGTGCTGCAGGAGGCGCAGTCGGTCGCCAAGGACGCCGCTCAGAACCTCAAGGAGCCGGCCCGCGAGTCCCTGGAGTCGGTCAAGGAGACCGCCCAGGACGCCGTGGAGACCGTCAAGTCCGAGGGTCAGTCGGCCGCCGCGGACGTCAAGGGCAGCGCCCAGGACGCCAAGGGCACCGTCCAGGAGCAGGCAGGCAGCGGTTCGGCGGGCTCCAGCGGCCAGGGCGCCTACACCGGTTACACGAGCGGCAACACGCCGGGCACGATCGGCAGCTGACCCAGCGCGTCAACAGAACGGCAGAGCCCGTCGCCTCACGGCGACGGGCTCTGCTGTGACGCTGGATCCCTGCTGCGCCCGCTCAGGCCGGGTTGGCGGTCTTGGCCAGCTGCTGGCGCAGTGCGGTCGCGGGGTGGCCGGTCAGGGTGGGCACCGCGTCGCTGACGGGGGCCATCTCCCCTGCGGCGATGGCGGTGTAGGTGGAGACCCACGCGTCGACCTGCCAGTCGGGGGCGCCGTAGTGGGCCCGCGAGGCGTAGGCCTCCTCGAGCGTCTCTGCGTGGTACCGCACCGGCCGGCCGGTGACGTCACTGATCGTCTGGGCGATCTCGGCCAGGCTCAGCGCCTCCGGACCGGTCAGGTCGTAGGTCCGGCCATCGTGGCGCCTCGGGTCGAGCAGGACCGCGACCGCGGCGTCCGCGATGTCGTCCTGGGCCACCACCGCCGCCCGGCCGTCGCCGGCAGGCCCGCGGATGACGCCGTCCTCGCCCACCATCAGGGGCAGGAAGTCGGCATACAGGCTGTCGCGCAGGATGGTGTGCGCCAGCCCGCTCGCCCGCAGGTGCTCCTCCGTGGCCCAGTGGTCGCGCGCCAGGGTGAACGTGGCAGCGGGCCCGGCGCCTTGGAGCGAGGTGTACACCAGGTGGCCGATGCCCGCCGCTGACGCCGCGTCGATGAAGGCGAGGTGGCGCTCGACGCGGTCGGGCGTCTCGGAGGCCGACACCATGATCAGCGCGTCGACCCCGGCGAGCGCCCGCCGGGTGTCCTCGCCGTCGGAGTAGTCGGCCCGGCGCACCTCGGCGCCCGTCAGGCTGGGCGCCCTCGACGGGTCGCGCGCCAGCAGCACCTGGCTCTCCCCGCGTTCCGCCAGGCGCCGGGCGACCTTGGCACCCAGCAGTCCCGTCGCGCCCGTGACGGCGACGCTACGGGGACCGGACCCGGCGGACACGCTCAGGCCGCGTATGCCGCGAGCTCGCTGGCGAGGTCCGCGTGGACCCTTGCCTTCAGCCGGGTGCCGGCCTCGGTGTGCTCGCTCGCGAGGACCTCAGCCTCGTCGTGGAGCCGGCTGACCAGGTCGCCCCGGTCGTACGGCAGCAGCACGTCGACGTCGATCCTCGGCCGCGGGAGCTCGTCGGCGATGAGGTCGCGCAGTGCGTCGATCCCCAGGCCGGTGCGGGCCGAGACGATCAGGCAGTGCTTCTCGTGGCGGCGCAGCCGGTCGAGGACCTCCGGGTCGGCCGCGTCGGCCTTGTTGACGACGATGACCTCCTTGACGTCGGCCGCGTCCACGTCGGCCAGGACGCCGCGCACCGCGCTGATCTGTCCCTCGGGGTCGGGGTGCGAGCCGTCGACGACGTGCAGCAGGAGGTCGGCCTCGCCCACCTCTTCCAGCGTGGAGCGGAACGCCTCGACCAGCTGGGTCGGCAGCTGCCGGACGAACCCGACGGTGTCGGCGAGGGTGTAGACCCGGCCGTCGGCCGTCTCGGCGCGGCGCACCGTGGGGTCCAGGGTCGCGAAGAGCTGGTTCTCGACCAGCACCCCTGCCCCGGTGAGCCGGTTCAGGAGCGAGGACTTGCCGGCGTTGGTGTAGCCGGCGATCGCCACGCTGGGCACCCCGTTGGAACGGCGGCCGGACCGCTTGGTGTCGCGCCCGGTCTTCATCTCCTTGATCTCGCGGCGGAGCTTGGCCATGCGCTGGTTGATGCGACGCCGGTCGAGCTCGATCTTGGTCTCTCCGGGGCCTCGGGAGCCCATGCCCTGACCGCCGGCCGCCTGGCCACCGGCCTGGCGGGACATCGACTCGCCCCAGCCGCGCAGGCGCGGCAGCAGGTACTGCAGCTGCGCCAGCTCGACCTGGGCCTTGCCCTCCTTGGACTTCGCGTGCTGGGCGAAGATGTCGAGGATCAGCGCGGTGCGGTCGATGACCTTGACCTTGACCACGTCCTCGAGGGCGCGCCGCTGGCTGGGGGTCAGCTCGGTGTCGCAGATCACCGTGTCCGCGCCCTCGGCGATGACCACGTCGCGCAGCTCCTCGGCCTTGCCGGAGCCGAGGTAGGTGCCGGTGTCCGGCTTCGAGCGGCGCTGCACCAGTCCCGCGAGGACCGTCGAGCCCGCCGTCTCCGCGAGAGCAGCCAGCTCGCGCATCGAGTTGTCCGCGTCCTCCGCGGTGCCGTCGGTCCAGACCGCGGCCAGCACGACCCGCTCAAGGCGCAGCTGGCGGTACTCGACCTCGGTGATGTCCTCGAGCTCGGTCGAGAGCCCCGCGACACGGCGCAGGGCGGCGCGCTCCTCGCGCTCAAGCTGCTCGCCGTCATAGCCGAGGCTGTCGTCGGTGTGGTCGCGGTGCAGGTCCTGGTCGGCCAGAGCCTCGGCCCGCTGGTTGAAGAGTTCAGTGCGTGAAGTCATATCCCCTCTAGGTTCTCACCAGAAGAACAGGGCAGGCGACCGGTTTATGCCGACTCATCGCTAGCGTGTGCGCTGATGAGCGAGCACGAGCACTACTTCACCGCCCAGCCTGCAAGCGCCGGCGAGCAGCGCAACCTCACCGTCCGCCTCGCCGGGCGCGCGGTGACGGTGCGCACGGCACCGGGCATCTTCAGCCCGGACGGCCTCGACAAGGGCACCGCCGTGCTGCTGCGCGAGCTCCCCGAACCGCCGGCCAGCGGCAACCTGCTGGACCTCGGCTGCGGGTGGGGACCGATCGCGCTCACGCTGGGGCTGCTCTCCCCCGCTGCGAGCGTCTGGGCCGTGGACGTCAACGAGCGCTCCCTCGACCTGGCGGCCGCCAACGCCCGCTCGCTCGGTCTGGAGGGCGTCAGAGCCGTGCGCCCGGAGGACGTGCCTGACGACGTGCGGTTCGCGGCGATCTGGTCCAACCCGCCGATCCGGGTCGGCAAGGCGGCGCTCCACGACATGCTGCTGACCTGGCTCCCCCGGCTGGAAGCCGGCGGCACGGCATACCTCGTGGTGCAGAAGAACCTGGGCTCGGACTCGTTGCAGCGCTGGCTCGCGCAGGCCCTTCCAGCCGACACCTTCACCGTCTCGCGCTACGCGTCGGACAAGGGCTTTCGGGTCCTGGCGGTCACACGAGCGTCGTGACGCCGTCGGCGACGAGCACTGCCGGGCCGGCCAGTTCCACCTCGTGACCGGGCAGCGCCGTCACGCGCAGCCGGCCACCGGGGACGTCGACCGTCCAGACGTCCGGAGCTCCCTCGCCGGCCCAGAACCTCGTGGCCAGGGCAGCCGCGCAGGCACCCGTGCCGCAGGACCGGGTCTCACCGACCCCGCGCTCGTGCACGCGCATGCTGAGGTGGCCCAGGCCGTGGGGGCGGACGAACTCCACGTTGGTCCCCTGCGGCGGGGCTGGGTTGACCACGGGCGGACGGCTGAGGTCGAGCCCGTTGAGGTCGACGCTCTCGGGGAGGGCGACCACCGTGTGCGGGTTGCCGAGGTCGAGGCTGACGGCGGAGAAGGGCTGGTGCCCGTCCAGGTGCACCAGGGCGTCGATGCCGTCGTCCCCCGCGTCGGCCTCGTCCCGGAACCTCCAAGGGCCGAGGTTGACCGCGATCAGGCCGCCGGCCTCGAACCGGACCCGCTTGACGCCTGAGCGCGTGGCGATGGCGAACTCGTCGGTGGTCTCGAACCCCTCGCGTCGCAGGTAGGCGGCGAACACGCGAGACCCGTTGCCGCACATCTCCGCGGCGCTGCCGTCGGCGTTGCGGTAGTCCATGAACCAGCGGGCCTCGTCGGCCTGGGCCCGCACGCTCTCCTCCGCCGCCGCGCGCGTCGGGACGACACGGATGACCCCGTCGCCGCCGATGCCCGCGCGGCGGTCCGCGAGCAGGGCGACCTGGCTGGGCATGAGGTCGAGAGCACCCTCGAGGTCGGGGACCAGCACGAAGTCGTTCTCCGTGCCGTGGCCCTTGGTGAAGGGGAGAGTGTCAGCCATGGCGGTCATTGTCCCCGATCGCCTGCCGGGCCAGCGCGACGGCCCGCCCCAGGGTGTCGGGCTCGCGAGGATCGAGCCAGGTGATCCGCGGGTCGGGCCGGAACCACGACTCCTGGCGGCGCGCGAGCCTGCGGGTCAGGGTCGCGGTCTGCACCAGCGCCTCGGCCTCGGTCAGGTCGCCGTCGATCTGACCCAGCGCCTGGGCGTAGCCGATGGCCCTCGAGGCGGTGCGGCCGCGACGCAGGCCCACCTGCTCCAGGGCTCGGACCTCGTCAAGCAGGCCCTGGGACCACATCCGGCGCACGCGCGCGTCGATCCGCGCATCGAGTACGGGGCGGGGCAGCTCGAGGCCGATCGCCACGGTGGGCCGCACGTACTCGCGACTCGGCATCGTCGCCGAGAACGGGCGGCCGGTGAGCTCGATGACCTCGAGGGCTCGCACGATGCGCCTGGCGTTGTTGGCCTCGATGGCGGCCGCCGCTGCCGGGTCGAGCTGGCGCAGCCGCTGCAGCATCGCCTCGGTGCCGAGGCCAGCGGCCTCCTCCTCCAGCCGCCGGCGGACGCCCAGGTCGGTGGGCGGGATCTCGAGGTGGTCGAGCACCGCGCGGACGTAGAGGCCGGAGCCGCCGACCAGCAGGGCGTGCCGCCCACGCCCGGCGACCGCGGCGAGGTCGGCCCGGGCGCTGGCCTGGTATGCCGCGACGCTGGCTTCTTCGGTGACCCCGAGGACGTCGAGCTGGTGGTGCGGGATGCCACGGCGCTCCCCCACCGGGAGCTTGGCGGTGCCGATGTCCATGCCGCGGTAGAGCTGCGAGGCGTCCGCGTTGACGATCTCGGCGCCGAGCACCTCGGCGAGGTCAAGGGCGAGGTCTGACTTGCCTGTTGCCGTCGGGCCCACGAGGGCGATCACGAGGGGACCAGAGGAGGACTCGTGCATGTCCTAGAGGTCGTGCTCGTCCGGGGCGTCGTGGCCGAACGGGTCCGGGTCGACGCCCGGCGTCCACGCGTGGCCGGGCACGCCCCAGCCGTTGCGCCTGAGCGTCTTCTTGGCCCTCTTCCCCCACTTGCCGTTGAGGCGGTCGACGTAGAGGAACCCGTTGAGGTGGTCGTACTCGTGCTGCATGCAGCGCGCGAACCAGCCGGTCGCCTCGAAGGAGATCTCGCTGCCGTCGATGTCGTATCCGGTCACGCTGGCGCGCTCACCGCGCTTGAGGGGGAAGCTCTCGCCGGGCACGGACAGGCACCCCTCGACCTCCTCATCGGGGTCAGGGTCCTCCTGGGCGGCCTTCGAGGGGGCGACGTACGGGTTGACGATGACCCCGCGCTCGGACGCCCCGTCCGAGTTCTCCATCTGCCAGGTGAAGATGCGCAGCCCCACGCCGATCTGCGGTGCCGCCAGGCCCACGCCGTGGGCGGCATCCATCGTCTCGAACATGTCGGCCACCAGCGCCCGCAGGTCGCCGTCGAAGGACTCGACAGGGAGGGCGCGTCTGTGCAGGACAGGCTCGCCGGTGATCAGGATGGGGCGCACGGTCATGGCGGACAGTCTTCCAGAGCAGGAACCCCCGCTCTGGCACGGCCCGACGGGACCGGCCACGGCGAGGAGAGCCCAGCGAAACCGCGCTGCAACCCTGCCCGAGCCGGCTACCCCGCGCCGCAGACGGTCATCGCGCGCGCAGACCGCTACCGCGTGCCGCAGACCGCGTCGGTGGCCGCTGCGGGCGCGGGTCGGCCCACACCCGGCATACCCAGGGAGACGGCGGGCTTGCCCGGCACCGGTGCGTCCTGCAGTGCCTGCCACGCATCGCCACCACCGGTGCGCCGCACGGCATACGGGCCTGCGCTCAGGGCGGCGTCCGCGACCAGGTGGTGCGGGGCGCCGTAGGTGACACCGACGGTGACCATGTCGCCGGGGCGGGGCCGCTCGGCACCCTCGGGGACCGCGAAGTGCACCAGGCGGTTGTCGCGGGCGCGGCCGGAGAGGCGATGGGTCTCGGTGTCCTTGCGGCCCTCGCCGGTCGCGACCAGGACCTCGATCTCGCGGCCCTCGAGGGCGCGGTTCTCCGCCCAGGAGATCCCCTCCTGCACCTCGATGAGGCGGTCGTAGCGTTCCTGGACAACGGCCTTGGGCACCTGGTGGTCCATCGTGGCCGCGGGGGTCCCGGGGCGGATGGAGTACTGGAACGTGAAGGCGCTGGAGAACCGCGACTGCCGCACGACCGCGAGGGTCTGCTCGAAGTCGTCGTCGGTCTCGCCGGGGAAGCCCACGATGATGTCAGTGGTGATCGCCGCGTCGGGGATCTGCTCGCGGACCCGGTCGATGATGCCGAGGAACTTCGCACTGCGGTACGAGCGACGCATCTCCTTCAGGACGCGGTCGGAGCCCGACTGCAGCGGCATGTGCAGGCTCGGCATGACGTTCGGGGTCTCGGCCATGGCGGTGATGACGTCATCGGTGAACGCGGCGGGGTGCGGGCTGGTGAACCGGACCCGCTCCAGGCCGTCGATCTCGCCACAGGCCCGCAGCAGCTTACCGAAGGCCAGCCGGTCGCCGAACTCGACGCCGTAGGTGTTGACGTTCTGCCCGAGGAGAGTGATCTCGACGACCCCCTGCTCCACCAGCGCGGTGACCTCGGCGAGGATGTCGCCCGGACGGCGGTCGGCCTCCTTGCCGCGCAGGCTGGGCACGATGCAGAACGTGCAGGTGGTGTTGCAGCCCACCGAGATCGAGACCCACCCGCTGTAGGCGGAGTCGCGGCGGGTGGGCAGGGTGGAGGGGAATACCTCCAGGGACTCGAGGATCTCGACCTGGGCCTCGCGGTTGTGGCGGGCCCGGTCGAGCAGGGCGGGCAGGCTGCCGATGTTGTGGGTGCCGAAGACCACATCGACCCACGGTGCCCGCTTGACGATCGTGTCGCGGTCCTTCTGCGCCATGCAGCCGCCCACGGCGATCTGCATGTCGGGGTTGCGGGTCTTGGCGGGGCGCAGCTGTCCCAGGTTCCCGTAGAGCTTGTTGTCGGCGTTCTCGCGCACCGCGCAGGTGTTGAAGACGACCACGTCGGCGGCCTCGGGGCGCTCGGCGGGGGGCAGGCTGCTGACGTCGACATAGCCCGCGGTCTCCAGCAGGCCGGCGAGCCGCTCGGAGTCGTGGACATTCATCTGGCACCCGTGGGTGCGCACGTCATAGGTCTTCTGCGTCGTCATGGCACCGACAAGGGTACGTGCTCCGCGCGCCCCCGTATGCCGTGCCGGCACCGCAGCCGACGTGGCCCCCGGTCGCGGGATGTCGGGTCGGCGTCAGCGGGCGCGGAGGTCGGAGAGCAGAGGAGGCGTGGCGACGACCAGGAGTACCAGGGCAGGGGCGAGCAGGACGGTGAACCCGAGCGCGAGGTAGCCGGCTGCCCCCGCCACTCCCCCGACGAAGAACAGGGCGACCAGGCCGGCCAGCATGCCCAGCTTGCCGAGGTCGGCCCGCACCGGCGGCTGGGTCGCCATCCGGCTTCGGTAGGTCGCCTTGCCCAGCTCGATGCCGATGTCGGTGATCATGCCGGTGACGTGGGTCGTGCGGATCTGGGCGGCGGAGATCTTGGTGATGATGGCGTTCTGCAAGCCCATGGTGAAGCACAGCACCGCGACAAAGACCAGGTCGCGGTGGCGCCAGGTGAGCTGGTCCGCGAGGCCCCCGAAAGCGAGGATCAGCAGGGCCTCGAGCACCAGGACGTTGGCGAACCGGGCCTCGTGGTGGCGCCGCCGTCCCCAGTTGAACAGCAGCGCGCACGTCATGGCGCCGAGGACGAAGAACGTGATCGCCTCCATCCCGACGCCGACCAGGCGCATCGACCCGAGCACCAGGTGGTCGGCCACTGAGGCCGTCAGGCCGGTCATGTGGGAGGTGTAGACGGACACGGCCACGAAGCCCACGGAGTTCAGCGTGCCGGCGATGAAAGCCAGCAGGTTGGCCAGGTGCCGGTTGCGCCGCGGTGTGCGCGTGGCGCCCGCGACCGTGCGCAACCGTCGCGCCGCGAGCTCGACGAAGCGCTGTGGGGGCGGCGGTGACACGCCTGCGAGAGTACGTCGTCAGTCCCGCTGGTGCTCCGGCGCCTCGGCGAGGGCCTCGCGGATCACGGAGAACGCCACGGACGACGGGTAGCCCTTACGCGCCAGCATGCCGGCGAGCCGCCTCGTCTGGACGGTGGCCTCCAGGCCGTGCATCGTCCTCAGCTTCTTGGCAACCAGGGCGCGGGCGCGCTCCCGCTCGTCCTCGGGGTCGATCTCGGCCAGCGTGGCCTGGGCTGTGTCGTCGTCGATGCCCTTGGTGCGCAGCTCGCGCGCCAGGGCACGGGCAGCCAGCCCGCGGCCGGCCTGCTGGGAGCGCACCAGCATCGCGGCATACGCCTCGTCGTCGACGAGGCCGACCTCGGTCATGCGGTCGAGCACAGCCTCGGCCACGTCGTCGGGGCAGTCGCGCTGGCGCAGCTTGTCGCGCAGCTGCTGCCGGCTGCGCGGCGCCATCGCCAGCTGCCGCAGCACGATCTGGCGCGCGACGTCGTGGGCGTCGGGCTCGCTGTCGCGCCGCTGGAGGTCCTGCTCCGGATCGCCGGGTGTCTTCTGTCGTCGGCCTCGTCGGGCGCGCGGGGCGCCCGCCGCCGGTGAGGCGGCCCCCGCTGACGCGGCCCTTGACGATCCGGCCTCTGCCGACGCGGACCCTGACGGCGCGGACCCGGAAGACGCGGCTGCCAGGGCGGCCTCGAAGGCCTCCCTGGCAGCCTGCTGCCTGTCGTGGCTCATCAGCCTCAGAACTCGACCGGGACCTCGGCCACCGGCTCGGCAGGCTTGTCGACCTGCGGCCCGATGCCGAGCTTCTCCTTGATCTTCTTCTCGATCTCGTCCCCGAGATCGGGGTTGTCCTTGAGGAAGGTGCGCGCGTTCTCCTTGCCCTGGCCGAGCTGGTCGCCCTCGTACGTGTACCAGGCGCCGGCCTTGCGGACGAAGCCCTGCTCGACGCCCATGTCGATCAGGCCGCCCTCGCGGGAGATGCCGTGGCCGTAGAGGATGTCGAACTCTGCCTGCTTGAACGGCGGCGCGACCTTGTTCTTGACGACCTTGACGCGGGTGCGGTTGCCGACCGGGTCGCTGCCGTCCTTGAGGGTCTCGATGCGGCGCACGTCGAGGCGCACCGAGGCATAGAACTTCAGCGCCTTGCCACCGGTGGTGGTCTCGGGCGAACCGAACATCACGCCGATCTTCTCGCGGAGCTGGTTGATGAAGATCGCGGTCGTGCCGGTGTTGTTGAGGGCACCGGTGAGCTTGCGCAGCGCCTGGGACATCAGGCGTGCCTGGAGGCCGACGTGGCTGTCACCCATCTCGCCTTCGATCTCGGCGCGCGGCACGAGGGCAGCCACCGAGTCGATGACGATGATGTCGATCGCGCCAGAGCGGATCAGCATGTCCGCGATCTCGAGGGCCTGCTCACCGGTGTCGGGCTGGCTGACCAGAAGAGAGTCCGTGTCGACGCCGAGCTTCTGGGCGTAGTCCGGGTCGAGGGCATGCTCGGCGTCGATGAACGCCGCGATGCCACCGGCGCGCTGGGCGTTGGCCACGGCGTGCAGTGCCACGGTGGTCTTGCCCGAGGACTCCGGCCCGTAGATCTCGACGACGCGGCCGCGCGGGAGACCGCCGATGCCGAGCGCGATGTCGAGGGCGATCGACCCCGTGGGGATCACCTCGATGGGGGCGCGCACGTTGTCGCCGAGGCGCATCACCGCGCCCTTGCCGTGGCTCTTCTCGATCTGGCCCATCGTGGTCTCGAGGGCCTTGAGCTTCTGGTCGACGAGCTTGCTGTCACCGCGAGCCGCGTTTGCGCCAGCCATCTCCACACCTGCTTCCTGGTTTCATCGGGTCGGGCGCGCCTGCCTTCGACCCGCACAGTCCTTGATCTGCTGTCGGGTCAGACGCTAGGAGCCAGCACCGACAGCCGACCGTCACGCCGTATCGGGCGGTGGATGGTGTGGCCGCGGAGTTACCTCCTGTGGACAGAATCTACCCGAACACGTGTTCGAAATCTGTCATCT
>DASULG010000045.1:0-17306 GCA_036278335.1 Pedococcus sp.
AGTAGTACGAAGGCGAAGCATCTGGCACGGACCCATGGTGGCAGGTGTCAGGCCTGATCGGGCGGATCGCTACAGCGATCTACACCGACCACCCCCGATACGGGCCGATTGACGACCGGACGGCCCGGATGCGCGAGCTGAGCGAACGGCGGCGAAGCGTCTGCTCTTCGGGGACCTGGCGTGCAGCCTTCGCCGTAACGCCCATTCACGGCGGACCATACTTCCGGTTGCCTCGTTGTGGCTACGGCACGAACCAGACGTATTTGACCCAACCGTTTGAACTGGAATCCATTGCGCCACAGCGATATTCAAATTTCCGTAAAGAAGCGCCGGAAATCCGGACATGCGTGGGACAAGACGTCTTCCGCGACCCTCAATGGAGGGGTGGGCCTCCTTCCGATCAGCGACGAACTCGTCCGCCACGCGGCCGTGCGCGAGGGCGTGTGCGTGCGTCCCGTCCTGCGCCGGGTCACCGATCGCACCACGCGACTCGGTGGTCACGGCGCTCGACTGCGGCTCGACCCTGGACTCGAAGTGTCCTCCCTGCGCGGCCAGGGCTCGCCGGCTGCGGATGACCCAGTGCACCGAGGGCTGGCACCTGGCCGAGGAACCTGAGCGCAGCGACGGACCCCACCCGAGTCGGGAACCGGACGAGGCCTCAGCAGCGGAAGTCGACGACTCTCCCGCCGGCGAAAACGGCGATGAGGACGCAGGGTCGGCCCGGCGGCGCAGCCGGTCCACCCGCCGCCTCGCAGGCATGCCTGACCTGCCGCAGCGTCCGTGGGAGGACCGAACCGTCGGCACGGTCTTCACCGCCCCGGGCGGCAATACCTACCGGCCCTCCATGTTCGTCACCCTCACCCTCGACAGCTACGGCAAAGTCCGCCGGGGACGCGGGGTTCCGGTCCGCCCGGACCGTTACGACTGCCGACGGGCGGCGCTGGATGCCTTGCACTTCTCCAAGCTGATGGACCGCTGGTTCCAGAACCTGCGTCGCTCCGCCGGCTACCGGGTGCAGTACTTCGGCGCCATCGAGGCCCAGATGCGCCTCGCCCCGCATTTCCACGTCGCCCTGCGCGGCGCGATCCCCAGGGCCACGCTCAAGGCCGTCACCGCCGCCACCTACGTGGCGTTGTGGTGGCCCCAGATGGACACCGTCGTCTACGAGCACCGCACCCCGCTCTGGGACGACGGGCACTACCGCGACCCCGACACCGGCTACCCGCTCACCACGTGGGAGCGGGTCCTCCACGACATCGACAACGACCCCGACGCCCAGCCGGCGCACGTGGTCACCTTCGGCCGCCAAGTCGACGTCAAGGGCGTCCTCTCCGGCAGCAAGGACTCCGACCGCGCCGTGCGCTACCTCACCAAGTACCTGACCAAGTCCGTCGCCGACACCTACACCGACGAGGACGCCCCCGACCCGGACTACGAGGCCCACATCAACCGGCTCCACGACCAGATCCGGTGGCTGCCGTGCTCGCCCGAGTGCGCGAACTGGCTCCGGTACGGCGTGCAGCCGAAAACCCCCGGTCCCGGGCTGGTCCCCGGCCACTGCGCCTCCAAGGCGCACGACCGAGAGCACCTCGGCCTCGGCGGCCGACGGGTGCTCGTCTCGAGAGGCTGGTCCGGCAAGACGCTCAGCACCCACCGGGCCGACAGGCGAGCCGTCGTCGAGCAGGTCCTCGAAGCCGCCGGCATCGAACCCGAAGACGCCGGCCGCATGGCCGCCGACGTCCTCACCGACGACGGCAAGCCCCGCTTCGTCTGGGAAGAGGTCCCCGTCACCCAGGCCGACTGGGCGCACGTCGTCATGCAGTCGATGCTCGACCGCCGCCAACGCAAGGCCCAGTACGAGCAGGCCAGGACCCTTCTGGCCGGCGCGGACCCGCCCCCTGTGGACAACCGTTCGGCAACCCCCACCCCAGCCGTGCACAGTGCGGCATGACACAAGGAGAACTGATGGACGAGAAGCTGCTGTACCGGATCCCCGAGGTCGCCCTGCACCTCAGCCTGAGCCGGTCGAAGGTCTACGAACTCGTGCGTGCAGGCGTGCTGCCCTCGGTGCGGATCGACCGGGTTCGCGGCGTCCGCGGCGCCGACGTCATCGCGTTCGTCGAGTCGCTGCGCAACGTGGCCTGATGCCCGTGCTTCGTGACGGGGTCATCCGCCGAGGCGGCTCCTGGTCCTTTGTCATCCGGGTCACCGACGCCGCCGGGGTGAGCAAGCCCCGGTGGGTCGGTGGCTTCCGGACGGAGGCCGACGCCAAGGCCGCCCGTGACGCAGCTCGAGTCGCGGCCCGACGCGGCGAGTACGTCGACCGCAACCGGATCACCGTCGAGCAGTACCTGGCCCAGTGGCTCGAGGCGCACGCGCTCGAGGTCAAACCCAAGACGCACCACGACTACCAGTCGCTCATCTCCAGCTACGTCCTGCCGCGGATCGGCCGCATGCAGCTGCAGAGCGTCCGACCCACCACGCTGAGCAGCCTCTACCGAACCTTGCTCGCCGAGGGAGGCCGCAACGGCCAGCCACTGTCGCCGCGCACGGTCGGCTACGTGCACGCAGTGCTGCGCAAGGCCTTCAACGACGCGGTGCGCACGGACCAGATCCTCACCTCCAACCCGGCCGAGCGGGCCAAGCGCCCGAAGACCGACGCCGTCGTCCAGGTCCACGACGTCTGGGACGCGGCGCAGCTGCGCATGTTCCTCGACGCGGTCTCGACCCACCGGCTCTACGCCTTCTTCCGCCTCGCCGCCTACACCGGTGCCCGTCGGGGCGAGCTGCTGCACCTGCGCTGGGACGACGTCGAGCTCGACGGCGCCCACCCGCACATCGTCGTCCGCGGCTCGGTGACGATGGTGGGCGGCCGGCGCGTGGAGGGAACCACGAAGTCCGGACGAGTCAGGACCGTGGGCATCGACGCCGGCACCGTGGCGGTCCTGCGCGAGCACGCCGAGCGCCAAGCCAAGGAGCGGGAGCGTGCCTGCGGGTCGTGGGTCGAGGGCGGCCATGTCTTCCGGATGGAGATCGGCTCACCGCTCTTCCCCGACGTGGCCGGCTCGCTCATGCGCCGCACCGTCGAGGCGATCAACTCGGGCCTGGCCAAGCCGGCCCTGCCTCCCATGCGGCTGCACGACCTGCGCCACGTGCACGCCACCCTGCTGCTCAAGGCCGGTGTTCCGGTTCACGTGGTGGCCGCACGGCTGGGCCACGCCGACCCGGCCATCACGCTGCGGGTCTATGCCCACGTGCTGCGCGACCAGGCCGTCGAGGTGGCCCAGATCTTCGCCTCCGTGGTCGACGAGCCAGTCGACTCCGACCAGTGTCAAGGTTCGGTACCCGCGCGACGAAACGTCTCCGGTACCCCCGCGACACCCGTGGTGACCGATGATGACTGAGCTGCGAGGGACGGTTGCGCGCCACGGCGGTTCGCGCCGGGTCAAGGGGTTGGGGTCAAGGCTCGACGGAGTCGACCGCGCAGCGGCTCGGCCTTGACGCCGACACCGTCCGGCGCATCCTGGCGCGGCTTGCGCGGCCGGCCGTTGGGTGTGGCGTACGCGCCGTGCTCCTTGGCCCGGTCGTGCCGGATCGGGTGCACGCGCACCACGGCGCCCTTGAACGCGAGCTGGACCGAGTCGGCCACCACCGACACCTGCAGCGTCTTGCCGCGCCAAGGCCGCCCGGCCCGGTACATGGTGCCGGCGAAGCTGAGCAGCCCGTCCTTGTCGACGACCCGGTTCACCACGACGCCCTCGGTCGCCGGACGGGCGGTGCGCCTGCCCTGCCGCGGCGGCTGTGCCGTGGAGTGTCCGGGACGGACCCGCTGCGGGTAGGAGGCCACCAGCACGTCGCGGTGGAAGATCTGGACCAAGTTGTGCTCGACCACCGCCTCGACCGGCTCACCGGCGAACACGATCGGCACCCGGTAGCTGAACCCGGCCAACCGGATCACCCCACGCTGGCTGACCCACCGCTGCACCCCCGCCATCCGCACCCTGGAGGCGGTGACCAGCTGCGGCGGCGCGACCCGCGGCACCGGTACTGGCGCCGGGTCGACCACCTCGGCTGGCGGCAGGGTGACCAGGGTGAACCGGTCCACCGGCGGGCGCATCCCCAGCGCCTGGTGCGGGCGAACCGTGTTGTACTGCACCACCCACGCATCCAGCGCCGCCTGCAAAGCCTCGATGCTGGGGTGCACCCGGTCCGCCTCGCCCAGGAACTCGGCGCGCATCGTCTTGTGCAGGCGTTCGACCTTGCCCGTGGTGGTCGGCGACCGCGGCGCGGTCAGCAGGTGCCGGATCCCGTTCTCGGCACAGACCCGGTCGAACAGCACCTCCGCGCTCGAGCCGTGCGGCCCGAAACGACCGGTGAAGACCTTGCCGTTGTCGGTCAGGATCTGCTCCGGGACCCCGTGCCGGCCCAGGGCCGCCAGCAGCGCCTCGCACACTGGCCGGGCCGTGGCCCGGGCCACTACCCGCGCACACACCACGAACCGGGAGTTGTCATCGATCCCGGTCACCACCTTCACCTCGACCCCGTCGGCCAGGTGCACCCCACCGACCACGTCCATCTGCCACAGCTCCATCGGCCGGCCCCGCTCCCAGCGCCGGTAGTCGCTGCGCCGCCGACGACGCCGCGCCGGGTCAATCCGACCACCACGCAGCAGCGCCCGGTACACCCCCGACCGGCCAGGCACCGGCACCACCCCCTCCCGGCCCAGCTGATAGCGGATCCGGTCCGGACCCCACCGGGGGTTGGCGTCCCGGATGCTCAGCACCCGCGCCTCCACCTCCGCCGGCATCTGATGCGGGCACGAATGCGGCCGCGACGACCGGTCCTGCAGGTTCAGCACCGCGCCCTCGGCCGCGTACCGGCGCAACCACGCATGGACCGTCTGACGGGCCACCCCGAACCGGGCCGCCACCTCGGTCACCGTCGCGCCGTCCAGCACCTCCAGCACCGCCCGATACCGCAGCTCGCTCACAGCCAGCTCCCGCAACATGCCCGGCTCCCTTCCACGACCCCCATCAAGGGGCCACGAAAGAGCGCACATCGCCACCACGGCAACCGCTCAGACCAGCAGGACCGTCAGGCACCTACCGGAACGACTGTCGCGCAGGAACCGGAACCGCGTCCCCAACATGGAAGGCAGGAACCGGAACCCCATGGTCAAGCATGAGCCGGAACCGCACAGTCGACTCCGACCAGCTCGTGTTAGCAAACCCGTTAGCAGACCGGCCCGACGAGGAACCGGCCCCCGACGGCCCAAGCCGCTGACCTGCGGGTTTGGCTCCCCGGGTAGGAATCGAACCTACGTCGCTTGTCCTGATTCAAAGTCAGGCGGGCCCTGCCAGCAGACCAACCGGGGATCGTCCCTGCGAAGGACTGTCGCAAGAGTAGCCAACAGCCCCTGCGGTCACGGCATCCGCTTGGGAGGGCATGATGGCGCGTGTGACTGAGTCCCGAGAGAAGGAGTCTGCATCCGGCCGCTCGCGCATGACCGGCAAGCAGCGGCGTGAGCAGCTCATCGTGATCGGGCGGAAGCTGTTCGCCGACAAGGGGTTCGAGGGCACCACCGTCGAGGAGATCGCGTCGAGCGCAGGAGTCTCCAAGCCCGTGGTCTACGAGCACTTCGGCGGCAAGGAGGGCCTGTATGCCGTGGTGGTGGACCGCGAGATCGCTGCCCTCCTCGGCTCCATCACCGGTGCCCTGGCGGCCGACGCCGGCAGCCGCGAGACCCTGGAGCGGGGTGCCGTGGCCCTGCTCGACTACATCGAGGGCTCGACCGACGGCTTCCGCATCCTGGTGCGCGACAGCCCGACCGGGCAGTCGACCGGTTCGCTGGCCAGCCTGATGTCCGAAGTCGCCTCGCAGGTCGAGCACATCCTCGCCGCCGAGTTCAAGCGGCGGAAGCTCGACCCCAGGGCCGCCCCGCTGTATGCGCAGATGCTGGTCGGGATGGTCGCCCTGACCGGTCAGTGGTGGCTCGACTCGCCAAAGATGAAGAAGGCCGACGTGGCGGCCCACCTCGTCAACCTTGCCTGGAACGGCCTGGCCGGCCTCGAGAAGAAGCCCACCCTGCGCACCACGTCCGCCTGACGGCCCGAAGGCCAGACCCGGCACACCGCGACAAGCCCCCGCGCACCGAGAAGCGGCCCCGGGCTGGTGCCGGGGGCCGCTTCTGTCGGTTGCTGTCAGCCAGCGGTCGGCGGTCAGGCCGTGGCGGGCTTGGCCTGCACCCGAGGCTGGCTGGCCGGCGACTCCTCGCGAACCCGGGCTGCGTGCCGAAGGCCCATGATGCTGAGGACGAAGAGCAGACCCGATCCGACGAAGGCGGCGATGGCGGCGAGCCCAGCGATGCGGCCCATGGTGTCGAACGCGTAGCCGTAGAGCAGGAGGCCGCGGAGCGTGCTGCCCATGAAGAGGGTCTGACGGAGCTCACCGAGCTGGGCAACCTGCGCCTTGTCAGCGCCGGGGTCCTTGCTCAGCTTCAGGAACTGGCCGCTGACCTCGGAGTAGGTCTTGCCACCGCTCTGGGCGTTCATGTGGGCCAGGATGTAGTGGTCGGCGTAGGCCTTGGCCTGCTGGCCGTTCTCCAGGGGCTGCCCGGCGTAGGGCTTGAGGTACTCGGCCTGGCCCTCGGGGAAGGCGGCAGCCACCGGCATCGTGATGTGCTGCGACGTCAGCTGTTCCTTGACGTTGTCGGCGACGAAGTTGCTCGCCCAGGTCAACAGGCCTCCAGCGACAAGGAGGACGACGGCAACCACGAGCCCCGTCCAGGAGATGAGCTTGTCCATGGTCTTGCGCATTGCCATTCTCCTTACTAGTGCCGGGATCGCCGGCGATTGTTGAAACTGCGATTTCTTGATGCGTAAGCAGTCTCTCGGTCGCGGCTGGACACTCCACAGGGCCGAACGTCCCCCCTGTGGCGGACCTGAGTCCTCAGATCTGTTGGAACTCCACGCGATTGCCGACAGGGTCCGCGGTGTGGAACCGGCGCACCCCCGGAATCTGCCTGTCCCAGAACACCTCACGGCCGGCTCGCTCAAGGGCGGCGGCGAGGCCATCGATGTCGTCGACGCTGAAGGCCGGGTGCGCCTTGCGGGCGGGCGAAAACGCCTCCTCCACTCCACAGTGCAGCTCGTGGCTGCCCGCGGCGAACCACACGCCGCCGCGAACCGCCAGTGCCGCCGGTTTGGGGATCTCGGGCATCCCCACGACGTCGCCGTAGAACCCCCGCAACAGGTCCTCAGTGCCTGCGGGGCAGGCGATCTGAACGTGGTGAATTCCCTTGATACTCATGCCTTCTCCTTCTTGTGCGCCACGGCAAACACGCGCCGGAACGGGAAGATGACGCCGGCCGCGGTCCGCGGGTATGCCGCCCGCAGCCTCGCGTCGTAGTCGGCAAGAAAGGCGGCGCGCTCCTCCTCGTCGACCAAGGTGTCGAGCACGGGACGGAGCCCCGTGCCGCGCACCCACTCCAGGACGGGGCTGTCCTGCTTGCCCAGCGGGTCCAGGACGTGGTGGTAGGTCGTCTCCCACACGTCGACCTCGCACCCCAGCGCGTAGAGGGCCTGGAGGTAGGTGGCAGGCTCGGCCACTCCCGGTCGGGCCAGCTGTGCGGCGAGCGGGTCTGCCGCGGGGTGGTCCCGTGCCGCGTCGCGCATGAGCTGGTGTGAGGGCGCATCGAAGTTGGCCGGCACCTGCATCGAGAACCACCCGCCCGCAGACAGCGCCCCGACCCACCCTCCGAGGCGCGCCAGGTGCTCGGGGACCCACTGGAGGGTGGCGTTGGTGACGATGACGTCCGGCGCCTGGCCCAGCGACACGATGTCCCACTCGGCGAGGTCGCCCTCGACCCACTCCACGCGCCCAGCCGGATCCAGCGCCCGCGCCGACTCGAGCATCTGGGGCGAGGAGTCCACCCCCACGATCCGCGCCCCCGGCCAGCGCTCGGCGAGCGTCAGGGTCAGCGGGCCGTTGCCGCAGCCCAGGTCGACGACCAGGTCGGGGGCGACGGCCCCGACCCTGGCCATCAGGTCGACAAACGGCCGGCTGCGGTGGTCGGAGAACTTTGCGTACTGCTGGGGATCCCACGTGGTGCTCATGGCGGCCCTCCTGCATCGACTGGTCCAACGGTCCCGGATGTATCTTGATATCAAGATACTTGATGGGGAGTAGAGTTTCCACCATGACCAAGCCTGGTGCTGACGACGTCGACCGGATCGTCGAGGCCTGGCACCGCGAGCGCCCTGACCTCGACGTCTCCCCGCTGCACGTGCTCTCGCGCATCTCGCGGCTGGCCCGGCGTCTGGACCTCGACCGGGCGCAGGCCTTTGCGAAGCACAGCCTGGAGGGGTGGGAGTTCGACGTGCTCTCCGCCCTGCGCCGTGCCGGCGAGCCCTACCAGCTCTCGCCGGGACAGCTCGTGCAGCAGACGCTGGTCACCAGCGGCACCATGACCAACCGGGTCGACCGCCTCGAGCGCCGCGGGCTCGTCGGCCGCAGCCCGGACCCCCACGACCGCCGCGGCGTCATCGTCCAGCTGACCGAGACCGGCAAGGCGGCCGTCGACGCAGCCATGGCCGACCTGCTGACCCGAGAGCGGGGGCTGCTGGCCGAGCTGCCCGCGCACGACCGCAAGGAGCTCGCCGCGCTGCTGCGCCGCCTGCTCGCCCCCTTCGAGACCTAGCTCGCTGGCGCTGGCCTCCGACATCTGAGTCCTTCGGCCCATCCGTTCTGGGCACACCGTGCCTAGCGTGGTTCCACGGACCGGCGCAGCGGTCCGCGGAGGATGAGGAGAGGAACGGCCATGGACACCGACAGCGACATCGTCAGCGAGCTTTCCGACCTGGACTGCTGGGAGCTGCTGCGCGAGCAGGAGTTCGGCCGCCTGGCCTTCCACCTCGCCAACGAGGTGCACATCCTGCCGGTGAACTACGCGGTGGACGGGCAGACGCTGGTGTTCCGGACAGCGGAGGGCAGCAAGCTGCTCGGCATCACGATGAACCAGGACGTGGCCTTTGAGGTCGACAGGTACGACGACAGCCACGCCTCCAGCGTCGTGCTGCGGGGCAGGGCCCGCGAGCTCGAGGGGGCGGAGGCCGACGAGGCCGAGAAGCTGCCGCTGCACTCCTGGATCCCGACCGACAAGTTCAGCCTGGTCCGCATCGAGCCCACCGAGATCACCGGCCGGTACTTCGTCCTGGACCGCCCCACCCCCAGGTCGCGGTCGACGCAGGGCTAGCTCCAAGCCAGCACCCCTCAGCCGACAACCTCCGCGGCCGCCAGCCACGCGAGCTCGAGCTCCTCGCGCTCGTCGACGACCTCGCGCAGCTGGGTGTTGAGCTCGAGGACCCGCGCGTGGTCCGTCGCCGCCTCGACCATTGCCGCGTGGAGGCGTTCCTCTCGCTCGCCCAGCCGCGCGAGCTGCTTCTCGACGCGCGCCATCTCCTTGCGGGCGTCCCGCAGCTCGGCCGCCGAGGGCCCGGCAGCAGCCACCGTGGCAGTGCTGGCCGCCTCGCGGGCCGCCTCCGTCCCCACGGCCGCGCTCTGGGCGTGGCGCAGCTCGAGGTACTGCTCCACGCCGCCAGGAAGCTCACGCAGGCGCCCATCGCCCATCAGCGCCACCTGGCGGTCGCAGATGCGCTCCAGCAGGTACCGGTCGTGGGAGACCACGAGCAGGGTGCCCGCCCAGCCGTCGAGCACGTCCTCCAGCGAGGTGAGGGTCTCGATGTCCAGGTCGTTGGTGGGTTCATCGAGCAGGAGCACGTTCGGCTCGGCCATGAGCAGGCGGGTCAGCTGCAGGCGCCGGCGCTCCCCGCCCGACAGGTCGCTGACCCGCGTCTGCTGGCGGCTGCCGGTGAAGCCGAGCCGCTGGGCGAGCTGCGAGGCGCTGATCTCCTTCCTGCCCAGACGGATGAACTTCCGCACGTCCTCGATGGCCTCGATGACGCGCCACTCGGCATACCGCTCGAGCTCGCGCACCTCCTGGGTCAGGTACGCCAGCTGGACGGTGGCCCCGACCTTGCGCTTGCCGCCAGCCAGCGGCACGTCGCCGGCGATCGCGCCCAGCAGGGTGGACTTGCCGGACCCGTTGACCCCGACGATGCCGACCCGCTCCCCCGGCGCCAGCCGCCACGTGAGGTGGTCGAGCAGCGGCCGACCCCCCAGCTCGACGGTGGCGTCGACCAGGTCGATGACGTCCTTGCCCAGACGGGTGGTGGCGAACCGCAGCAGCTCGACGTCGTCACGCGGGGGCGGCTCGTCGGCGATCAGGGTGGTGGCAGCCTCGATGCGGAACTTCGGCTTGCTCGTGCGGGCGGGGGGGCCGCGGCGCAGCCACGCCAGCTCCTTGCGCAGCAGGTTGTCGCGGCGCTCCGCCGTGACCGCCGCCACACGCTCCCGCTCGGCCTTGGCCAGCACGTATGCCGCGTAGCCGCCTTCGTAGTCGTGAACCGTGCCGTCCACGACCTCCCAGGTCATCAGGGCGACGGCGTCGAGGAACCAGCGGTCGTGGGTGATGGCCACGAGGGCGTTGTCAGGGCTGGCCCGATGGTGGACGAGGTGCTCGGCGAGCCAGGCGACTCCCTCGACGTCGAGGTGGTTGGTGGGCTCGTCGAGCAGCAGCACGTCCGGGGCCGCCACGAGGAGGCGGGCGAGAGCGAGACGGCGCCGCTCGCCACCGGAGAGCGGGCCGACCACGGCGTCGAGGCCACCGACGGCCTCCGCCCCGATGCCACCCAGGAGGCCCGTGAGCACGTCGCGGATGCGGGGGTCGCCCGCCCAGACGTGCTCGGCGCGGTCGCCGAGGACCACCTGGCGCACGGTGGCGTCCGGGTCGAGGTCGTCGCCCTGGGAGAGCATCCCCACGGTCGCGTCGCCCGCGCGCGTCACCCGCCCTGTGTCGACCGCCTGGACGCCAAGCAGCACCCGCAGCAGCGTCGACTTCCCGCCGCCGTTGCGGCCGACGACACCGATGCGGGTGCCGCTGTTGACCCCCAGGGAGATGTCGTCGAGGACCTGCGCGGTGCCGAGCGCAAGGGAGGCGCGCTCGACGGAGATGAGGTTGGCCATCAGTCGAGCCGGGGTCCCGCGACGAGGTGCGCCCCGTGGGCGGGTCCCGTCGCCCGTCGGACGTCCCGGACGGTGCCCGAGGCGGTCAGCGAGACAGCCAGGTCCAGGGCCGCCTCGTTGCCCTCGACGAGGAAGGCCACGGTGGGGCCGGAGCCGGAGACGATGCCGCCGAGCGCACCGAACTCCAGCCCCGCCTCGAGGATGTCGCCGAGCTCGGGCATCAGGGAGATGGACGCCCGCTGGAGGTCGTTGGTCAGCGCGCGTCCCAGGGCGCGCGCGTCCCCGTTGCGCAGCGCCTGCATCATCGCGGGGCTCGGGCGCGGCTCGGTCACGGTCCTGCCCCTGCGCAGGCGGTCGCACTCGGCATACACAGCCGGCGTCGACAGACCGCCCTCGCTGATGGCCAGGACCCAGTGGTAGGTGCCGCGCGCGAGCACAGGGGCGAGCACCTCGCCCCTGCTGGAGCCCATGGCGGTGCCGCCGGCCAGCAGGAAGGGAACGTCGGAGCCCAGGTCGGCCGCGAGCTCCTCGAGCTCCTCCCGCGTCATGCCGAGGCCCCAGAGGTGGTCGCAGGCCACGAGCGTGGCGGCCGCGTCGGCCGAGCCCCCGGCCATGCCCCCGGCCACGGGGATGTCCTTGCGGATCCGGATGTGCACCGGCTCGTCGACCCCGCCCGCCTGGGCGAGGCGCTGGGCCGCGCGTGCGGCGAGGTTGCTGCTGTCGGTCGGCACGCCCTCCGCCCGGGGACCTGCGACCTCGAGACCCCACTCGTCGGCGTAGGAGACGGTTACCTCGTCGAACAGGCTGACCGCGTGGTAGACGGTCGACAGGGAGTGGTAGCCGTCCTCGCGACGGGGGCCGACAAGGAGCTCGAGGTTGATCTTTGCCGGGACGCGTACCGTCGCTGAGGTGGACGGCACGGTCGCAGACGTCATGCCAACACCCTAGGACAGCCGCGCGGCGGCGATCGCGGCGAAGGCCTCGACGCCGAGCTGCTCGCCGCGCGTGCGCGGGTCAATGCCCGCGGCGCGCAGGACCTCCTCGGCCCGCGCCGGGGACCCCGCCCAGGTCGCGAGCGCTGCGCGCAGCGTCTTGCGCCGCTGGGCGAAGGCTGCGTCGATACACGCGAAGACGTCCTCGCGCGACGCGATGGTCTCCGGTGCCGGCCGCCGAACCAGGGACACCAGCCCGGAGTCGACGTTGGGCACCGGCCAGAACACGCTGCGCGAGACCGTGCCCGCCAGGCGCACGTCGGCGTACCACGCCGCCTTGACGCTGGGCACGCCGTAGACCTTGGAGCCCGGCCTGGAGGCGAGCCGCTCGGCCACCTCGAGCTGCACCATGACCAGCACCCGCTCGAGGGAGGGGAAGGACTCGAGGAAGCCCAGGACGACAGGCACCGACACGTTGTAGGGCAGGTTGGCCACCAGGGCCGTCGGCGGCGGGCCCGGCAGCTCGCGCACCCGAAGCGCGTCAGCGTGCACAAGGGTGAGCCGGTCGGCGTACGCCGGGGCCAGGCTCTTGACGGTCTCCGGCAGGGCCGCGGCGAGGGCGGGGTCGACCTCGACGGCGGTGACGTGGCCCGCCTCCGGAAGCAGCGCCAGGGTGAGCGAGCCCAGCCCCGGACCCACCTCGACGACGACGTCCTTCGGGCCGACCTCGGCGAGGCGGACAATCTTCTTGACGGTGTTGGCGTCGACGACGAAGTTCTGACCCCACTGCTTCGTCGGGCGCAGGCCGAGCCGGGCCGCGAGCTCGCGGATCTGGGTGGCCCCGAGGTACCCGCTCGTGTTCGCCTCGACCATGACGAGCACTCTAGGGGAGAACGCCGAAGGCCCCGGACCGCTGGGGTCCGGGGCCTTCGGGGGCTGCTCAGAGCCTGCTCTCGCGAGGGCTGCGGCTCAAGGTGCGGCTCAGGTGTAGAGCTTGGCGCCGCAGACCGGCCAGGGGCTGTCGCTGCGCTGCTTGTACAGGATCTGAGCGCGGTAGGTCTGCTCCCCGGCGGAGTTGTCCGACGGCAGGCCGGAGCCGCCGACGGAGTGCCAGGTCTGCTCGTCGAACTGGTACAGGCCGTAGAAGCCGTTGCCCGTGTACGTGGCGGGGTTGCCGCCGGACTCGCACTGCGCCAGCGCGGCCCAGTTCAGGCCGTCCGCCGAGGGCTTGTTGCCGCCGCTGACCGGGGGCGTCGGCGTGGTGGGGGCGGCCGGAGGGCTCTTGGTGCCGACCGCGACGACCTGGGTGACCGGCTGCGCGGTGACGACGGTGGCGACCGGCCGCTTGCTCTCGGTCTTGCCGTCGACGGTCACGATCCGGTAGGTCACGACCTTGGCGCCGGCCTTGCCGGCGGTGACCGTCTTGGAGTCGCCCTTGTAGATCGAGGAGTCCGACTTCTTGACGGTGGAGAACGAGATCGCCTGGGTGGCGCGGACGGTCTTGGCCGTGACCCGCTGGATGGCGATCTGCATGCCGCTCGTCAGGGGCGCGTTCAGGGCCGGCTTGACCCGGTCATCGCGGTCGACCTTGACCTTGAGCTCGCCCAGCGCGTCCTTGACGGTGGGGCTGGTGGAACTGCCGGTGAGGTTCTTGCCGTCCACGTGGACCGTCAGGGCCTTCGGCGTGGTGACGCTGAACGCCAGACCTTCGCGGCCCAGGGTCTGCGAGCGCGAGGCCGACAGCTTCGCGGAGTCGGCTCGGATGCCCAGCTCCTGGAGGGCGGCCGCCACCGTGGTGGCGGTGGTCCAGTAGTCGCGTGTCTTGCCGTCGACGGTGACGCTCAGCTTGCGGCCGTAGCGGACGACGATCTTCTGGCCGTCCTCGATCTTGCTCCCGGCGGAGGGGACGACGACGTCGTGCTCACCGACCTTGATGTCCTGCTTGGCGAGGACGTCGCCGACGGTGGTGCCGAAGGCGTGGACCGCGGAGGCCTTGCCATCGACGGAGAGGTTCACGGACTTGTCGTAGTAGGAGACGCCAACGGCGCCAGCGACAAGGGTGGTCACAACTGCGGCCTGCGCGACGCGCCTTACCGGACGAGTAATCACGATGCTCCAGTGTTCGAACGACCCGGGCATCAGTACCGGCGGAGCGCCGCCCGACAAACAGGGCTCCCCAGGAAACGGGGCTGCCTGACAAACAGGCAAAGGGGGTGCCCGACCGCCATCTTTGGCTGTGCCGGCACCCCTGGTGCGCGCCGCCGGGGGACATACCGACCCCGGCCAACAGTCCCCAACCATGACCGCCAATGGCGATCAGGTCAAATTTTGGTAACGGAAGACCCAATCCTCAGTCAAAACCACACGCCGGTGATTAGCGCAGGAGTAGGCGGCGTCGCCCCGGGTTCACCAGGGGCCGTAGACCCGCTCGGAGTTGGCGCTGATGGCCTCACACAGTGTGGGCACCGCGACCCCGAGCACCCCTGCCATATGCCGCACCGTGTGGGGCACCAGGTAGGGCGCGTTGGCGGCCCCGCGCCACGGGACCGGCGCGAGGTAGGGGGCGTCCGTCTCGACCAGCACCTGCTCCAGCGGGGTGACCGCCAGGGCGTCCCGCAGTCCGGCCGCGTTCTTGAAGGTGACCGTCCCGGCGAAGGAGAGGAAGTAGCCGCGCTCGACGCAGATCCGGGCCATGGCCATGTCACCGCTGAAGCAGTGCAGGACCGTCCGCTCGGGCGCGCCCTCCTCCTCGAGGATGCGCAGCACGTCGTCGTGGGCGTCGCGGTCGTGGATCTGCAGGGCCTTGTCCAGGCGCTTGGCGAGGTCGATGTGCCAGCGGAACGAATCCTGCTGCACCCCAACGCCATCGGGGCCCGTCCGGAAGTAGTCGAGTCCGGTCTCGCCGACGACCCGGATGCGCGGGTGAGCGGCCAGGGCCGCGATCTCCTCGTATGCCGCGTCGAGGGCGCCCGCCGCGGCCAGCCTGGGCGCCTCGTTGGGGTGCAGCGCGACGCCGCCGAGGATGGCCGGGTGCTTGTCGACGACCTCTGCGGTGAAGCGCGCACCCGGCAGGTCGCAGCCGATCTGGACCATCCGGTCGACCCCGACCGCGGCCGCCGCGGCCACCGTCTCCGCGACGTCGACGGGAGCCTCGCCATCGCGGGCGATGTCGAGGTGGGTGTGGTTGTCGACCACCGAGATCGGCAGCGGGTCGGGCGCCCGCGGCACCCTGCGACTGCCGCCCTGACCGGCGGACTCGGCCCCTGTCATCGCGCTCCCCCGCTCAGCCCTGCCCGAGCCGGGCGAGCTCCTCGTCGATGATGGCCTCGTCGAGCTTCTGGAACACCGGTGTGGGCTTGCTCACAGGGGCTCCCACCCGGACCGGACGCGACACCCAGGCGGGCGTCGAGGTGTACTCGCCGGTGATCACCGGGTAGGCGCGCCCGTCGTCGAGGTCGGCCACCTCCTCGACCCGCGGCATCGGCATGAACTCGCCGTCTCCCCCGAAGGTGGCGTGCACCGTGTTGGCCGAGTGCGGCAGGAACGGGCTGAGGATCGTGTTGAGGTCCACGACAGCCTGGGCGGTCACGTGCAGGATCGTGCCCAGCCGCTCGCGCTCGTCCTCGCCCTTGAGCTTGAACGGCGCCTGGTCCGTGACGTACTTGTTCACCTCACCGACCACGCGCATCGCCTCCGCGATGGCCTGGCGGAGCCGGTGCCGCCCGATGAGGTCGCCGACGCTGTCGAACCCAGCGCGGACCTTCGCCAGCAGCACCTCGTCGTCCGCGGTCAGCTCGGCGGCCGGGGGGATCTCGCCGAAGCTCTTGGCGATCATCGAGGCCGTCCGGTTCACGAGGTTGCCCCAGCCGGCGACGAGCTCGCCGTTGGTGCGGCTGACGAACTCGCGCCAGCTGAAGTCGCTGTCCTGGCTCTCCGGCGCCGCGGCGCACAGGAAGTAGCGCAGCGCGTCCGGCTGGTAGCGAGAGAGCACGTCGCGCACATAGATGACGTGCCCCCGCGAGGAGGAGAACTGGCGGCTCTCCATCGTGAGGTACTCGCTCGAGACCACCTCCGTGGGCAGGTTCAGCACGCCGTACTCACCGGGCTCGCCCCCGTAGGCCCCCTTGCCGGCATACGCGAGGAGCTCTGCCGGCCAGATCTGGGAGTGGAAGGTGATGTTGTCCTTGCCCATGAAGTAGTACGTCAGGGCGTCCGGGTCGTTCCACCACTCGCGCCAGCGCTCGGGCTCGCCGAGGCGGCGGGCCCACTCGACCGAGGCCGACAGGTAGCCGATGACGGCGTCGAACCACACGTAGAGCCGCTTGGTCGGCTGCTCGCGCCACCCGTCGAGCGGCACCGGGATGCCCCAGTCGATGTCGCGGGTCATGGCGCGGGGCTTGATGTCGTCCAGGATGTTGAGGCTGAACTTGATGACGTTGGGCCGCCAGGTGCCGGACGCCTCGCGCTCCTCGAGCCACTCGCGCAGGGCTTCGGCGAGCGCGGGCAGGTCGAGGAAGAAGTGCTGGGTCTCGATGAACTCGGGGACCTCGCCGTTGATCTTGGACCTCGGGTCGATCAGCTCCGTGGGGTCGAGCTGGTTGCCGCAGTTGTCGCACTGGTCCCCGCGGGCCTCGCCGTAGCCGCAGATGGGGCAGGTGCCCTCGATGTAGCGGTCGGGCAGCGTGCGGCCCGTCGACGGCGAGATCGCGCCCTTGGTGGTGCGCTCGATCATGTAGCCGTTCTTCCAGACCTGGATGAACAGCTCCTGCGCCACCGCGTAGTGGTTCGCCGTGGTGGTGCGGGTGAACAGGTCGTAGGAGCAGCCGAGGTCGGCGAGCTCCTGGACGATGATCCGGTTGTTCTTGTCCGCGAGGTCGCGCGCGGTCGTCCCCTCCTTGTCCGCCTGCACGAGGATCGGCGTCCCGTGCTCGTCGGTGCCGCTGACCATGAGGACGTCGTGGCCCGCCATCCGCATGTAGCGGCTGAAGACGTCGGACGGCACGGCGAACCCGGCCACGTGGCCGAGGTGCCGGGGGCCGTTGGCGTACGGCCAGGCGACAGCGGAGAGGACCTTCATGGGACGCAATCCTAGGGGCGGCCGCCAGCGGCCCGGCGCCGCGCTCGACGGTGTGAGCGACGATGGGGTGATGGAGCAGATCACTCCGCGGCTGCTCAGCTGGGCATCGGTGATCGACGAGCAGAGCCTCGAGCAGGCTCGCCGCACCGCGGAGATGCCCTTCGTCTTCCCCCACGTGGCCCTGATGCCCGACGCCCACCCGGGCCTTGGAGCGA
>DASULG010000046.1:0-8294 GCA_036278335.1 Pedococcus sp.
ATGACTTCAAGTTGTCCCATGACGACTCCCGGTTGAGGTAGTACGGATGCCGGTGCCTTTGGGTCCGGCGACAGATGACGGTCGGGGCCGCCCGGCCTCGACCTCGACCGCGGAGCGGAACGGTCAGGCGAACCGCAGGCCCTTGTGGCCGATATTTGCCCATGGTCGTTAACCGCCTTTCGACAGGCGGCAATTGGTGTCGTTGGGCGGCCGCAGCGGACCCGCTCCTGCAGGGCGCCGTTGCCAGCCATAGAGGGGAGGGCGGGGAGCGTGCCGACAACCGTGCAGGGGGCGGAAGGCTCGAGCACGCCAACGACCCGGGAGACTCCTGGACGATGTTGTCGTCGGTGTCATTCAGGGGCGCGGTAGCTCGCGCCAGAGCGTCGTTCGTGTGCCGCTGAGTGAAGCAGCACGTCCGCTTGATGGCCCGAATCCAGGGAGGTCTCTGTCTTGCCATGGCCCGTTTCCTCCACGTGCAAGGGTCCTCGGACGCGACCCCGGCAACAGGGCCGAACGTCCTTTCGACGGTCGGAAGTGACTGGCGCATCACCGCCCACAGCCGACGCGGCCGTCGTGGCGGACAAGGAAGAGGCCAATCGCACCTGTCACCCGCCGTCGAGAGCACGCGGTATGCCGCCCGGCTCGCCACCGCGGCAGGGTGGGGCCCGCAAAGCGGTTCGCCAAGGCAAGGCGCTCCAGCAGGCCTTAGGTCAGCACCAGGACACCTGTGTGGCGCGCCAATGGGTCCTCCAGCTCGGAGGGCAGTCCCTACCAGCAAGGGGGCCCGCTCCCTGCCGAGGTGGCACAGCAGGGCAACCCCCGACAGGTGAGACCCGGTGAACGATCGGGACCGGGATCCGGAACTGGGACGCGGAATCGCCCAAGACGGGCGAACGCGGGCAGTCGCACGGACCGTCTGAGCCGGTTCGCTGCGAGCTCCCTCTCAGCGACTGGTGAGCGAACTAGGGTGGGCCGATGGACCAGGAGGCCGCTCAGGACTGGCTCGACCGGTACGTCGATGCGTGGATGTCCTACGACCCGGAGGACATCGCAGGGCTGTTCAGCCAGGACGTCGCTTACCGCTACCACCCGTACGACGAGCCGATCGTGGGTCGCGCCGCCGTCGTCGCCTCCTGGCTCGGAGAGAGTGCGTCCGGCGACCAGTCCACCCGTGACGCACCCGGCACCTACGAGGCTCAGTACTCTCCGGTCGCGATCGACGGTGACACCGTGGTGGCCACCGGCACATCGCGGTACCGCGAGGTGCCTGACGGGCCGGTCGTGCGCGTCTATGAGAACTGCTTCGTCATCCGTTTCGACGGCGAAGGACGCTGCCGTGAGTTCACGGAGTACTACCTCCGTCACCCCTGAACGGCAGTGACACAGGGGGATGTCCTCGGAAACACTCGGGCGATGAGTCACGTACCCCCGGAGAACACCTACCACCGCTGGTTGGGCTGGCATGCCTTGGAGCTGCGACGGGCAGGCACCGTCGTCTTCTTCGGACTGGTGGTGGCGCTGGCTCAACTCCCCTTCGTCACATGGACGCTGGCGCTCGTGGGTGGTTGGGACGCCGCCGCAACCGCTTCCTCCTCAGCACGTGGCCGGTCATCAATCGTGCCGACAGTGACCTCGCGGCGCGTCTCGCCACCCGCGAGGACCCCACGCGCGCCTCGTCGACTGCGCTCCTCATCGGCGCCAGCCTCGCCAGCCTGCTGGGCGTAGGCTTTGCCCTTCGGTTGGCGGGCCGAGAAGGCGGCGTACCGCAGGCGGTCCTCATCGCCGTGGCCGTGTCGACCGTCGCACTGTCGTGGCTGGTCGCCAACACTGTCTACACCCTGCGCTATGCCCATCTGCACTTCGCGACGAGGGTCCCGGGCATCGCTTTCGACAACTCCGCTGAGCAGGGCCCTCCGAGCTATCGCGACTTCGCCTACGTGGCCTTCACGATTGGCATGTGCTACCAGGTGTCGGACACGACTGTCCGCCACCCCCGGATCCGGCGCACCGTACTCGCACACGCGGTCTTGTCGTACCTGTTCGGCGTGGTGATTGTGGCGGGTTCGGTGAACCTCATCTCCGGCCTGCTCCGATGAGCCTGCTACGCGGCGTGGCGGGTTACGGCCGGGGCAGGGTTGGGAGGGGCGCCGCGAACAGCCAGTCGTCCAAGAGAACTGTCGCCGAGCGCCCGGCCGCCTCGTTGACGTGGGACAGGAACATGCCCGTGGTCACGGTTCCATGGCGGTGGTGCTCAGCCCAGGACCGAAGGACAGCGAAGAACGCCGGATCCCCAAGGTGCAAGCGCAGGGCGTGCAGCGCCAGGGCCCCTCGCTTGTAGATGCGGTCGTCGAACATCAGGCATGGGCCGGGGTTCGTGAGGATGACGTCCTGTGGCAGCTTGGAAAGCCGGGTCCAGTGTGCGACCGCCTGCTGGTGAGCGGTCCGGTTACCGGCCACCTCTGACCACAGCCACTCGCTGTAGCAGGCGAATCCCTCGTGCAGCCAGATGTCGCGCCAGCTCCGTAGGGTCAGGCTGTTACCGAACCACTGGTGGGCCAGTTCGTGGGCCACCAGACGCTGAGAGCTCCAGTCTGTCGACGCATGGTTCGCTCCGAAGGTGGACAACCCCTGGGACTCGATGGGGATCTCCAGCTCGTCCTGGGTGACGACCACGGTGTACTGCCCGAACGGGTAGGGGCCGAACAGCTGGCAGAAGAACCCCATCATCTCGGCCTGTCGTGCGAGGGCATTGTCGACGCGTGCGGCAAGGGCCGGGGGTCGCACCGAGATGATCGGCACGGGGGTGGTGGCGAGCACCTGCTCCTGGTAGCGCCCGATCTGGACGGTCGCCAGGTAGGTGGCCATGGGTTCGGGCTGGTCGAAGACCCAGGTCGTGCGGCTCGCGCCTCGCCGTCGCTGCGCCAGGTTGCCGTTCGCTGAGACGTGGTATGCCGTGGCCGTCGTCAGCTCGATCCGGTAGCTCGCCTTGTCGGACGGCCGGTCGTTGCACGGGAACCACGAGGAGGCACCGTGTGGCTGTGCTGCGACGATCACACCATCGGTCAGCTCCTCCCACCCTGCTTCGCCGTCGATCCCGCGGACCGGGAGAGGGTTGCCGGCGTAGGTCACCGTCACCGTGAAGTCCTGGCCGGGGCTCAGGGCGGCGGGCGGCCGGATCACGATCCGGCCACCTCGATGGGTGTAGTGCGCGCGGGTGCCGTCGAACACCAGCTTGTCCACGGACAGACCGCGCAGGTCGAGCGTGACCTGGTCCGTTCGGGTGAGCGCGGTCGCGCGCAGGGTGGCCTTCGCGGACAGGTGGTTCCCGTGGACGGTGTAGGCGAGGGACAGGTCGTAGTGGCGCACGGAGTAGCCGGAGTCGCCGTGGCCGAGGAGGTAGTCGTCGTCGCCCGTCACTCGGCCACGTCCTCCGCCCAGGGACCGATCGGGTTCCCGATCCACCGGGTCCGGTCGGGGACGGACTCGCCTCTCATCACCAGGGACACGGGTCCGACGGTAGCGTGCTTGCCCAAGCTGGCAGCGGGGAGGATGACGCTGTTGGGTCCCAGGGTGGAACCGGCGCCCAGCACCACCATTCCGAGCTGCAGCCTCCTGTCGTGGAAGAGGTGGGTCTGCACCACGCATCCGTGGTTGACGGTCGCCCCGTCGCGGAGGTCGACCAGGTCCGCCTCCGGGAGCCAGTACGTCTCGCACCACACGCCTCGGCCGATTCTCGCGCCCATGCCTCGCAGCCAGAGGTTCAGGACCGGCGTGCCAGTCGCGCCTCTCGCCAGCCACGGGGCGGCCACGACCTCGACAAACGTGTCCGCCAGCTCGTTGCGCCAGACGAAGGAGCTCCACAGCGGGTGTTCGGTGATGCGCACCCGCCCGACCAGGACCCACTTGGCCGCGCAGGCCATCGCTGCCGCGACTGCTCCTCCGGCCATCAGGATGACGCCAGCGAGCGCGGCTGCCGGCCACCACCCGGCGCGCGTCACCACCAGCTCGAGAGCGACCACGGCGCCCAGGTAGAGCGCTGCGCCGGCGAAGGCGGCGCCCAGACGGCAGACCTCGATCGCGGCCCTCGCCACCCGGAGCCGGGTGGAGGGATGGTACGTGCGGCTGGTGTCCCCCTCCTCGACGGCACGGCGCAACTGGGTGGGAGGACTGCCGAGCCAGGACGTGCCTGCCTTCGCCTCGGTACGGCGCGGCGCGGCCGACAGGACCGCCACCAGCGACCGCTTGGGGACCCTGCGCCCGGGTGCGGTCATGCCCGAGTTGCCGACGAACGCGTGCTTGCCGATCTTGACCGGCTCGATGCGCAGCCATCCGCCGCCCAGCTCGTAGCCGCCCAGCAGGGTGTCGTCGGCGAGGAAGGCGCCGTCGTTGACGACGGTCAGCTTCGGGATGAGCAGGACGGTGGAGGCCTCGACGTCTCGACCCACCTTGGCGCCCAGGGCGCGCAGCCAGGCGGGCGTGAAGGTGCTGGCGTACAAGGGAAACAGCCAGGTGCGCGCCTCGTCGAGGGCCCTGAGCACCGACCACGCCTGCCAGGCCTGGCGGCCGTGCACTGGGTGGTGTCCGGGCACGAGGTCGATGCTCAGCACGCGAACGAGTGCCCAGATGAGGAACGCCAGCGTGCTGAGGCCGACGAGGACCGCAAGCGGAAGGCCGACCAGCGCCACGCCCGCGGCCCTCCCCAAAGAGTCACTGTCGGCCAGCCACGGCCAGATCGCGGCCACCCCGGCGACGACGGCGAGGAGGGGGAACGTGGCAATCACGACCGCGCTCGCGGCATACGCAGCCTGCCACACCGGACGGTTCTGGGGGCGAGTGTCGTCCCAGGGGCCGCGAGAGGGCCCGGTGCGCCGGGCTGGAGCACCGCCCCACGACTCGTCGGGCGGCACGGCTCCGAAGACCGCTGAGCCGGGGGCCAGCTCTGCCCTGGCCCCGATCGAGGCCCCGGGGCAGAGCATGCTGCGCGCCCCGACCCGACCGTCCTTCGCGATGGACACAGCCCCGACTTTGAAGGTGTCGCCGTCCACCCAGTGCCCGCTCAAGTCCACCTCTGGCTCAACCGAACAGCGGTCGCCGAGGCTGAGCAGCCCGGTCACCGGCGGGATGGTGTGCAGGTCCACGTGGCGGCCGACCGAGGCACCGAGGGCGCGGGCGTAGAGCCGCATCCACGGGGCGCCAGCGAGGTTGGCAGCGCCGAGCTCGTCGGCGAGCCGCTCCGCGGTCCACACCCGCAGATGCACCCTGCCACCGCGCGGGTACTCCCCAGGTCGGACTCCAAGGGTGAGCAGCCTCGCGCCGAGAGCGGCGACCAGCATCCGGCCCGGTGCGGAGATGAGCACGACCCAGCCCACCCCCACGGCCCACCAGGACACGGTCGGCAGCCACGCGACGTCGAGCCAGGTTGCGGCAAGATTGTTCCCGGCGCCGACCCACGTGAGCCAACGCAGCCCGGTGAGGGTTCGCAGTGGCAGCGTGGACACGACCTGCCCGACCTGCGTGGCGACCGGCACCGGACGAACCACGCGGTTCTGGCTCGCCGCAGGGGCGGCCATCTCGTCGAGCGCAGCCGCCATCGCCGTCAGGGTGGGTGTCTCGTAGATGTCCGCCACCGTGACCTCGGGGAAGCGCTCTCGCAGGCGGGACACCAGATGGGCCGCGGCCAGGCTTCCGCCGCCGACGTCGAAGAAGTCCTCCCCGGGGTCCGTGACGACGGCACCGAGAATGTCGAGCCACAGCTCCTGGAGCCAGCCCGCAGTCCCGTGGAACTCCTGTGGCTCGGCGCTGGGGGCACGGAGCATCGCCACGGGCCAGGGGAGCGCGTCGCGGTCGACCTTGCCCGAGGTCTGGGTGGGGAGGATGCCCACCTCCGCCAGCCGGGGGACCAGCGGTGCGGGGAGCCGGGCCCGAAGGGCCTGGTGGGCGGCCTCGAGGTCGAAGCCGGTCTCCACCGTGACGTAGCCGACGATCAGGGTGTTGCCTGAGCCGCTGCGGCGAACCGCCGCCGCCGCCGACGAGACACCGGGCAGCGCGAGCAGGGCGCTGTCGATCTCGCCAAGCTCGATCCGCCGTCCGCCGACCTTGACCTGGTCGTCGGCACGGCCGCCGAAGACCAGGCCGGCGGAGTCGTTGCGCACGAGGTCGCCGCTGCGGTAGGCGCGCTCCCACCCGAGGGTGGGCAGCGCGGCATACCGCTCCGCGTCCTTGGCCGGGTCGAGGTAGCGCGCCAGGCCGATGCCGCCGATGATCAGCTCGCCGGTCTCGCCGGGCCCCACGGGGCGCCCTTGGTCGTCCACGACGGCCAGGTCCCAGCCGTCCAGCGGTCGGCCGATGCGCACCGGCCCGTCCCCAGTCAGCCGGGCGGCGCAGGCGACGACGGTGGCCTCGGTCGGCCCGTAGGTGTTCCACACCTCGCGCTCGCCGTTGGCCAGCCGGGCGCCTATCTCGGGAGGACACGCCTCGCCTCCGAGAACGAGCAGACGGACGGCGGCGAGGGCCTCGACCGGCCACAGCGCCACCAGCGTGGGAACGGTCGAGACGATCGTGATGGCGTTGGCGACGAGCCAAGGGCCGAGGTCCATGCCGCTGCGCACCAGAGACCGCGGTGCGGGCACCAGACAGGCGCCGTAGCGCCACGCCAGCCACATCTCCTCGCACGACGCGTCAAAGGCCACCGACAGGCCGGCCATGACCCGGTCGCCCGCCGAGATGGGACGCCGCTGGAGGAACAGCCGGGACTCTGCGTCGACGAAGGCCGCCGCGGCGCGGTGCGACACCGCGACCCCCTTCGGCATGCCAGTCGAGCCGGACGTGAAGATGATCCACGCGTCGTCGAGCAGGCTCGGCTCGCTCGGTTCGACCGGTGGAGCCGGGCGCATCGAGGTGATGTCGAGCTCGTCGCCCACCACGGCGGCGACCCCCGCCTCGGCAAACACCGTGTGGGCGCGCTCCTCGGGATCGTCGGCGTCCACGGGCACGTAGGCCGCGCCCGCGACCAGGATCCCCACGATCGCCGTGTACAGCTCGGTGGTGCCCGAGCTGATCCGCACCCCTACGCGGTCTCCCACGCCGACGCCCAGGGTGGCGAGCTCGACGGCGACCTGCTCGGCAGCCTCGGCAAGCTCGGCGTACGTCAGCACCGCGGCCCCGTTGTCCAGGGCAGGGTGATCGGCGAAATCGCGCACCGTCTCCCTGAAGATGTCCACCAAGGTGCGGGGAGCAGGCGCCCGCGTGCTGCGCAGCAGCGTCACCGTGCACCAGGTCGAGGGATGTGGGGGCGATCCGTCATCGCCGCATCATCGCGCGCCCAGGTGAACAACAAAAGCGTCGCGCGGCCACTGTCGGCCGGGACCCGCACGAGTCCGCCTGGACTCACGTCCCGGTGGCGAGCCAGACGTCCCGTGCCGCTTGCCTGAGTCCTCGAGGGGAGGAGCATCAGAATCGTGAACCAGCGGAGCGAGGAGCACGCCGTTCAGGCCGTCGAGGAGCGGCTCAGGGCCCGGTTTCCCGACGTCGACCCTGCCGTCGTGAAGGATGTCGTGCACGGTACCCACGCCGAGCTCACCGGACCCGTGCGGGACTTTGTGCCGGTCCCGGTCGAGCACGCCGCCCGCGACCGCCTCGCCCGAACAGCCCGTGCCCCGGGTGCTCCGGGTGCTCCGAACGCTCCCGTCTCGGGTGAGGGGGACGCCTTCCCCTGACCGGGACGGCCAAGGACGAGGTGGAGCGCAAGGACGACGTCACCTGGTGCTGTAGGGCGCCCAAGGCCTGTTCTCAGCCGATACTGATCGAGACCTCATCAGCGTCCCCCACGTAGCCGTGCTTGCCATCGGGTTTCGCCCCGACTGTGAGGTCGACGGTGTTGGCAATGGTCGTGACCTGCCGTGCGACCGCCTTGCCGGAACGGCCATCCACGGTGACGTAGGCCTGGGTCGCAGTGAGGCGGCAGACCACCGTGTGCCATTGCCCGTCCGCGATGCTCTTTGGGCCGTAGACGCGGTTCTGTCCGGCCGCCCCGTTGAACGCGCAGTCGGGAAAGCCGAACTTTGGCGAATCGCGTCGCGTGGCGTGGATCTCCAGCTTGTAGGCCCCTCCGGAGGCTGTCGCAGTTCCCTTCTCAAGGACGTTGTAGTCCCCCACGGGGAGGTCCGCGGCCACCCGCAGGTGTGTGGAGATGGTGATGGGTCGGTCGCCGGGATTGAGCATGGGGTCGTGTGGCACCCGGACCATGCCGGAGGGCTGCTGGAAGCTGTAGCCGGTGGTTCCGTCGTCGCTGGCTA
>DASULG010000047.1:0-13398 GCA_036278335.1 Pedococcus sp.
CGGTGTGCACCGGCTGAGCCTGGCCGAACTGTGGGTGGTCTGTTTCGGTCGCGCGCGGCATACCGTCCGAAGGCGGTGTGCCCAGCGCGGCCGGTCGTGCGGTGCTTACTTGGCCTTCTCGAGGATCTCCACCACGCGCCAGCGCTTGGTGGCCGAGAGCGGGCGGGTCTCCATGATCAGGACGCGGTCGCCGATGCCGGCGGCGTTCTGCTCGTCGTGGGCCTTGACCTTGCTGCTGCGGCGCATGACCTTGCCGTAGAGCGCGTGCTTGACGCGGTCCTCGACCTCGACCACGACGGTCTTGTCCATCTTGTCGCTCACCACGTAGCCCTGACGGGTCTTGCGGTTGTTGCGGTCGCTTGCAGCCTTCACGGCCTCATCCTTCGTCTTCTCGCTCATGCCTGCGCCTCCCGGCCGATGTTGAGCTCGCGCTCACGCATCTCGGTGTAGATCCGCGCGATGTCCTTGCGGACGGCACGCAGACGGCCGTGGTTGTCCAGCTGGCCGGTGGCCGACTGGAACCGGAGGTTGAACAGCTCCTCCTTGGCCTTGCGGAGCTCGTCGACCAGGCGGTCGTCATCGAAACCACGCAGGTTCTCCGACGCCAGGTCCTTGGAACCGACTGCCATCAGATCTCACCACCTTCACGCCGAACGAAGCGGCACTTCATCGGCAGTTTGTGCATCGCCAGGCGCATGGCCTCGCGAGCGATCTCCTCGGAGACACCCGAGATCTCGAACATGACGCGGCCGGGCTTGACGTTTGCGATCCACCACTCCGGAGAACCCTTACCGGAACCCATGCGGGTCTCGGCAGGCTTCTTGGTCAGCGGGCGGTCCGGGTAGATGTTGATCCAGACCTTTCCACCACGCTTCATGTAGCGGGTCATCGCGATACGAGCGGACTCGATCTGACGGTTGGTGACGTACGCGGGCTCGAGGGCCTGGATGCCGTAGTCGCCGAACGCGATCTTGGTGCCACCCTTCGCAGCGCCACTCCGACCGGGGTGGTGCTGCTTGCGGTGCTTGACTCGACGAGGAATCAACATGTCAGGACTGCTCTCCCTCAGTGCTGGCCGGGGCAGCGGGGGCCTCAGCAGCGGTGCTCTCGGTCACCGGGGCCTCGGCCGTGGGGGCCTCGGCAGCGGGACGCTCGCGACGGGCACGGGCCGGACGGTCAGCGCCGTCACGACGCGGGCCACGCGAGGGACGCGGGGCAGCGGCCTGCTGCTGCGCCAGCTCGCGGGCAGTGACGTCGCCCTTGTAGATCCAGACCTTCACGCCGATGCGGCCGAAGGTGGTGCGGGCCTCGTAGAAGCCGTAGTCGATGTTCGCGCGGAGCGTGTGCAGCGGAACGCGACCCTCGCGGTAGAACTCGGTGCGGCTCATCTCCGCGCCGCCGAGGCGGCCGGAGACCTGCACGCGGATGCCCTTGGCGCCGGCGCGCGTGGCGGACTGCATGCCCTTGCGCATGGCACGACGGAAGGAGACACGCGCCGAGAGCTGCTCGGCGATGCCCTGGGCAACGAGCTGGGCGTCGACCTCGGGGTTCTTGACCTCGAGGATGTTCAGCTGCACCTGCTTGCCCGTGAGCTTCTCGAGCTCGCCACGGATGCGGTCGGCCTCGGCGCCGCGGCGGCCGATGACGATGCCGGGACGCGCGGTGTGGATGTCGACGCGGACGCGGTCGCGGGTGCGCTCGATCTCCACGCGGGAGATGCCGGCACGCTCCATGCCCTCGGACATGAGCTTGCGGATCGCGACGTCTTCCTTGACGTAGTCGCTGTAGCGCTGGCCCTCCTTGGTGGAGTCAGCGAACCAGCGGCTCTTGTGCTCGGTGGTGATGCCCAGACGGAAGCCGTGCGGGTTGACCTTCTGGCCCATTAGCGGTTGCCTCCCTTGGGCTTCTTCTCGCTCGGGGCGACGACCACGGTGATGTGGCTCGTGCGCTTGTTGATGCGGGCCGCGCGGCCCTGGGCCCGCGGACGGAACCGCTTCATCGTGGGGCCCTCGTCGACGAAGGCCGAGCTGATGACGAGGTTGCGCTCGTCGAACGCCTCGGAGGCCTTGTCAGCCTTGACCCGGGCGTTGGCGATGGCGCTCTCGAGCACCTTGCGGACCGGGTCCGACGCCGACTGCGGCGCGAACTGCAGCACGGCAACGGCTTCGACGGCCTGCTTGCCGCGGATGAGGTCCACGACGCGCCGGGCCTTCTGGGGCGTGACGCGGACGTGCCGCGCGCTCGCCTTGGCTTCCATCACGTTGTCCTTGTTCTCGGTGGGGGCGGCCATCAGCGACGACGCCCCTTCTTGTCGTCCTTCACGTGACCCTTGAACGTGCGGGTCGGCGCGAACTCACCGAGCTTGTGGCCGACCATCGACTCGGTCACGAAGACCGGGACGTGCTTGCGGCCGTCGTGCACGGCGAGGGTGTGGCCGAGCATGTCCGGCGAGATGACCGAACGTCGCGACCAGGTCTTGATGACAGTCTTGGTGCCCGCTTCGTTCTGGACGTCCACCTTCTTCTGAAGGTGGTCGTCGATGAAGGGGCCCTTCTTCAAGCTACGAGGCATGGTTCTTCAGGCTCCTACTCAGCGCTTCTTGCCAGTACGACGGCGACGAACGATCATCTGGTCGCTCGGCTTGCCGGGGCGGCGGGTGCGGCCCTCAGGCTGACCCCAGGGGCTGACCGGGTGGCGACCACCGGAGGTCTTCCCCTCACCACCACCGTGCGGGTGGTCAACCGGGTTCATGGCGACACCGCGGACGGTCGGGCGCTTGCCCTTCCAGCGCATGCGCCCTGCCTTGCCCCAGTTGATGTTGGACTGCTCGGCGTTGCCCACCTCGCCGACCGTGGCGCGGCAGCGCAGGTCGACGTTGCGGATCTCGCCGGACGGCATACGCAGCTGGGCGTGGGGACCGTCCTTCGCGACGAGCTGGACGCGGACGCCGGCCGAGCGCGCGATCTTGGCGCCGCCACCGGGGCGGAGCTCGACCGCGTGGATGACGGTACCGGTCGGGATGTTGCGCAGCGGCAGGCTGTTGCCCGGCTTGATGTCGGCCGCGGCACCGTTCTCAATCAGGTCACCCTGCTTGAGGCGGTTCGGCGCCAGGATGTAGCGCTTCTCGCCGTCGGCGTAGTGCAGCAGCGCGATCCGGGCGGTGCGGTTGGGGTCGTACTCGATGTGAGCGACCTTGGCCGGCACGCCGTCCTTGTCGTGGCGACGGAAGTCAATGACGCGGTACGCGCGCTTGTGTCCACCGCCGATGTGGCGAGTGGTGATGCGCCCGTTGCTGTTGCGGCCACCACTCTTGGTCAGTGGACGGACCAGCGACTTCTCCGGCGTGGAGCGCGTGACCTCGACGAAGTCGGCAACGCTCGAGCCGCGGCGACCTGGCGTCGTCGGCTTGTACTTACGGATACCCATGTTCTCGTTCCCTCAGTTCCTCAAGCGTTCTCGTCAGGCGCCCGCACCGAAGATGTCGATCGAGCCCTCGCGGAGGGTGACGATCGCGCGCTTGGTGTCCTTGCGCTTGCCGAGGCCAAACCGGGTGCGGCGGGTCTTGCCGGGACGGTTCAGGGTGTTGACGGAGTCGACCTTCACACCGAAGACGCGCTCAACCGCGATCTTGATCTCGGTCTTGTTCGCGCGCGGGTCCACGATGAAGGTGTACTTGCCCTCATCGAGAAGGCCGTACGACTTCTCGGAGACCACCGGGGCGATCAGGATGTCGCGGGGGTCCTTGGCCAGGGAGCTCACTTGGCCTCCTCCTTCTCAGCCTTGGCGGGCCCAGCGACGAAGGCGTCGAGGGCAGCCTGGGTGAAGACGATGTCGTCCGCGCAGAGCACGTCGTAGGTGTTCAGCTGGTCGGCCACGAGGACGTGGACGTCGGCCAGGTTGCGCACCGACTTGAACGCGACCTCGTCGTCGCGGGTCAGCACGACGAGCAGGTTCTTCCGCTCGGTCAGGCCCGCCAGCAGCTTGCCGGCGTCCTTCGCGGACGGTGCGTCGCCGGAGACCAGCGAGTCGATGACGTGGATGCGGCCGTGGCGCGCCCGGTCGGAGAGGGCGCCGCGCAGGGCGGCGGCCTTCATCTTCTTGGGGGTGCGCTGGGCGTAGTCGCGCGGCTGCGGGCCGTGGACCACGCCACCGCCGGCGAACTGCGGGGCGCGGGTCGAGCCCTGACGGGCGCGGCCGGTGCCCTTCTGGCGGTAGGGCTTGCGGCCACCGCCGCGGACCTCGCCGCGGGTCTTGGTGGAGTGCGTGCCCGGGCGTGCGGCAGCGAGCTGGGCCACGACGACCTGGTGGATCAGCGGGATGTTGACCTGGACGTCGAAGATCTCGGCGGGCAGGTTCTTCTCAGCAGTTGGCATGTGGCTCAGGCTCCCTTGGCAGCCGTGCGAACCAGGACGATGCCGCCACGGGGGCCGGGAATGGCACCCTTGACGAGCAGCAGACCCTTCTCGGCGTCCACGGCGTGGATGGTGAGGTTCTGGGTGGTCTGGCGCACGCCGCCCATACGGCCGGCCATGCGCATCCCCTTGAACACGCGACCCGGGGTGGCGCAGCCACCGATCGAGCCCGGCTTCCGGTGGTTCTTGTGCGCGCCGTGGGAGGCGCCGACGCCGTGGAAGCCGTGACGCTTCATGACACCGGCAAAACCCTTGCCCTTGGTGGTGCCCGTGATGTCGATCTCCTGGCCGGCCTCGAAGGACTCAGCGGTGATCTCCTGGCCGAGCGCGTACTCCGCGGCGTCAGCCGTGCGCAGCTCCACGAGGTGGCGGCGCGGGGTCACGCCGGCCTTCTCGAAGTGGCCGCCCATGGGCTTGTTGACCTTGCGGGGGTCGATCGCACCGAAGGCGATCTGGACAGCGTCGTAGCCGTCGTTGTCGGCCTTGCGCACCTGCGTCACGACGCAGGGGCCGGCCTTGATCACGGTCACGGGGACGAGCCGGTTGTCGGCGTCCCACACCTGGGTCATGCCGAGCTTCTCGCCCAGCACACCCTTGACGGTCTTGGTAGCAGTGGTGGTCATGTCGTCAGCCTCAGAGCTTGATCTCGATGTTGACGTCAGCCGGGAGGTCGAGTCGCATCAGCGAGTCGACGGCCTTCGGCGTCGGGTCGATGATGTCAATGAGGCGCTTGTGGGTGCGCATCTCGAAGTGCTCGCGGCTGTCCTTGTACTTGTGGGGCGAGCGGATGACCACGAAGACGTTCTTCTCCGTGGGCAGCGGCACGGGGCCGACCACCGTCGCGCCAGCACGGGTCACCGTGTCGACAATCTTGCGCGCCGAGTTGTCGATGACCTCGTGGTCATACGACTTCAAGCGGATGCGGATCTTCTGTCCCGCCATCTCCGTTACGTCTCTCTCTCGCCGAACAGCTTGCATATGGCCGTCTCGTTCAGATCTCCGACCCCCGCGGTCGGGTGTGTCGCACCCGCTTCGCGGCCCGACGACAGGCGTTCTCACGCGAGTCGTGCGGATCATCGGTATCCGGCAGAGCCGGGGCTTGCGCTTCCCTGGAGTGTCGCCCCCGCACGCTGGGATCCAGCGTGCCGGTTCGAGTGGTGTCACCGGGGTGGCGGCGCCGACATGGGTCAGCGACGCGCGTCAAGCAACCGGTCCAGTGTGCCAGAGCCCCCGCCGACCTACCAAATCGGGCCGGGGCCACCCGGCATACCCACTCCGATGGCGCGTCGCGCCACCGACCCCAAGGGTATGCCGTGGCTCACCGCACGCGGTCGGCCCGGCTCCCTGTCCCGGCGCGCTGGGCCGCCTCACGCAGCCGCCGACCCTGGGCCACCTGCCCCTCGAGCTTCGCGGCCCGCTTGTCCGAGGCCCGGGTGTCGCGCGGCGGCAGCTGCAGCGACTCCTCGGCGGCGATGCCTGCCTGCAGCTGGCGGGCGCGCTCGAGCTCGGCGTCCACCTCGGCCCCGAACAGCAGCGCGAGGTTGGTCAGCCAGAGCCACAGCAGGAAGACGATCACGCCCGCGAGGGACCCGTAGGTCTTGTTGTAGGAGCCGAAGTTGGCCACGTAGAACCCGAAGCCCACCGAGGCGAGGAGCCAGATGACGATGGCGATGGCAGCGCCGACGCTCATCCACCGGAACCTGGGCTGCCGGACGTTGGGGGTGGCGTAGTAGAGCATGGCCACGAGCACCACGACGATGGCCAGCATCACCGGCCACTTGGCGATGTTCCAGACCGTCACCGCCCCGTCCCCGACGCCGATGACGTCGCCCAGGGACTTCGCCAGCGGCCCGCTGACCACGAGGCCGATGAGCACGAGGGCAGCCAGCACGATGCCGACCAGCGTCAGCAGCAGCTGCAGCGGCCGCAGCTTCCAGACCGGGCGGCCCTCGTCGATCTGGTAGATCCGGTTCATCGCGCGGCCGAACGCCCCGACGTAGCCGGAGGCGGACCAGATGGCACCGAGAACACCGAGGACGAGCGCTAGCCCCGCCGTGCTGTTCTGGGTCATCTGGGTGATCGGTTCCCTGAGCTGGTCTGCGGCACTGCCCTGCCCGAGCTGGCGGACCAGCTCCAGCAGGGCGTCCGTGGTCGACTTCCCCTGCCCGAACACGCCCAGCAACGACACCAGGGCCAGCAGCGCCGGGAAGATCGCCAGCACCGCGTAGTAGGTCAGGGCCGCCGCCAGGTCGGTGCACTGGTCACGCCCGAACTCCGAGAAGGCCTTCTTCAGGGTGTAGGCCCACGACGGCCGGCTGAGGTCGGACGGGGACTCGGGCTTCCTGCTGTCGTCCTCGTGCGGTGCGGTCTGCGCCTTCTCGACGCTGGTGCCCTCGCGAGCCATGACGGGTCTCCTGTCGGGTGGGTTCGGTGCCTTTCGAGCCTAGGCACACCCCCGCGCAACCGCCTGCTGAGGCGATACTGGCTGCCCACCTGCGATCGGAGGGCCAGTGACAAGGCACAGCAGGCAGACCAGGCAGGCCAGACGGGACACCCAGGCCGCCTCGCCGGCATCCGGGGCGCCGGACGTTGGCCCCGGTCGGGCCCGCCAGGCCCAGATCTACCGCGCGGGGGCCCTCGGACAGCGACCGAGGGTGCCGGCCGACGCCGACGAGCTCGAGCGGCGGGCGCGTCGCGCGATGTCGCGGCAAGCCTGGGCGTACGTCGCCGGAGGTGCCGGCTCGGGGCGCATGGTCCGAGCCAAACCGGGAGGCGTTCCAGCGATGGTCGATCCTGCCCCGGATGCTCGCGGGCGCGGCCACCCGCGACCTCGGCACGACCCTGCTCGGGCGCCGGCTGCCCGCTCCCCTGCTGCTGGCCCCGATCGGCGCCGCCGACCTGGTCCGCCGCGGCGCCGACCTGCTGAGTGCCGCCGCTGCCGCCGAGCTCGGGGTGCCCTTCGTGATCTCCAGCCAGGGCTGCAGCCCCATGGAAGAGGTGGCAGCAGCCATGGGGACCGGGCCCCGGTGGTTCCAGCTGTACTGGAGCACGGACGAGGCCCTGGTCGACAGCCTGCTGCGCCGGGCCGAGGCCGTGGGAGCCGAGGCCATCGTGGTGACCCTCGACACGACGATGGTCGGCTGGCGGCCACAGGACCTCGACCTCGGCAGCCTGCCGTTCGCGCAGGGCATCGGGATCGCGCAGTACACCTCCGACCCCCGGTTCCGCGAGGTGGTCGCCGAGCGACTGGCCCCCGGGCGCGCAGGCGGGCGACCCGCCCGGGTCACGCCGGGCGCGGTCAGGACACTGGTGTCGATCAGCCGCCGGCACCCCGGCACCCTCCGGCACAACCTGCGCTCCCCCGAGCCCCGGGCCGCCGTCGAGGCCTTCCTCGACATCTACTCCAACCCCGGGCTCAGCTGGGATCACCTCGCCACCCTGCGGGAGCGGACCAGGCTGCCCATCGTGCTCAAGGGCATCCTGCACGCCGACGACGCGCGCCGGGCCCTCGACCTCGGGGTCAGCGCCATCGTCGTCTCCACGGGGGCCGGCAGGTCGACGGGGCGATCGCCTCACTGGACGCGCTGCCCGCCATCCGCGCAGCCGTGGGCGAGGGCCCGGCCCTCATCCTCGACAGCGGTGTGCGCTCGGGCTCGGACGTCTTCACCGCGCTCGCCCTGGGGGCCGACGCGGTCGCGATCGGGCGGCCGTACCTCTACGGTCTGGCGCTCTGCGGCCGGAGCGGCGTCCGCGACGTCGTGGCCAACATCGTGGCCGAGCTCGACCTGACCATGGGCCTGTCGGGCGTGCGGAGCGTCAACGACATCGGCGCCGCCATGCTCACAGGGCCATCGTCCCCGTCCGCATGAAGCGCTCATGCCAGCTCAGGGCTTCCCCGAGCAGGTGGGGCGTGTGCTGGCCCCAGGCCCCAGCCGTCGCCCGCTCGACGTAGTCCCTGAGCAGTGGCGCGAAGGCCGGGTGGGCGCAGCTGTCGATGATGCGCTGGGCGCGCCGCCGGGGTGCCAGGCCCCGCAGGTCAGCCAGGCCCTGCTCGGTGATCAGCACGTCGACGTCGTGCTCGGTGTGGTCGACGTGCGAGACCATCGGGACGATGCACGACAGGGCCCCGTCCTTGGCCGTGGAGGGCGTGACGAACGTGGAGATGAACGCGTTGCGGGCGAAGTCCCCGGAGCCCCCGATGCCGTTCTGGATGCGCGAGCCCATGATGTGGGTCGAGTTGACGTTGCCGTAGATGTCCGCCTCGATCATCCCGTTGCTGGCGATCACGCCGAGTCTGCGGATCACCTCGGGGTGGTTGGAGATCTCCTGGGGGCGCAGCACGATCCGATCGGCGAAGAAGCGGACCCTGCTGTTGAACCGCTCGAGGCCCACAGGGCTCAGCGAGAACGCGGTCGCCGAGGCCAGGGCGATGGTCCCGGACTCGATCAGGTCGAGCATCCCGTCCTGGATCACCTCGGTGTAGGCGGTCAGGCCGGTGCGGCCGCTCTGCCCCAGCCCGGCCAGGACGGCGTTGGCGATGTTGCCGACGCCGGACTGCAGCGGCAGCACAGCCTTGGGGATCCGGCCCGCCCGGGCCTCGTGCTCGAGGAAGTCGATGAAGTGCCCGGCGATCGCCGCGGAGTCCTCGTCCGGGGTCTTGAAGGGCGCGTTGCGGTCGGGGGCGTCGGTCTCCACGATCGCGACGATCTTCTCCGGTGGGCAGACGAAGTGCGGGACACCGATCCTGTCGCCGGGGCTGGTGATCATGATCGGCCTGCGGTCCGGTGGCAGCGCGGTCCCGTAGTAGACGTCGTGCATGCCGTGCAGCTCCATGGGCTGCCACGCGTTGACCTCGAGGATGACCCGGTCCGCCAGGTCGATCCACGTCTTGTTGTTCCCCACCGAGCTCGAGGGGATCAGCCTGCCGTCCTCGGTGATCCCCGTGACCTCGACCAGCGCGACGTCGAGGTGGCCCAGGAAGCCCTCCCAGGCCATCTGGGCGACGTGCGAGAGGTGCACGTCGATGTACTCCATCGTCCCGGCGTTGATCTTGGCCCGGCTGACCGGGTCGGACTGGTAGGGCAGGCGCAGCTCGATGCCGTCTGCCGCGGCCAGGGCCCCGTCGAGCTCCGGGGCGGTGGAGGCACCCGTCCACACCCCGATCCGGAAGTCCTCACCGCGTGACCGGTGCTCCGTCATCATTGCCGCCAGCGCCTGCGGTACCGCCTTGGGGTAGCCGGCGCCGGTGAAGCCGCTCATGCCGACGTTGTCACCGGGCCGGATGTGGGCGGCCGCGTCGGCCGCCGACATGATCTTGCGCTGCAGTCCGACGTGGGCTACCCGTGAGCTCATTCCTGCCTCCCGCCCGGCCTCGGCACCGGCGCGGCCAGTCTATGGCGGGCCGCCGGAACCACTGCCGGCACTTCCAGCGCTCGCCCCCAGTGTGCCGAGTACGTCGCGGGCGGTCCCCGGCGCTGCTACAACGTCAGGACACACCACGAGGGGAGACGCCCATGAGCGCCGAGTTCAGCTGCACCACGGTCTCGACCCCGAGACTGGCCATCAACGTCTGGACCAGCGGGCCGGCGGACGGCGTGCCGCTGCTGCTGGTGCACGGCAACCTCACGACAGGTGGGTTCTGGCGCTACGTGGCCGACGAGCTCCCCGCCGACGTGCGCGTGATCGCTCCTGACCTGCGGGGTTTCGGGGGCACCGACCCGCTGCCGGTCTCGGCCACCGAGGGGCTTGGCGACATGGTCGAGGACGTGCGGGGCCTGCTGGAGGTTTTCGGCCTCGCAGACACCGGTCGCGTCAACGCAGCGGGCTGGTCGATGGGCGCCGGCGTCCTGGAGCAGTACCTGCTGGCCCACCCCGGCGACCTGGCCAGCCTCACGCTCATCGCGCCGCTCTCGCCGTACGGCTTCGGGGGCACCAGGGGCGAGCAGGGACAGGCCTGTACGGACGACGCTGCGGGCACGGGCGGTGGCGGGGCCAACGCTGGCTTCGTGCGCCGCCTGGCCGCAGGGGACGCCTCCGAGGACGACCCGCAGACCAGCCCGCGGGTCATCATGCGCACGTTCTTCGGCCCGGGCGCGAATGCCGCGAACGTCGACGAGGACTTCCTCGTCAAGCAGCTCCTGACGACCCGGACCGGCGACGACTTCTACCCCGGCGACTCGACACCCTCCCAGAACTGGCCGATGGTCGCGCCCGGGAGCCGCGGCATCCTCAACACCATGTCGCCGCGGTACTTCAGCGCCGCGGCCATCGCCGAGGCAGAGCCCAAGCCCCCCATCACCTGGCTCCACGGCACGGCCGACCAGGTCGTCAGCGACCGCTCGATGTTCGACCTGGCCACCCTGGGCGAGCTCGGCGCCATCCCCGGCTGGCCCGGCGCTGACACCATGCCGCCCCAGCCGATGGTGGGTCAGATGCGCGCGGTGCTTGCGCGGTATGCCGCGGGCGGCGGCGCGGTGCGCGAGGTCGCCCTCGACGGCATCGGCCACGGGCTGCCGCTGGAGGTGCCCACACGGGTGGCAGAGGAGATCCTGGCGACCCTCGTACGGTGAGCGCGCGGACCTTTCCGTGCCCTCCGGGCCCTCCGGCATACCGGAAGAGAGCAAAGGGCCCCGCAGCCGAAGCTGCGGGGCCCTTGGGCGTTCAGTGCTGCGTCAGATCACTTCAGGATCTTGGTGACGCGGCCGGCGCCGACGGTGCGGCCGCCCTCGCGGATGGCGAACTTGAGGCCGTCCTCCATGGCGATCGGCTGGATGAGCTCGACCTTCATCTCGGTGTTGTCACCGGGCATGACCATCTCGGTGCCCTCGGGGAGGTGGACAACGCCGGTCACGTCAGTCGTACGGAAGTAGAACTGCGGGCGGTAGTTGTCGTAGAACGGCGTGTGACGGCCGCCCTCGTCCTTGGACAGGATGTAGACGTTGGCGTCGAACTCGGTGTGCGGCGTGATCGAGCCCGGCTTGCAGATGACCTGCCCGCGCTCGACGTCCTCGCGCTTGGTGCCACGAAGCAGCAGACCGACGTTCTCGCCCGCACGACCCTCGTCGAGGAGCTTGCGGAACATCTCGATGCCGGTAGCGGTGGTCTTGGCCGGCGGGCCGGTGTGGATGCCGACGATCTCGACCTCCTCGTTGACCTTGAGGACACCGCGCTCGATACGACCGGTGACGACCGTGCCACGACCGGTGATCGTGAAGACGTCCTCGACGGGCATGAGGAACGGCTTGTCGATCTCGCGCTCCGGCTCCGGGACCGACTCGTCAACCGCGTCCATGAGCTCCAGGACGGTCTTGCCCCACTCGGCGTCGCCCTCGAGCGCCTTCAGCGCCGAGACCTTGACGACCGGCAGGTCGTCGCCGGGGAACTCGTAGTCCGACAGCAGCTCGCGGACCTCCATCTCGACGAGCTCGAGGATCTCCTCGTCGTCGACCATGTCGGCCTTGTTGAGCGCCACCACGATGTAGGGAACGCCGACCTGGCGGGCCAGGAGGACGTGCTCCTTCGTCTGCGGCATCGGGCCGTCGGTGGCGGCAACCACGAGGATCGCGCCGTCCATCTGGGCCGCACCCGTGATCATGTTCTTCACGTAGTCGGCGTGACCCGGGCAGTCGACGTGAGCGTAGTGACGCTTCTCCGTCTGGTACTCGATGTGCGCGATGGAGATGGTGATACCGCGCTGCTTCTCCTCGGGCGCCTTGTCGATGTCCTCGAACGCGAACTGGGGGTTCAGGTCCGGGTACTTGTCGTGCAGGACCTTGGAGATCGCTGCCGTCAGCGTCGTCTTACCGTGGTCAATGTGACCGATGGTGCCGATGTTGACGTGCGGCTTAGTCCGCTCGAACTTTGCCTTCGCCACTTCTGGTCCTCCTCAGGACTGATTGGTGTTACGCCGTACGACCAGTCAGGACGTGGCGCCGTTTCTGGGGGTTGAACGTATCGCGATGTGCGACCGGAATCCTAACGGTCACTCACCACGGGTCTTCTTGATGATCTCCTCGGAGACGGCCTTGGGGACCTCAGCGTAGGAGTCGAACTCCATGGAGTAGTTCGCGCGACCCTGGGTCTTGGACCGCAGGTCGCCGACGTACCCGAACATCTCGGACAGCGGCACCAGACCGCGCACGATCTTGGCGCCCGAGATGTCCTCCATGGCCTGGATGTGGCCACGGCGGGAGTTGATGTCGCCGATGACGTCGCCCATGTAGTCCTCGGGCGTACGCACCTCGACAGCCATCATCGGCTCGAGGAGCACGGGGTCGGCCTTGCGGACGGCCTCCTTCAGCGCCATCGAACCGGCGATCTTGAACGCCATCTCCGAGGAGTCGACGTCGTGGTAGGCGCCGTCCAGCAGAGTGGCCTTGATGCCGACCAGCGGGTAGCCGGCGAGCACGCCGTACTGCATGGCGTCCTGGATACCGGCGTCCACCGACGGGATGTACTCGCGCGGGATGCGCCCGCCGGTGACCTTGTTGTCGAACTCGTAGAGCTCGCCCGACTCCTGGGTGTCCAGGGGCTCGATGGTGATCTGCACCTTCGCGAACTGGCCCGAGCCACCGGTCTGCTTCTTGTGGGTGTAGTCGTGCTTCTCGACAGGGCGACGGATCGTCTCGCGGTAGGCCACCTGCGGCTTGCCGACGTTGGCCTCGACCTTGAACTCGCGCTTCATGCGGTCGACCAGGATGTCGAGGTGCAGCTCGCCCATGCCGGCGATGATCGTCTGGCCCGTCTCCTCGTCGGTGTGGACCTGGAACGTCGGGTCCTCCTCGGCGAGCCGCTGGATCGCGGTGCCGAGCTTCTCCTGGTCGCTCTTGGTCTTGGGCTCGATCGCGACCTGGATGACCGGGGCCGGGAACGTCATCGACTCGAGAATGATCGGCTTCTTCTCGTCAGCGAGCGTCTCGCCGGTGGTCGTGTCCTTGAGGCCCATCACGGCCACGATCTGGCCGGCGCCGACCGACGCGATCTCCTC
>DASULG010000048.1:0-6210 GCA_036278335.1 Pedococcus sp.
AGCACCCGCAAGGCGCTCAAGGCCCAGTTCCTCCTCGACGCCATCGCCGAGCAGGAGGAGATCTCGGTCGAGCAGCCCGAGCTGATCGAGTACCTCGTCATGTCGGCCCAGCAGTACGGCATGGACCCCAACCAGTTCGCCCAGGCGATCGACCAGCAGGGCCAGGTGCCTGCCATGGTCGCGGAGGTGGCCCGCCGCAAGGCGCTGGCCGCTGTGCTCGAGAAGGTCACCATCGTCGACACCGACGGCAACCTGGTGGACCTCAACGAGCTCAACGAGCGCCCGGAGGCCGGCGAGCTCGGAGCCGAGGAGCTCGTCGAGGGGCTGGAGGAGACCTCCGAGACCGAGGCCGGCGCCAAGGCCTGATCTCACCGATCACCCCAAAGACGTATGCCGCGTCCGGACACCTCCGGGCGCGGCATACGTCGTTGTCCGTGGCGACCAAACCGACTTGTCGGACTTCGTCTCGCCTGAACGGACCAAAGATCTCGAGGCTCTGGACGGGCCCCGGTACCGCCTCGACCATCTCGCCATGGACCCAGGCGCATTCCACAAGCTGCGGGCCGCGATGCAGGAGAACGCGCACCCGGCCAGCTCCCTCGAGGTCTTCGCGTGCGAGCGGACGTTGGGGCAGGAGCTCGAGGCCTGCGGGCTGTTCGACCAGATCGAGGTCGGGTCGACGGCCGATCCGGACCAGCTGGTCATCGCGCTGTGCCACTGCACGCCCGACGTGCCCCTGTGGGAGGCCGGGTACCGCCTGGAGCGCGTGTGGTCCGTCCTCAGGAGCCAGGCCAGCTGGGAGATCCACACCGCCAGCATCACGCAGGAGGTCGTGGAGTTCGAGGGTGCCATGCTGCTGCCGGGCAGCGTCCAGTTCGTGACCGTGCACGTGGTGGCTCTGCACCACGCCGAGGTCCCTGCCGACCGGTCCGACGCGCAGGCCCTCGCCGACTGACTAGGGGGCCGGGGGAGCGGTCGTGGTGCCGACGCGCAGCTCAGTCGGCAGGACGACGTTCGGAGCCTGGTCCCCCTCGAGCAGGGCCCGCACCATGGTTCCGAGGCGCTGACCCTTCTCCTCACCGTGCTGCAGGACCGTGGTGAGCGTGCCCACGTACCAGGGCAGCTCGATCCCGTCGAAGCCGGTGACGCTGAGGTCCTCGGGCACCCGAAGGCCCAGCTCCTCGGCGGCGCGGATGGCGCCGAGAGCCAGAAGGTCGGACTGGGCGACGATGGCTGTCGGCCGCTCCGCCGCCGGCCCGTCGAGCAGGAGCAGCCCGGCGAGCCTGCCCTGCTCCACGTCGGGGATCGCCGTCTCGACCATCGGGGAGTCCGGTCCGAAGACGTCGATGAAGCCGAGGGCACGGTCACGCGAGTCGTTGTAGGCCGCGTGGCCGAGGGCACTCGCGGAGAAGGGCGCGGTCGCGCTGTCCGGCTGCAGCTGCATGGCTATGTGGCCGACCCGGCGGTGGCCGAGGTCTCGCAGGTGTCGGGCGGCGGAGGCGCTGGCGCCGCGCTCGTCGAGGCGGAGCTGGGCGACCCGGTCGTCATCCGGCGCGCCGTTGCCCACCATGGGGATGCCGCGCGCCGCCAGGTGGTCGACCACGGGGTTGTGCGCTGGGCCGCACAGTGAGAAGACCACGGCGTCGAGGGCGTAGCCGCTCAGCTGGGTGATGATGCCGTCCGGGTCGTCCTGGCGCTGCGCGATCAGGAGCATGCCGGTGGGGATGGCGTCGAGGACCTGCGCCAGCCCGTCGAGCACACTGACCGCGAACGGGTCGCGGAAGGCGTGCAGCAGACGACCCTCCACGATGACCCCGACCACGCCCGCCCGGCCGTGCCGCAGGGACGACGCGAGGGGGTTGGGCCCGGCATACCCGAGGTGTGCGGCGGCCGCGCGCACCCGTTCGGCGGTCTCCGGGGCCACGGGGCCCTTGCCGCTGAAGACGAGGGAGGCGGTGGACGTGGACACCCCGGCGCGGTCGGCGACGTCGCGCAGGGTGGCGCGCGCTTGACGGGTGCTGGTCATGGGCGACACACTATCGAATCGATTCGATCGAATCGATTCGATAGGCGCCGGCATGAGCCACCCGCGCACCCGACCACGATTTCAGAGTGAGAACCGCCCGTGACCCAGCAGCTGGCCCTCGACACCCGACGACTGCTCTCCGCACGCAACGCCGTCTTCATCGTCTTCGCCATGAACGGCATGTCCTTCGCCGCCTGGGCCTCGCGGATCCCGGACGTCAAGCAGAGCCTGGGGCTGACCGCCGGCCAGCTCGGGGTCACCCTCCTTGCCCTCTCGGCCGGCTCCGTGATCGGGCTGCCGGCCTCGGGCTGGATCTCGCACCGCTTCGGGGCCGCCGGCTCGGTGCGCCTTGGCCTGGTATGTATGGCCGTCGGCATGGCCGGTGTGGGCGTGGGGGTCGACGTGCTCGGGCAGCGCGGGGTGGTTGCCGCCGGGCTCTTCGCCCTCGGCCTGGGTGTGGGCGTCTGGGACGTCGGCATGAACCTCGAGGGCGCCAGCGTGGAGCGGCTCCTGGGCCGCACGATCATGCCGCGCTTCCACGCCGCGTTCTCGGCCGGCACCGTGTTCAGCGCCCTCGTCGGGGCGCTCATGGCCTGGCTGGGCGTGCCGGTGACCGTCCACCTGCTCTCGGCCGGTGTGGTGATCGTGATCGCCTGCCTGTGGGCCATCCGCTCGTTCCTTCCCCGCGGCCTCGAGGCCGAGGACGAGGGGCAGGCGATGGAGGGGGCGTGCGAGCCCGGCGCCGCGGGTCCGCCGGCCCGTCTCGGTGTGCTCTCGGCGTGGACCGAGCCGCGGACCCTGATGATCGGCGTGCTCACGCTGGTGGCCGCCTTCACCGAGGGCACGGCCAACGACTGGGTGTCGGTCGCCTTCGTCGAGGGGTACCACCTGCCGACCTGGGCTGGCGTCCTCGGCTTCGCCACCTTCCTGAGCTTCATGACGATCGGCCGCATCCTCGGAACGCAGCTGCTCGACCGGTACGGCCGGGTTCCCGTGCTGCGCGTGATGCTCGTCGTCGCCGGCTTCGGCAGCCTCCTGGTGGTCTTCGGGACGACGCCCCTCGCCTTCCTCGGGGCGGCCATCTGGGGCGTGGGTGTCTCCCTCGGCTTCCCTGTGGGGATGAGCGCCGCCGCCGACGACCCCGCCCGGGCCGCGGCTCGGATCTCGGTGGTCGCCACGATCGGCTACACCGCCTTCATCGCCGGCCCGCCGCTGCTGGGCTTCCTTGGCGACCACTTCGGCATCCTGCGGGCCCTGCTCGCGGTCGGGGCCATGCTGGTCCTCGCCCTGCTCGTCCTGCCCGCGGTCCGCGAGCCTGAAGGACGACACAGCGCCCTGGCTGAGTAGCCACACCCATGCGCGGGGCCTGCCCAGGGCCTTACTCTCGGCCCGGTCACCACGACGGGCGGGGGAGAACATGCACGAGGACGACATGCAGGGCAGGCACGACGACCACGGGTCCGGCGACGACCCGCACGGCCAGGAGGTGCACGGACCGTACTTGGCGGGCCAGCCCCCGACCTGGCAGCCGCCCCCGCGCGGGCGCAACGTCTGGCGCATCATCGGCGTGGTGGCCGTCGCGGTCCTGATCGCCGGTGGCCTCGCCTACCTGGGCTTCATGGCCCTGGTGATGATGGCGATGAGCTCGTACGGGAGCAACAAGTGAGGCCCTTGGCCCGCGTCGTGTGGGCGACGATGCGGCCGCCGGTCCTGCTCCTGCTGGTCCTCTATGCCGCGTGCGGGCTGGCACAGGGCGGTGCCACGGGGGTGACCGCGATGCTTCGGGTCCTGCTCGTGGTGGCGCCCTTCCTGGCCTACTCCGCCGTGGTCAACGACCTCGCCGACGAGCGGATCGACCGGGTGAACCTGCCTGCCGACGCGCGCCGCGTGCTGGTCTCCGGTGCCGCGCACCGCAGGCAGCTGTGGGTCGTCGCCGCGCTCGCCGCCGCGGTCACGGCGCTCGCCGCCCTCTCCCTCGGGTGGGCCGCGCTCGCTGTGGCCGCCGCGGGCCTCGCGGTCAGCACGGCGTACAGCCTGGGCCCGGTGCGGCTGGCCGAGCGCGGCATCCTGGCCTCGCTGGCCCTGCCCGCCTGCTACGTCGCAGTGCCCCTCCTGCTCGGGCTGCTCGCGGGCCGGGGGAGCGTGCGCGCCGGCGACCTGCCGCTGCTGGGGGCGCTCTACATCGGCTTTGTCGGCCGCATCATCCTCAAGGACTTCCGGGACCTGCGCGGCGACGCCCTCTTCGGCAAGCGCACGTTCCTCGTCCGTCACGGCCGGGTCTGGACGTGCCGGGTCAGCGCGCTCTGCTGGGTGGCGGCTGCCGTCCTGCTCGTGTCCACCAGGCCCGGGGTCACCACCGCCTACGTCCTGACCACGGCTGCGGGCACAGCCGGCGCCTTGGTGCTGCTGCGCGACCTGGCCCGGGACCGGGGTCATCGCCGGGACGAGTGGACGATCTCGGCACTGGCGATCGTGGGTCGGGGGCTCGTGCTCGTGCTGGCCGTTGACCTCGCCGCTCCGGCCGCCGGCTGGCCTGCCCCGCTGACGGCCGCGGTGATCGTCGCGCTGGCGTCCGTGCTGGGACGTCAGGCGGCGCAGATGCGCAGGCGCGGACCCACCCGGGGGATGGCGGCGGTCCCCGGCCCGGTGCCGGCTTGTGCGCTGACGGCGAACACGGCGGGATCTGGGGACTTCCCCCGCGGACCCGGGCGTTAGGGTCAGCGTGAGAAATCAGCCAGCAAGCGCAACCAGCCTGAATGGAGACATGGTGAGCAGCACCGAGATCGTGGCCCAGAACGGGCCGCAGGGTGGTCTGGACGACCACATCTACAACCGCCTGCTCAAGGAGCGGATCATCTTCCTGGGATCGGACGTCCGCGACGAGAACGCGAACGCGATCTGCGCGCAGCTCCTGCTGCTCGCCGCCGAGGACCCCAACAAGGACATCTGGCTCTACATCAACTCCCCGGGTGGCTCGGTCACCGCGGGCATGGCGATCTACGACACCATGAAGTGGGTCCCCAACGACGTCGCGACCGTGGCGATGGGCCTGGCCGCCTCGATGGGGCAGTTCCTGCTCAGCGCCGGCACCAAGGGGAAGCGCTACGCCACCCCGCACGCCCGCGTCATGATGCACCAGCCCTCGGGCGGCATCGGCGGCACGGCGACCGACATCAAGATCCAGGCCGAGCAGATGCTCTACATCAAGAACCAGATGGCCGAGCTGATCGCCGAGCACACCGGCCAGACCCTCGAGCAGATCACCAAGGACTCCGACCGCGACCGGTGGTTCAGCGCCGAGGAGGCCAAGAACTACGGCTTCGTCGACCACGTGTTCAGCAACGCAGTGCAGGCGCCGGGCGCCGGCGGCACCAAGTGACCGACCGCCAGAGAAGGAACGCAGATCCCATGACGCAGAACCGAAACGGCGGCCTCCACCTCCCGCAGATGGGCGGTGGCATGCGGGTCCCCACCCCCGACAGCCGCTACATCCTCCCGCAGTTCGAGGAGCGCACCTCCTACGGGATGAAGCGCCTCGACCCCTACACCAAGCTCTTCGAGGACCGCATCATCTTCCTCGGCGTGCAGGTCGACGACGCCTCGGCTGACGACGTCATCGCCCAGCTCATCGTGCTCGAGTCCCAGGACCCCGACCGCGACATCCTCATGTACATCAACAGCCCCGGTGGCTCGTTCACCGCGATGACAGCCATCTACGACACAATGCAGTACATCCGACCCGACGTGCAGACGTTCGTCGTCGGGCAGGCCGCGTCGGCCGCCGCGGTGCTGCTCGGTGCCGGCGCCCAGGGCAAGCGGTTCGCCCTGCCGAACGCCCGGATCCTGATCCACCAGCCGGCCCTGGCCGGTGGCGACTACGGCCAGGCGTCCGACATCGAGATCCAGGCCAACGAGGTGCTGCGCATGCGCACCTGGCTCGAGGAGACCCTGGCCCACCACACCGGGCGCACCCCCGAGCAGGTCAACTACGACATCGAGCGCGACAAGATCCTCGGCGCCTCGGAGGCCAAGGAGTACGGCCTGATCGACGAGGTGCTCGCCTCGCGCAAGGCCTCCCTGGAGGTCTGACCCAGGCACCGCCAAGAGGTATGCCGCCCGCTCACCCGAGCTGGCGGCATACCTTTGTGTCATGTGGCGTGTGCCGCGCGTGGGGGAGCGGTGGG
>DASULG010000049.1:0-6520 GCA_036278335.1 Pedococcus sp.
TGGGCGCCGTCGATGAGCGAGCGCCCCCTTGTGCCCGCCGCCTGGTAGCCGGTCAGCACCACGGTGTTACGGCGGTCCGGGAGCAGGTACTGCAGGTGGTGCACCACACGTCCGCCCGAGGCCATCCCAGACGCGGAGATGATGATCGACGGCTGCCGGGGGGTGTTCAGGGCGCGGGACTCCTCGGCCGAGTGGGCGGCACGCAGCCCGGGAAGGTGGTCGAGGGCGTCGGTGCGCTCGGGCCGCAGCTCGTCGCGGTAGGCGGCGCTGCGGTAGACGTCGAGGGCGGCGAGGGCCATGGGGCTGTCGAGGTAGATCGGGGCCGCCGGGATGACGCCCCGATCGAGCATCCGCCCCAGCGTGGTGAGGACGAGCTCGGTGCGGTCCACCGCGAAGGCGGGGATTACGACCGACCCCCCGCGGCGGATCGTGCGCCGGATCGCGTCGGCCAGGGCGGCGTGCTCCTGCACGCCGGGCTCCGGGTGGTCGCGGTCGCCATAGGTCGCCTCGAGCACCACCGTCCGGGCCGCTGGCGGGTCCTCGCGCGGCAGCAGCAGGCTGTGCTCGGGCCGCCCCAGGTCGCCGGAGAACAGGACAGAGGAGTCGTCCAGCTCGACCAGGCTGGTGGCAGAGCCGAGGATGTGGCCGGCCCGGCGGAGGGTGAACCGGATCCCGCCGCCGAGCTCGCGGGTCTCGTGGAAGTCGCACGTCCGGAACTGGCGGATGCTGCGCTCGGCGTCGGCCTCGGTGTAGAGCGGCAGCGGTGGGTCGTGCCGTGAGTAGCCGCCACGCCGGGCGTACTCGGCGTCCTCCTCCTGCAGGTGGGCGCTGTCGCGCAGCACGATGGCGGCCAGCTCTGCCGTCCCCTGGGTGGCCCAGGCAGGTCCGGAGAAGCCCTGGCGGACCAGCGCCGGCAGGTAGCCGCAGTGGTCGAGGTGGGCGTGGGTGAGGAGCACGTCCGAGATGCTGTTGGCCGGCACTGGGAGCTCCTGCCAGTTGAGCCGTCGCCACTCGCGCTCGCCCTGGTACAGGCCGCAGTCCACCATCAGGCGCCGATCGCCATGCTGCAGAAGGAACTTGCTCCCGGTCACGGTGCCGGTTCCGCCGAGGAAGGTCAGCGAGCTCGCCATGGTGTCCTCCGCTCTCCCCGCAGGCCGGGGCAGGCCCACGTTCAGCGTCCCGTTCGGCCGGGGGAGGTGGAAGGGCCGTTTGTCACGCAGGGCGACTAGGCCTAAAGGCCGATCCCCTCCACGGGCTCCCGTGTCAGCCTTGCTCCCTCGGATTCGTCTGGGGCGCGGCCCGGCCGCCGGTTGGTGCCGGCAGGTCGCCGCAGGGTCAGGGAGATGCGCAGCCTTTGAGGGGGCGGAACATGATTGCTTGGGAGGCGGACGCCATGGGGGCCGAGGACGCGGACGGCACCCGCACGCGCGGGACCGGCGCCGCGGTGGAGGCCTCGGAGTACGGCACGTACCAGTGGTGGGGACCCGGCATTCGCACCCTGCGCGAGCTCGATGCCGGCGATGACGTGAAGTACCTCCAGGCCCAGCTCGGCCTCGAGGCCGACGGGTACCTCGGGACGGACACAGCCCGGGCGCTCGCGGCGTTCCGGGAGGCGCACGGCCTGACCGCCGAGGCCCTCGCGGATCGCGAGGTCTGGTCCCTGCTCCTCGAGCCACAGGCCAGCCCTGCCGTCACCCGCCGCCGCTGGCGTCTGGGTCTCGCCCTGCGCCTGGCCCGCGCGCAGGGCGTCCGCTAGGAACGCGCGGCAGCACCCGCACGCCGCGTGCGCCAAGGCCGCCCCCGCGCGCCGAGTCCACCCGGACTGCTGCGCGCGCCTGCGCACCGTAGGCTCGCCGGCGTGAGCTGCGTCTTCTGCGACATCGTCGGGGGCTCGGTGCCTGCCCATGTCGTCCTCGACGAGCCGCAGGTGGTCGGCTTCCTCGACACGCGGCCGGTCTTCAAGGGCCACGTCCTGATCGCCCCGCGAGAGCACATTGCGACCCTGCCTGACGTCTCGCCAGAGCTGCTTCCCGTGGTGATGGGGGCCGCGCAGCGGGTCGCTCGCGCCGTGGTCGAGGGCCTGGGCTCGCAGGGCTCCTTCGTCGCGGTGAACAACGTGGTGAGCCAGAGCGTGCCGCACCTGCACGTGCACGTGGTCCCGCGCACCAAGGGCGACGGGCTTCGCGGGTTCTTCTGGCCGCGCACGAAGTACGCGGACACCGCGGAGGCGGAGGGGTATGCCGCGCGGCTGCGGGCCGTGCTCGGCCCACCCGCCGGCTGAGTGCTCAGCCGCGCGCGGTGGAGGTGAGGGGGACCGTCCAGACGATCTCGGTTCCCCCGGCCGGCCCGGGCGTCAGGCTGAGGCTGCCACCGTGGGCCTCGGCCCGGGAGCGCAGGTTGGCCAGCCCGCTCTCGCGGCCCAGCCGCGCCGGCAGGCCGCGGCCGTTGTCGGTGACGAGCGCCTCGAGGGCGCTGCCCACGCGCACCTCCACCGCCACGGCCGTCGCGCCGGCGTGCTTGGCGGCATTGGCGAGTGACTCACGCAGGACGGCGACCAGGTCGGCGCCCACCTCGTCGGGGATCGCGCTGAGCGGGCCGTCCGTGCGCATCGAGGGGGCGAATCCCAGCGCGTCCTCAGCCTGCTCGAGGACCTCGTCCAGCTCGGAGCGCAGCCCGGACTGGCCGGGGCTGGCGTGCAGCTGGTAGATCGTGCGCCGGATGTCCTTGATCGTCTCGTCCAGGTCGTCCACCACGCGTTCGAGGCGCTGGCTGACGAGCGGCTTGACGGCGTCACGCGCGGCACCTTGGACCGACAGGCCGACGGCGAAGAGCCGCTGGATCACCAGGTCGTGCAGGTCGCGCGCGATGCGGTCACGGTCCTCGAGCACGGCGATGTGCTCGCGGTCGGCCTGGGACTCGGCGACTGCCATGGCCAGGGCGACGCGCTCCCCGAAGGTGGTGGCCTGGAACATGTCCGTCGCGCCGTTCGCGGGCTCGTGGGGCCACGCGAGGACCACCAGGCCCTGGAGCAGCTCCCCTGCCCACAGGGGGATGGCGATCGAGGTCTCAGGGGCCTTGGTGCCGAGCAGGTCGGCCACGTCCTCGCCCCCGAGGGCCACGGCGACCCGGCCCTGGACGGCGGCCTGGATGCCGGCCGGCACGACCCCGGCGGGGGGCTCCACGACCTCGAGCGGGCCCTGGTGGGCCACCACGGCCAGGCTGCTCGCCTGTTCCTCCATGCTCGCGGGCCGCAGGAGCACCACGCCTGGCGCGCCGGAGGCCGTGCGGGCGGAGGCGACGATCTGGTCGTACGCGGCCCGCAGCAGCGGCTCGGTGGTCAGGGTCCGCGTGCACTCCGCGGCCGCTCGCAGCCACGCCTCGCGGGTGCGGCTCTGCTCGTAGAGCCGGGCGTTCTCGACGGCGACGCCGGCAGCGGCAGCCAAGGCGGTGACGACCTCCTCGTCAGCGGCGGAGAAGTCCTGGCCGTCCTCCTTGTCGGAGAGGTACAGGTTGCCGAACACCTCGTCGCGCACGCGCAGCGGGACCCCGAGGAAGGTGTGCATCGGCGGGTGGTTGACCGGGAACCCCACGGACTTGGGGTGCGAGGAGATCTCGTGCAGCCGCAACGGCTGGGGGTCGTTGATGAGCAGTCCGAGCACGCCCCGACCGTGCGGGATGTCGCCGATCAGCGCGCGGGTCTCGTCGTCGAGGCCGTGGGTGATGAACTGCGACAGGTGCTCGCGCTCCGGTGCCAGGACCCCGAGAGCGCCGTAGCGGGCCCCGACGAGGGAGCAGGCGGTGGTCACGATGCGCTGCAGCACCGCGGCGAGGTCGAGCTCACTCGAGATGGCGACGACGGCGCCGAGCAGGCCGCTGAGCCGCTCGTGGGCGTCGCGGACGGCCCCGGCGCGGTCGCGCAGCTCCCCCAAGAGGTCGTCGAGCTCGATTCCCGAGAGGGACGGCACGAAACTCGAGCTGCCCGGGTGGCCTTCCATGGGAGCAATCCTAGGCGGCGCGGGGAGGCCGCGTGCTACGAAGCGGCAGCCTCCGCGGGGGCATCGGGCACCGCGACAGACGTGGCGATGCGGCGACCCGAGAGCAGACCGGGCGTAATGCGCACGAAGTGGCGTCGCTCCCCGCCGGTCCAGGGCATGAGCGGGAGCTGCTCGGCGCGCAGCACCGCGCTGACGGCCGTGACCTCGCGCAGGGTGCCCGTCACGAGCACCGACCACCCGCTCATCGTGCGCTCATCGAGCTCGTCGACCTCGAACGCCACGACCGCCCCGCCGGCGCGTGCGGCCCGCAGGATCGTCCCCTCGGTGGTTCGGATCAGGACGGAGCTGCCGTCCACGACATAGTTCACAGGAAGGATGACCGGGAGTGCGTCGCGCGTCATGGCGACCCGGCCCACGCTGGCCGTGGCCAGCAGGCTCAGGCATTCCTCGGTGCTCAACGTCTGGATTCGGTCCACGCGTTCGAGTATGTGAGGGGCCGCAGGACGCCGGGCAGGGCCAATGGTCCCCTAACGCCCGGTTTGGCGAGGCGCCGTGCGCGGGGTTCGACGAATAGGGAGAATGGGGGCATGGAACACCAGTCCGCGCCCGGCGAGGCCAGCGCACAGAGCGAGTTGGTCCGCGTCTTCCTCCTCGACGACCACGAGATCGTCCGCCGCGGGCTGCGCGAGCTGCTCGAGGGCGACGGCCGCATCGAGGTGGTCGGGGAGTCCGGCCTCGCCGAGGAGGCCACCCGCCGGATCCCCGCCCTGCGGCCGCACGTGGCCGTGCTCGACGGGCGGCTGCCGGACGGCAGCGGCGTCGACGTATGCCGTGACGTGCGCTCCGTGGACCCCTCGATCGCCTGCCTCATCCTCACCTCCTACGACGATGACGAGGCGCTGTTCCACGCGATCATGGCCGGCGCGTCCGGGTACGTCCTGAAGCAGATCCGCGGCAACGAGCTCATCGACGCGATCATGCGCGTGGCACAGGGCCAGTCGCTGCTCGACCCGCAGGTCACCGCCAGGGTGCTCGAGCGACTGCGCGGCGGCCACGAGGAGGACTCCGCGCTCGCCGACCTGACCGAGCAGGAGCGCAAGGTGCTCATGCACATCGCCGACGGCCTGACCAACAGGCAGATCGGCCAGGAGATGTTCCTCGCCGAGAAGACCGTGAAGAACTACGTCTCGAGCATCCTCGCCAAGCTCGGCATGGAGCGGCGCACCCAGGCGGCGGTCTTCGCCTCGAAGCTGCGCGACCACGAGAGCTGAGGGCCTCCGGCCTGTCCCAGGCCCCGCAAGTACCCCTGTCCAGCATCTGGCCGAACCTGTCCAGAGTGTGGCCCACGTGTGACAGGTGTGGCCTGTGTGACTGGTGATTAGCCCTTCTGAGCCATTTTCGCCCTTTGCCCTTCCGCTGCTCCCCAGGCGCGGGCTCAGGATGTGTTTCGGAAGGGGGCTCCCGTGCAGATCACTTCAGCAGTCGTCGTCGCGGCAGCTGGGCTTGCCCTGCTGGCGACCAGCTCGCCCATGGGAGGACAGACGCCGGAGGCGCCGAGCCCGGTGCCCCGCGCCGTGGGGACCGGTTCGGAGGACCTGGCAGCCGGTCCTGACAAGGGCCCGAGTGGCACGGAGCGCGTGGCGATCACGACCCGGCCGATCCCGTTGCCACCGGCCGCGGCCCTGGCGCCGGCCAGCCCTAGCGACCTCGACCGGGGAGGGGTGCTGGTCGCCGCGTACAACGCGGCTGTCGCAGCGGCCCCACCTGAGTGCCACCTGCCGCCAGCGCTGCTGGCGGCCATCGGCCAGATCGAGTCCGGTTCCGCCGGGGGCCGCCAGATCGGGCCCGACCACAAGGTGAACCCGCCGATCTACGGCCCGGTGCTCGACGGCGGCCCCTTCGCGGCGATCCGTGACACCGACGGCGGCCTGTTCGACGGCGACATCGTGTGGGACCGCGCCGTGGGCCCGATGCAGTTCATCCCGGGCACCTGGCGCCTGGCCGGGGTCGACGGTGACGCCGACGGCCTGGCCGACCCGCAGAACGTGTACGACGCCGCCTTCGGCGCGGCCGGCTACCTGTGCCGGGCCAACCGCGACATGAACAACCCTGACGACCTGCGCGCGGCGATCTTCTCGTACAACCACTCCGACGCCTATGTCGCCGGCGTCCTGGAGTGGCTGGACTACTTCGGGGCCCGCGGTCTCGGCACGGTCAGCCAGGTCAGCTTCCTCGTCGCCTCCGGTGGGCGGGCCAGCCAGATGCAGAGCCCGGGCGCGGGCGCCGGCAGCGTCAACGCCATCGAGGCCACAGTCCCCGCACTCACGCGCCCGCCGACCACGACGCCGACCACGACGCCAGGGACGACGCCGGGCACGACGACGACCACGACGCCACGGACGACGCCGGGCACGACGACGACCACGACGCCGGGCACGACGCCGGGCACGACGACGACCACGACGCCGGGCACGACGACGACCACGACGCCGCCCACGACGACGACGACGCCGCCGACCACGACG
>DASULG010000050.1:0-5762 GCA_036278335.1 Pedococcus sp.
GGCCGGGATCGGCGACGTGCTGGCCTTCTACTGGGCCCCGACCGGACTGACCGGGGCGGTCCTCGCGAGCGTGGTCATCGCCGGCGTGGTCACCGTCCTCTACCTCGCCGTCATGTTCGCCGCCGACCGCGGCGCCATGCAGGCCGCCCTGCAGCGCGGGCGCCGCCGGCGGGGAAGCGACGCCTGATGCGCATCCTGCTGGTCCTCGGGACGAGCACCGGCGGGGTCGGCCGACACGTGCACGGCCTCGTCACGGGCCTTGCGGGGCAGGGCCACTCGGTCGTGGTCGCCTGCCCGGACGCGGCCGAGGCCCAGTTCGGCTTCGGGGCGGCGGGCGCGCGCCACGTGCCCCTGCCGATCAGCGACCGCCCACACCCGCTGCGCGACCTGCGGGCCGTTGCCACCATGGGGGAGCTCCTGCGCCACGCCGACGTGGTTCACGCCCACGGCCTGCGGGCGGGTGCGCTGGCCGCCCTGGCCGCTACCGGCTCCCACGTGCCGGTCATGGTCACCCTGCACAACGCCGCGCCCTCCGGTCGGCTCACGGGCCTGCTGTATGCCGCGCTGGAGCGGGTGGTGGCCCGGCGCGCCACCGTGGTGCTCGGGGTCTCGCAGGACCTCGTGGACCGCATGCTCGCCCTGGGGGCCCACAACGCCTGTCTGGCCGTGGTCGCGGGGCCCCCTCCACCGACCGCCCCCGTTGACAGCGCGAGGGTGCGCGCCGAGCTCGGCGTCGCCGAGGCGGACACCCTGGCGCTCGTCGTGGCGCGGCTTGCTCCCCAGAAGGGCCTGCCCCTGCTGCTGGACGCCATGGGCCTCGTGCGGGACCTTCCGCTCACGGTGCTCGTGGCAGGCGACGGCCCCCAGCGGGGGGAGCTCGAACGACGGATCGAGGCCGAGCACCTGCCGGTCCGGCTCCTCGGCCACCGCAGCGACGTGCCGGCGCTCTGCGCTGCTGCGGACCTCGTGGTCTCGAGCGCGGTGTGGGAGGGGCAGCCCATCAACCTCCAGGAGGCGCTCCACGCCGGAGCTGCGATCGTCGCCACGGACGTCGGCGGGAGCGCCGCCGTTCTCGGCGGCGCGGGGGTCCTGGTCCCTCCCGGGGACGCCGAGGGGCTCGCCCGCGGCATACGGTCCCTGGCCACGGACCGGGACGAGAGGACGCGGCTGCAGGCCCTCGCCCGGCGGCGTGCCGCAGCACTGCCCACCGAGGCCGATGCGCTCGCTGCCGCCCTGCAGGTCTACCAACAGGTGGCCGACCCGCGGTGAGCCGTGGCGGCGAGGGCCGTCCCGATGACGTAGTGTTAAAGCCCGTGGTGCAGACGAAACACATCTTCGTGACCGGAGGCGTTGCCTCTTCGCTCGGCAAGGGCCTCACAGCCTCCAGCCTCGGACACCTGCTCCGCGCGCGCGGTCTGCGCGTCACGATGCAGAAGCTGGATCCGTATCTCAACGTCGATCCGGGCACCATGAACCCGTTCCAGCACGGTGAGGTCTTCGTCACCGAGGACGGCGCCGAGACCGACCTCGACATCGGCCACTACGAGCGGTTCCTCGACGGAAACCTGCACGGCACGGCCAACGTGACGACGGGGCAGGTCTACAGCCACGTCATCGCCAGGGAGCGTCGCGGGGAGTACCTCGGCGACACCGTGCAGGTCATCCCGCACATCACGAACGAGATCAAGGAGCGGATGCGCGCCGAGGCGGCCGGCTCCCCGCTGGCCCCCAAGGGTGAGCCCACCCCCGACGTGATCATCACCGAGATCGGCGGCACCGTGGGCGACATCGAGTCGCTGCCGTTCCTCGAGGCTGCCCGCCAGGTGCGCCACGACGTCGGCCGCGACAACATCTTCTTCCTGCACGTCTCGCTCGTGCCCTACCTCGCGCCCAGCGGCGAGCTGAAGACGAAGCCGACCCAACACTCCGTCGCCGCGCTGCGCCAGGTCGGCATCCAGCCCGACGGCCTCGTGCTGCGGGCCGACCGCGACATCCCCGAGAACATCAAGCGCAAGATCTCGCTCATGTGCGATGTCGACGCCGAGGCCGTGGCGGCCTGCGTCGACGCGCCGAGCATCTATGACATCCCCAAGGTGCTGCACTCCGAGGGCCTCGACGCCTACGTCATCCGCCGCCTCGGCCTGCCCTTCCGCGACGTGGACTGGCACGACTGGGACGAGCTGCTGCGCCGGGTGCACAACCCCGAGCACACCATCGAGATCGCCTTGGTGGGCAAGTACATCGACCTGCCGGACGCCTACCTGTCGGTCACCGAGGCGATGCGCGCCGGTGGCTTCCACCACGATGCCCGGGTCCGGATCCGCTGGGTGGCCAGCGACGAGTGCCAGACCGAGGCCGGGGCCCAGAAGGCGCTCGGCGGGGTCGACGCGATCCTCGTGCCCGGCGGCTTTGGCATCCGGGGCATCGAGGGCAAGCTCGGGGCCCTGCAGTGGGCGCGCGAGAGGCAGGTGCCCACGCTCGGCATCTGCCTGGGCCTGCAGTGCATGGTCATCGAGTACGCCCGCAACGCGGCAGACATCGAGGGTGCGTCGTCGACGGAGTTCGACCCGCAGACGCCCGCACCGGTCATCGCCACGATGGAGGAGCAGAAGGCCTTCGTCGAGGGCGCCGGTGACCTCGGCGGCACCATGCGCCTCGGCTCCTACCCCGCCAGGCTCGCCCCCGGGTCGGTGGTCGCGCAGGCCTACGGCAGCGAGTCGGTCGACGAGCGCCACCGGCACCGCTACGAGGTGAACAACGCCTACCGCGACGAGCTCGAGGCGGCCGGCCTGCGCTTCTGCGGCACCTCACCCGACGGCACCCTCGTCGAGTTCGTCGAGCTGCCCCGCGAGGTGCACCCCTACTACGTCGCCACCCAGGCCCACCCGGAGTTCAAGTCGCGCCCGCACCGGGCGCACCCCCTGTTCGCCGGGCTGGTCGAGGCCGCGCTCAACCGCCAGCGCGAGTCCAGGCTGGTCGAGGTCGAGCGTCCCAAGGCCACCGCCGACGCCACCGCCTGACGTGGCTGAGCCGTTCGCGGACCGGTTGGAAGCCCGGCCCGTCCTCGACTCCGAGGTCGTCCACCACGGCCTGGTCTGGGACGTGGTCCGCGAGCGCGTCGACCTCGGCGGCGGCGCCGGTGAGGTCACGCGCGAGTTCGTCCACCACCCTGGTGCCGTGGCCATCGTCGCCCTCGACGAGCACGGCCGGGTCGCGATGGTGCAGCAGTACCGCCACCCGGTCCGCTCGTACACCTGGGAGGTGCCCGCCGGCCTGCTCGACGTCGACGGCGAGGACCCGTGGCTGGCGGCAGCCCGTGAGCTCCACGAGGAGGCCGACCTGGCCGCCGAGCAGTGGCACGTCCTCGTCGACTACTTCAGCTCGCCCGGCGGCCTCGACGAGGCACTGCGGGTCTACCTCGCGCGCGGGCTGAGCCACGTCCCCGAGCACGACCGCCATGAGCGGGAGGGTGAGGAGCTCGGGATGCCGCTGCGCTGGGTCGACCTGGACGAGGCGCAGGAGGCGGTGCTCACCGGTCGGGTGCACAACCCGAGCGCGGTCGTCGGGGTCCTCGCGGCGCACGCCGCGAGGGCGCGGGACTGGGCCACGCTCCGACCCCACGACGCCCCCTGGCCCGAGCACCCGGCATACCGGGTCCAGGCGTAGCCCGGCGGTGGACGGCCCAGGACGCGGGGGAGAGGCCGTGAGCGGCGCCTTCGGTGGCTCCGCCACGGGCGACCCCTGCCCCTGCGGGTCGGGGCGCCCCTACGACGCCTGCTGCGGACCCCTGCACCGCGGGGAGGGCGTGGCGCGCACGGCCGAGCAGCTGATGCGCTCCCGGTATGCCGCGTACGCGCGCGGCGACGCCGCGTACCTGCTGGCGACCTGGCACCCGAGGACCCGACCGGACTCGCTCGACCTCGACCCCGTGCCGGAGTGGCGCCGCCTCGAGGTGCTCGAGCGGCAGGGCGGCTCCGAGGGCGACCAGCACGGCATGGTCGAGTTCCGGGCGCACTTCCGCCACGACAACAGGTCCGGTCAGCTGCACGAGCGCAGCCGTTTCAGCCGCCGCGGCGGCCGCTGGGTCTACGTCGACGGCGACACCAGCTGACGGCGGACCCTCGCCGGGCTGCCCCGTCAACCCCGACGCCGGGCCGCGCGTCAGTGGCAGGGATGGGAGCTGCGGCGACGAGGGGGCCGCTGCACGACGAAGGCGGTGGGGCAGATGGCGGGAAACGAGTCACCGGACAGCCTTGGCGGGACCGGCGCTGGCGGTGCCACGCGGCGGTGGCTGTGGCCCCTCGTGGCCGCTGGCATCGCCCTGGCCCTCGTGGTTGTGGCCGTGGTGCTGGGGTCGGGCAGGGACGGCGGTCCCGTTCCTGCTGCCACGACGTCGGCGGCCACCTCCGGCGCCGGTTCGCCCACGACAGGAGCCACGACAGCACCCACGACGGGCACCGCGCCGTCCACGTCCGCCACCTCTGCACCTGCGACGGCCCCGACCACCTCGCCGGCCACCGGCCAGCTCACCGTCCCGGTCTACTACGTGGTCGATGTGCCGGGAGTCGGCCCGCGCCTGTACCGCGAGTTCCACCGTGTGCCGGCCACGGGCGACCGGGTCACCGCCGCCCTCACCGAGATGTTCGCGGGCACGGCGCACGACCCCGACTACCGCTCGCTGTGGCCGGCTTCGACCCGCGTCCTGTCGGCCAAGCGGACCGGCGCGGGCGTCGTCCAGGTCGACGTGTCTGGCTTCGTGTCGCTCGGCGCGGCCTTCGAGAGCGCTGCGGTGCAGCAGCTCGTGCACACCGCCACGGCGGCCGACCCGTCCTACACGCAGGTGCGGCTCCTGGTCCGCGGCGCGACGCCGCCCTCAGGCCACTCCGACTGGTCGGCCCCCGTCAGGCGGTCCGCCCCTCTCGAGACGCTCAGCAACGTCTGGATCCTCGCCCCCTCCCAGGGTGCGACGGTCTCCTCGCCAGTCACCGTGAGGGTCTACGGCACGGGCTGGGAGGGCAACGTCCCGCTCAAGGTGTTCAAGGGCTCCGCGGTGGTCGCATCCACCGCCGTCACCACGATGATGGGCGGGTTCGCCACCGCCGGGACCACGCTCACCCTGCCGCCGGGGCACTACGAGCTCCGCGCCTACAACGACAACGGCAAGGACTCCAGCCTCCAGCTGTGGGACACCAAGACGTTCACTGTGCGCTGACGCGGGCACGCAACCCGTTCGTGTGCGGGGTGGGCCGTTCCGTAGGATGGGCGGGTTGTCCCTTCTCCCAATCCGTTAGGAACCTCTCGTGCTCCGCACCCATGAGGCCGGCACGCTGCGTGCCGACCACACCGGCCAGACTGTCACGCTCACGGGCTGGGTTGCCCGTCGGCGCGATCACGGCGGAGTGGCCTTCCTCGACCTGAGGGACGGCTCGGGGATCGCCCAGGTCGTCGCCCGGGACGAGGTGCTCGCCCAGGGCGGGGCCCACGACCTGCGCAACGAGTACGTCGTGAAGGTCGTGGGTGAGGTCAGTCCCCGCCCGGAGGGCAACGCCAACCCGGACCTGCCCACGGGCGAGATCGAGGTGATCGCCTCTGCGATCGAGGTGCTCAACCCGAGCGCACCGCTGCCATTCCAGATCGACGAGCGCGTGACGGTCGGCGAGGAGGCCCGCCTCAAGCACCGCTACCTCGACCTGCGGCGCCCCGGCGCCAGCTCGGCCGGCTCGGCGATCCGACTGCGGTCCAAGGTCAACGCCGCTGCCCGC
>DASULG010000051.1:0-4912 GCA_036278335.1 Pedococcus sp.
CTCATTCCCGCTATGGTGGGGATCGCCTTCGGGGCGCCTCTGAGCCGCCTGGACTACGCCGGGGTCGCCCTGGCCGTCCCGGCCTGCGCCCTGGTGTCGTCGACCGTGGCGGCCCCGGGCACGACCAGTCTGCACAGAACCGGCGTGACAGGCGGCGCGGTCTCCGGGGGCGGGTTCGCCACGCAGTACATCGCCTTGAGCCAGCCCGAGGCATCGGCCGCCTGGCCGCTCGTGTCCGCGGAAGTCACGGCAGCGCTCTTCATCGCCACGCTGGGACGGCGGTCCTCCTGCCCGCCGGGTGCCTGGCGCGCCGCCGTGGGGCCTGCCTTGGCGGCGGGCACCCTCGGCGGCATGGCGACTCTGCTCTACCTGCTGGCCACCGACCGCGGGCCGCTACCGGTCATCGCCGTCCTGACCGGGCTGTACCCCGCCGTGACCGTGTTCCTGGCCCGCACCGTGCTCGGGGAGGGGTGGAGCCGGCTGCAGCAGGCCGGACTGCTCATCGCGGCCCTCTCGGTCGTCCTGATCAGCGCGCACTGAACGCTCCACGCGGTGGTTTACCGCAGGATCCTCAGGACCAGAGTGCCTGTGCCATCGCCCTTCTCATCCAGGGTGCCGTCGCCGCGAACGGCCCGGAACTGCCCCGAGCCGCCAGTCATGGCGATGACCTTGTGGGGCGGTGGGGCGTTCACGAACGCGAACGTGATGGTCCCGCGCTCCCCCAGGCGCAGGACCCCGGTGCAGCTGCCCAGCCCCTCGGCTCCCACCAGCGTGCAGCTGCCCACCTCGTCCCCGACGCTCACCCCGCCCTGCTGCAGGCTGTCGTGGAAGACGATGACGTCAGCGGACGAGGGCCCGGGCTGCCCCAGGTCGGTGTAGTCGAACGGGCTGAACAGCACGTCGAAGGTCAAGGATCGGCCTGTCTGGCTTCCCTCAGCCGGGCTGGCGCCCGCCGTCAGCGCTGAGCCCTGGAGAAGCAGGGCGAGCGCGGCGACGACCGATCCCGCCGCCACGGTCCGTGTCGATGTGCGCGCGAGGTGCATGGGTCCTCCTGGTGGGGTCGACGCGGCCACCGGCCTGACGTCGTCGGACGCCCGATGCACTTGAGCGCCACGGGCGCTGGTCCTCCGAGTCTGCGCCCGGCCAGGCGCGTCAACAACCGTCACGCCCGCCCAGCGCGCGCGCTCCCAGTCTGGGAGAAGGCGATGCGCCGAGAGGACCTCACAAGGGCGTGACGTCGTGGCTGACTAGCCAGATCGCAGCATTGACCCGGAAGCGCAACGCGAGTACCAAGGCAGGTGGGGAGCGGGCATCTCAGCGCCCAGGAGGTCGGCACGATGTTCCAGACCCGTGACTCCGGTGCCGACGATCGAACCCAGATCCTCCATGCTGAGGGTCTGCGCAAGGTCTACGGCGCCCGTACCGCCTTGAAGAACCTCTCCTTCTCCCTGCGTGCCGGGAGGGTCGTGGGTTTCCTCGGCCCGAACGGTGCTGGGAAGACGACGTCGATCCGGATCCTGACCACGATTCTCCAGCCCTCGTCGGGGCACTTTGTCGTCGACGGGATCAGCTCGGACCACCCGGAGGAGATCCGCCGCAGGATCGGGGTTCTGCCCGAGGGCCTCGGGTTCCCGCGCCAGCTCACGGGATTCCGCTACCTCACCTACTATGGCGAGCTGTTCGGAAGGGCCACCGCCGAGGCGCGCGCCGTCGCCGACCAGCTGCTGGACGAGGTCGGCCTGAAGGCTCGGGCCCAGTCCCCGATCGGGTCCTACAGCCACGGCATGCGCCAGCGGCTGGGCATCGCCAGGGCTCTGGTGAACGACCCTGCCGTCGTCTTCTTCGACGAGCCGACTCTCGGCCTCGACCCTCGGGGCCAGCGTGAGCTGCTCGGTCTGATCCAGGCCGTCGCCCGCCAGCGGCACAAGGGTGTGGTCCTCTCGAGCCACCTGCTCTCGGAGATCGAGGGGGTCTGCGACGACGTGGTGATCATGAACGCGGGCGAGGTGGTCGCCAAGGGATCCGTCGCGGACGTCATCGGGCAGGGCGGCCACGACGACCAGATCGCGATACGGGTCCGCGTCCCGGTGCCCGCGCTCGACACTGCCCGTGGGCTCATCGAGGCGCTGCCCAGCGTCCGGGCCGCGGTCCCCGCCGGCGACAGCTCAGGCTGGCTCGGCGTCCAGCTGGTGCCCGAGAACGGGTCCTCTGACCCGGGCCCCCGGACCGTGAACCGCATCCTCGAGACACTGATCGCCGCCGACGTGCCGATTGCCGGTGTGGACTCCGGCGCCAGCCGGCTCGAGGACGTGTTCCTACGCCTGACCACGGAGACGATCCAGTGACGGCGCCCGCCGCCGCGGCTCCTGTCGGTGTCCAGACCTCTCGCGGCGCACCGCCAGTGTGGTGGGTGGTGATGAAGCAGGAGCTCCTCGAGCTGTGGGCTGGTGGACGCGTCCTGAACTTCCTTGTCCTGTTCACCCTCCTGATGTCGCTGACGGCCTTCCTGCTCGCCACCAACACCGAGCTGCACCTGCTGGACCCGGAGCAGACGGTGGTCGTGGCTCTGACATCGGCGCTGACGTTCGGCCTGTTCATCGGTCTGGCGGTCGGCGCAGAGAGCATCAGCGGTGAGCGCGAGCGCGCGACCCTCGAGCCGCTGCTGCTCACGCCGTCCGGCAACCGACAGCTGGTCCTGGGGAAGTTCCTCGCGGCCATGTCGCCCTGGCCCGCGGCGATGGCCCTGACCCTCCCCTACATGGCGGCCCTCTCCCAAGGACACCAAGTCCTGGGAGAGGCAGTGCTGTGGGGCGCGCTGTCGGGCACCCTGCTGGCCGGTGCCTTCGTGGCCCTCGCGATGATGGTCAGCATCTGGTCGAACTCGAGTCGGCTCAGCCTCTTCGTCTGCCTCCTCGTCTACGCGGCGTCCCTGATCCCAGCCCAGCTGCCCGCCGAGTTCCTTGCCTCGCCCAGCGGCGTCCTGATCACGCTTCTCGACCCCGTCGAGTCCTCGGACCAGCTCCTCAGCAAGGTCCTCACCAGTGGCGAGCCGCTGTCGCAGGCGTGGCCCTACCTCGCCTCGCCGGCCATCGCCCTCGCGCTCGCCCTTGGCGCTCTTTTCGGGTATGCCGCCCCCCGGCTGCGACTGACGGCGCGTGGGTGATGGCCGCCCAGGCGCTCGCAGGGCGTCCGCCAGCTCGCCCGGCACCGACCGACAAGGAGGCGCCCCGATGAGCGCGACCCACGACCTCTCCAGTCTCGCCATGGGCCGCCAGAGCCGGGCCGTGCCCGTGTGGTGGCTGGTGTTCAGGCGGGAGTTCGTCGACCTGTGGACCGGCGGCCGGGTGCTCATGCTCCTGATCCTCTTCACCGCGATCATGTCCGTCACCTCGGTGCTGCGCGAGCTCGAGAGCCAGCTGAACCTGATCCCTCCCGTGGAGATGGTGTTCCTGACCATCCTGAGCAGCATCTCCTTCGGCCTGTTCGTGGGGTTGGTGATCGCCGCTGACAGCTTCAGCGGCGAGCGGGAGCGCGCCACCCTCGAGCCCCTGCTGCTGACCCCGGCCAGGCCCCGCCAGATCGTGGTGGGCAAGTTCCTCGCGGCACTGTCGCCGTGGCCGGTCACGCTGCTGCTGTCGGTCCCGTACGTGTGGGTCCTGGGGCAGGGTGACGACAGCATCGGCAACGGGCTCATGCTCGGGGCGCTCCTGGGCGGCCTCCTGGCGATCGCGTTCACCGGCCTGGGGATGGCAGTGAGCATCTGGTCGACCTCCAACAGGGTCAGCCTTTTCACGAGCCTGCTCATCTACCTGGTCTTCCTGATCCCCACGCAGTTCCCCGGGAGCGCGCAGAAGGGCGACCTGGGATACCTGGTGCAGCAGCTCAACCCCCTCCAGGCGTCGAGCGAGTTCCTCGAGAAGGTGCTCGTCAACAACCGCACGGTCTCGGAGAAGGCCCCCTACCTGATGGCGGCGATCTATGCCGCGGTCGGCGTGCTGGTGCTGCTGTTCCTGGTCGCTGCCCCGCGGCTTCGTCTCGACGGCGAGGCCCCGAGGCTGACGTCGGCGGGCTGGGGCCGCTCGAGGAGCGCCCGTATGCTGGCCGCGCCGGCCCTCGTCCTGCTGCTCGCCTCACCACAGGCAGGGCTCGCGAGGGCGTCAGCGACGGGCCCCGACTCGCTGCAGGTCGCGACCGATCTCGCCTACAAGACCGTCAACGCGGGCGACACACTGCACTTCAGCACGGTGGTCACCAACACCGGGACCCGTCCCGCCCTTGCCATGAGCGTGGCCATGAACATCGTCAAGACCGGCCAGGGCGACCCGGTCGACCCCGAGGACTGGTCGCCTGAGCGCACCCAGCAGCTGGCGGCGCTGGCACCCGGCGCCTCGGCCAAGCAGTCGTGGACGGTCGATGCGGTGCTCGAGGGCGACTACATGGTCTACCTGACGGCGATCCCCAAGCCCAGCGGGGCTGACGCGACGTCGAAACCCGTCTCCAGCCCTGGGATCCACCTGACCGTGAAGGCCTTCACCGAGAGCAACCCCGGCGGGGTTCTGCCGGTAGCCATCGCCATGCCGCTGGGCCTGGGCCTGATAGCCCTGATTCCGCGCTGGCGCCGTCGCCGCCACGTCGGCGAGCCGGCAGTGGAGGCCTAGGTCGCCCGTCGCACCACCAGCGCGGCCACGTCGTCGTCCTGGGACGGCTCCCGCAGGAGGTGGACCAGGTCTGTGAGCGCTGCCGAGAGGTCCGAGCGGGCGAGCACGGGAAGGGCGTGGTGCACGCGGTCCAAGCCGCGGTCGATGTCCTCGTCGCGACGTTCGATCAGGCCGTCGGTGAAGGCCAGGAGCGTGTCCCCCGCTCCGAATTTGAGCCGCATCTGCTGGCGGTGCTGCGGCAGGGTTCCCAGTGG
>DASULG010000052.1:0-11736 GCA_036278335.1 Pedococcus sp.
GCCGTGCTGCCCAGCACCTCGTCGACCTCCGCCCGCGCCCGGGCCAGGACCTCGGGGTTCTTGAGCAGGTAGTAGATCGCGAAGGACAGCAGGCCAGAGGTGGTCTCATGGCCGGCGACGAGGAAGGTGATGCACTGCGCCCTGATGTTCTCGTCCGGCAGCCCCTCGCCGGACTGCTTGTCCACCCCGGTGAGCATCCGCCCGAGCAGGTCCGTGGTGTCGGCCTTCTCGCCCTGCGCGCGGCGCTCGGCGATCAGCTGGTCGACCAGCGCGTTCATGAACGCGTTGTCCTCCTCGCTCTGGCGCTGCGCCCGGATCCTGAGGCGGGTCTGGATCGGCAGCTGGCGCATGCGCCTCTGTGACTCCTCGAGGGTGCGCACCATGGCCTGCACGAAGGGATGGGGCGTCTCGCGGTAGAACGAGTTGAAGCGGTAGCCGAAGCCGCAGAGGGCGATCGTGTCGAGGGTCAGGCGCGTCATGTCCGCCGGGACGTCGACGTCGTCATCGGAGTTCAGCCGCTCCCACTTGGCCATGAGCTGGTCGGCGATGTCCAGCATCCGCGGCATGTAGTCGCGCATGGCCTGAACGCTGAACGGCGCCATCAGGATGTTGTGCGCGCGCCGCCACAGAGGGTCGTCGGTCTCGGAGGTGAAGAGCCCGTTGCCGGTCGGACCACGGCGGAGGCTCGCCAGACCGCCCCCGACCTTCTTGTCGAACCGGGTGTCGTCGCAGAGCTCGTCGACGAGATCGGGGCCGGAGACGAAGATGCGCGTGCCGGTCGGGACCGAGATCTTGAAGATGGGGCCGTAGTCGCGGGCCATCTCGAGAAAGGTCTCGATCGGGTTCTCGGCGTCGATGTCCAGAGCGTTGCCGACGATGGGCCGCGCCTTGGGGCCGGGGATGTCGTCAAGGCTGATGGTCGTGCTCATGAGATGTCTCCTGCGGGGGGAGCGGGGGTGGTGTGGGCGAGGCGTGCCGCCGGGATCGCCGGCTGTCTCCGCTCGGGACGTCGGGGGTGGTGGGTGGCTGGACGGGCGTGGCCAGGGGTGAGGCCTTGCGGATGCTGTGAGTGGCCAGGGCGACGCTGACGGCCGTCACCCATCCAGGCAGGACCAGCAGGACGGCTGGGTGGTACGTCGTGCTGACGAGCAGGAATGCGGCGGCCACGTAGCTGACCACCGCCAGCCAGCGGGGGAGCAGGCGCCGGGACCGGAGCAGGGTGGTGGTGGCGATGATGAACATGCCGGCCGCCCGGACACCGAACACGAAGACCATGCCGTAGCCGACGCTGGTCAGCGTCCGGGCGACGGCGGGCGGGGGAAGCGGGGCCGAGGAGAAGACGGTGAGCAGGGCCACCCCGCCGACGGCGGCAGTGCCCGTGAAGAGCAGGCAGACGAACGCGATCCCGGACCCGAGCTGCAGCCAGCGCGGCATCTCCGACGGCGCGCCGGGCATCCCCTCGATGAGGGTCCTCGTCGCGCTCATGTGCCACATGAACGCAATGCCGGCGAAGGGCACGATGTGCAGGCCCGCCGTGACGAGCACATTGCCGCGGCCGACGCTGTAGAACGCGGCATAGGTCGAGTCGGGGACATCGAGGCCAGGGGCCTGGCGGATCAGCACCAGGGCGGTGACGAAAAGGGCGGCGAAGGCCAGCCCCGCCAGGCCGCTGAACATAGCACCGCGCCGAAGGGGTGAAGGTGGTGCGGGCGTGGTGCCATTCGACAGGGCAGGGGCCGGCGCTGTCGGTGATCCTCGGTTCTGCGGCAGGCCGGCGCGCATGCGACGGTTCCTCTTTCTCAGCCGATGACCTCGGTCCGTGGCGAGCGCTCTTCTCGTGGAAGTGGCCCCGCCGGGACCCCCTCAGCTTCTCATCGTGCACTCGCGGCGGTGATCACAGAAGGCCCAACCGGACCCGTGCCCGCGTAGTCACCTGGGCGCGGATGGGCTAGTCCGCGCCGTCTCGTGGCGCCCGGTCGGGTGCGTCGTTGCCATGGGCGTCGGACGCCTCAGTCAGGACGGCACGACGATCTGCTGCAGCGCCCAGCGGTTGCCGTCCGGGTCGTCGAAGCGCACGAACCGGCCCCACGGCTGGTCGTCGACGTCGCTGCACTCCACCCCGCGCCCGCGCAGGTAGGCGCAGGCCTCGTCGGCGTCCGCGACGACAACCTGGATGAACTGCGAGGACCCCGTGGGCATCATCTCGAGCCCGGTTCCGAAGCAGATCGAGCACGCGGAGCCGGGCGGGGTGACCTGCACGAACCGCAGCTCGGGGCTGACCTTCTGGTCGTGGTCGACGTTCCAGCCGAGAGCCTGCCCGTAGTACTCGACCGACCGGTCGACGTCCTCCACCGCCAGCGGGATCAGCTCGATCTTGAAGTCCATGGTGTGCTCCTGCCCTGGGTCCCCGACGTCCGGAGACGCTCTGTCACATCATGGCCTCCGCGGGTTGCCGAGCGCGCGGCACTTCCCAGGGGGCGGGCGCCTCACGTCAGCCGGACGGGCGCGTCACGGTCCCGGCCGCGCCGTCGACGGTGATCGTGTCGCCACTGCGCAGGACGTCTGTGGCACCGGGCACGCCGACCACCGCGGGGATGCCGTACTCACGGGCGACCACGGCGCCGTGGGAGTTCGCTCCGCCCATCTCCATGACCAGGCCGCCTGCAGTGAGGAAGAGGGGAGTCCACCCCGGGTCGGTCGATGGCGCGACGAGGATCTCGCCGGGCTCGAGCCGCGCACCACTTGGGTCCAGCACGACCCGCGCCACGCCCGTCACGGTGCCCGACGAGGCCGGTGTCCCTCGCAGGGCCGACACGACGGCGTCGGGCGAGGGCCGCTGCTCGGACTCGGGCTCCGTGCCGTCGGACAGCAGCACACGCGGTACCCGCCGACGTCGCACCTCCTGCGCGTACGCCGTGCGGCGGTCGGCGACCACGTTCCTCAGATCCGCGCCGTCGATCCCTCGGTGCGCCTCGGTGAGGTCCAGGTAGAAGACATCCTCGGGCGCGTCCAGGCACCCGCGGGCAGCAAGCCCAGCCCCCACGGCGGCGACCTCGCCGCGCGCTGCCGCGAGGGCGCGCACCAGCCAGTCCTTGGGCAGCTCCCGGATTCCGGCCAGCTCTCGGGTCCGTCGAAGGGCGAAGCCGACAACGCCGGCACGGGCGGCGCTGCGCCGCCGGGCCCGTGAGGTGAGGACGGTGATCATCGTCTCGGCCTCGCGCTCACTGCGGGCGAAGACAGCGTCTGGGGCGAGCTGCGGGTCGTCCAGGCGCAGGTAGTTCGTCAGGACCCCGAGGACATAGGTGGGGTCATCGGCCCATCGGGGGACGCCCAGGTCGATCTCCGCCACGGAGCGGTGGCCATAGGTCGCGAGGAACCGCTCGAGCCCCTCCTGCAGGACTGTCGGCAGATCGGCGACCCAGAAGAGCTGCGCCAGCCCGGAGGCGGAGGAGTCGAGCACCAGTGCCGCGGCAGTGGGCTCGCTCCGCACGTCCTGGGCCAGGCGCCAGAGGGCCAGGTTCATCTGCGTGGTGACGTTGTGCGGGAGCCCGCGCAGCACGGTCGCCAGCTCGGTCCCCGTTGCGTCAGCACCCAGCAGCCGGGAGGCGAGCCCGAGCAGGGCCAGTCCCGTGGCGGCCGGCGGCATCGCGCGCGGCAGGAGCGGGGCGGCGTCCTCGGCAAGGAGCTGCTCGACCCAGTCCAGGCGTGCGTGCGGATCCCTCAGCTGAGGCGCCGTCAGTCGACGGCCCTGGGAGGCCCGCAGACGCGCCAGTCGTCGATGCGTGGCCGCGGGGCTCGCCAGCGCCTGTGCCACCTGCAGCGGCACGCCGTGCACCAGTGCGATCCGTGACACCCGCTTGATGAACGGGAGCGGCGAGCGTCGGGTCAGGCTCAGGTCGGGCTCGCCGAGCAGCCCCCGCAGGACGACCGCGGACCGCGCCTCCATGACATCGAGCACCCGGGGCATGAGCGAGCGTCCGACCCGGCTGCGCAGGACACCGGTCAGGTCGACGAACAGCCGTTGGCCCGGGTCGGCGTAGACCGGCGGGCCGGCCCGTCGGTCGGGCGTGGGGCGGCCGAGCAGCTGCGACACCGACGCACCCAGCAGCCGGAAGGAGGCCAGTCCCATGGGCGTGATCGGACGCTGCAGGCCCTGCGCCAGACTCAGGCAGAAGTAGACGCGGCGTGCTGATCCCGGCGGCGGCGCGTCGGCGGGCAGGGGGTACAGGGTCGTGATGGGACGGGTCTGGACCAGCCACACGGTCCCCGCGGGGTCGATGGCCCACTCGATGTCCTGTGGCGAGCCGACGTGGTGCTCCACCCTGTCGCCGAGGGAGGCGAGGTCGCGAAGCTGGCGGTCGCTCAGGCAGGCCAGGTCGGCGTCCGGCGGCACCTCCTCCCGGGTCACACCCCCGGCGCCCGAGCGGATCCTCACGCGCTTGTCGCCCAGACGGCGGACCAGGACGGAGGAGGACGCCGTGTCGACGACGAAGTGGTCGGGGTTGACCGCGCCGGACACCACGGCCTCGCCCAGGCCGGGAGCGGCGTCGATGACGGCGTGGCGTCGTCGCCCGGTGACCGGGTCGGCGGTGAAGAGCACACCGGCAACCTGGGCAGGCACCATGCGCTGCACCACGACAGCAAGGCGGACTGCTCGCGGGTCCAGGCCCTGACCCGCCCGGTACGACACGGCCCGCGCGTTCCACAGGGAGGCCCAGCAGGCGCGGACCGCCTCGAGGACGGCGTGGTCCCCGACCACCCCGAGATAGGTGTCCTGTTGCCCGGCGAAGCTCGCGAACGGCAGGTCCTCCGCCGTCGCTGACGAACGCACGGCGACCGGGACGGCCTCCCCAAGCTGGTGGTATGCCGCGACGACGCTCTCCGTGATGTCGGCGGGGACGGGGCGGGCGAGCACGAGCCCGGCAATGTCCTGCGCGAGCCGGGACAGCGAGGATGCGTCGTCGGGGAGAGTGGCGGCCAGGTCGTCCAGCCGTTGCTCCACAGCGGCGTCCTGCACCACGCGTCTGTAGGCCCACGTGGTCACACAGAAGCCCTCCGGGACGGTGAAACCGCCGCTGATGAGCTCGGCGAGGTGTAGGGCCTTGCCGCCGACCTGCTCCAGGGCGCCGCGGGGGATGGCGCTGAGCTGGATCACCGTCGGCTGCTGGAGGCCTGCGGCGGGACCGGACCCCGCCGGCTCGGCTGAGGCAGCGGTCACGTGGGCGTCAGCCGCCTGTCACGCGGGGGACGGCGGGGGAGTGGGTGCGGGACCGTGGTGCGCGCTGGGGCTCTCCTGACGCCGGACCGTGAAGCCGACTGCGATGAACGCTGCCCCCCAGGCGATGGCGACCAGGCCGAGCCAGAAGGCGACGGCCACGGCCCCAGTTCCAGGGTTGGCCGTGAAGAGGAAGCCGAGGAGGAGCGAGAAGATGCCGCCGAGCACCAGGAGCCACCGCGGCGTGGACACGGTGCTGGCAAAGGCGCCGACCAGCTCGAACACGCCGCGGACGATCAGCCAGATACCGAGGATCCACGTCAGTGCCACTGCGGTGACAGCCGGCCGGGCGATCGCGAAGAACGCCGCGAGAATGGCGAGGACCCCCATCACCACGAGCCAGACGCGGCTGCGGGCCTCGGGCTGGAACGCCTGCCAGATCGAGCTGACACCGTCGACGAGGGCCCAACAGCCACACAGGAATGCGAGCGCGACAACCGTGGTGATCGGCCACGCCATGGCCAGGATCCCGAAGATGATCCCCAGCACACCGCGCACGACCAGGTGCTTCCACCCCACTGCGAGCCAGTCCTTTTCCATCTCACGCCCCACTCTCCTGCTCAGGGCGGGCGCCGCTGCATCGGCTTCCGCCGTGTCACCAACGCTAGCCCTGCAAAACCCGTGCACACCAGATGCCGAGAACCTGCCGGGTAGGGCGAAAAACGCTGGTACCACACCGAAACGGTCACCGAGCCGGAGTCGGACCTGAACCGGGAAGGCCGCTGTCTCGTCGACAGGAATGAGGCCTCGGTCGTCCGGGGCGTCCTGCGGACGGATGGGGAACGCCATGAGGTTGCGCATGCTGGCTGCGGCAGGGGTGCTGGTCTCGGCGGCGGTCCACCTCAAGCTGTGGCTCGACGGGTTTCGCGACATCTCCGTCATCGGTCCGGCATTCATGCTCAACGCCGTCGGAGGCCTCGTGATCGCCGTGCTGCTCGTCACGTGGCGGCACTGGATCCCACTGGTGCTGGCCCTCGGCTTCGGCATATCCACCTTTGGCGCCTATCTCATCTCCGCGACGGTGGGGCTGTTCGGCGTGCACGAGGTGTGGACTGGTGTCTGGGTGATCACCGCTGAGGTGTCCGAGGTCGTGGCCATCGTGGCGGCGGTGCTGGCTCTGCGCCAGGAGCGTCCCTGGCATTCCGCCGGTCAGTCTCAGCACCGGCTCGGCTTGCGCCGAGCGCACTTCCACTGACGCGGCGCCGGTCCGCCAAGGACAGGGCGCTGAGAACGAAGGAGCTGTCGCGCTGGGCGAACTCGCAGCTCATGCGCCCGCCCCCATGGCCTCCAGTGCGAGCCGCAGCGCGCGCAGCGCGTAGTGGGTCCGCGACTTCACCGTGCCCTCCGGGACTCCCAGGCGCCGCGCGGCCTCCGCCACTGAGGCGCCCCGGTAGTAGCACTCGAGCAGCACCGCGCGATGCTGCGGCGACAGCTGCCGGACTGCCTCGGCGACCACCCAGGACAGCAGCAGCTCGTCGCTTCGGTCGCCTGGCTCCCGGGCCTCGGGAACCTCGGCGACGGCGAACTCCGCGTGGGAGCGTCTCGTGCGCCTGTCGTCGATGACGATGTTGCGGGCGACCGTGAACAGCCACGCGCGGACGGACCCGTGGGACTCGTCCAGCATGGAGATGTGGCGCCAGGCCCGGAGCAGGGTCTCCTGAGCGACGTCCTCTGCTCGGGCGTGGTCCTGCCCGGCCAGGCGCACGCAGTATCCGCGCAGTGCCACTGCATGCTCCGCGTGCAGCTGCTGCATCAGTGCGACCTGGTTCCCCGGCATGTGGCCTCCCACCCCTGAGCGTCCCACCCAACTCAGCGCTGCGCAGGAGCAGCGCGAGCCGGCGTTGCCGGTGGCGGGGGTGGTCCGAAGGCGGTCAGGAAGCGGTCGCGGAAGGCGTCCATGGGCCAGACCGGCGCGTCCGCGCGGGGCCTCAGACCGTCCTGCCAGCCCCAAGCGGAGATGCGGCTCATCACAGCTGGGTCGCGGGCGATGATCGCGATGGGGACGTCATGGCTGGCGCCCGGACCGGAGACGACCGTCGCCGGCTGGTGGTCGCCCAGCACGACCAACACCAGGTCGTTGCTGTCGTGGCAGTTCAGCACGAAGGACACGAGGGTGTTGAGCGAGTACGCGATGGACTGCGCGTAGGCCGCTCGCACCCGGTCGGGGTCGCGCCAGAGGGCCCGCGGCGAGGGTCCCCCGTCCATGGCGCTGAAGACCGAGCCGTTGCCGACGTCGCCCCAGTCGACCAGGTGTGGCAGGGGCGTCCAGGGCGTGTGGCTCGAGACGAGGTCGATCTCAGCCATCACCGGCCTGTGCCCCGGCTTGGCAAGCTCCAGGCGCTGGAAGGCGGACAGGACGTACTGGTCTGGCATGGAGGCGTAGCTGAAGCCCGGCCCGGCATACCCGACGTTCCGTGCGTCATAGATGGTGTCGTAGCGGTAGAAGGACGTTCCGTCCGGCCAGTCCTGACGGTTCGACGGCACGTCGCCGACGGTTCGCCAGCCCGCGCGCTTGAAGGTGGCGCTGAGCGTGGCGCGGTCTGTCGCCATGAGGTCGTTGTAGCGACGCTGGCTGTCGACCCACAGGCCGGACTGCAGCGTGGAGTGGGCCAGCCAGCTGATCCCGCCGAAGGTCGGCGAGGTGAGGAACGCACTGCGAGAGGAGAACCCGGCCGTGCCGAGCCGGCTGGTGCCGGCGTCCAGCGCGGAGTCGACGGACGCCGAGAATGTCGAGCCCTGGACGGCCACGCGCCCATAGCTCTCGACAAAGGCGACGATGACGTCCTTGCCGCGCAGGCCGGTCAGAAGGTCAGCGTCGCGGATGCTGTGGAGCGGATCGAGCTCCGTGGCCATGGCGAAGGCCCGCTGGGCGCGTGCGTCAGCCCGTGCCTGCGTCACCTTGGTGTAGACGAGACGGGCCTCGCCCGTGGAGGCGACCGGAGCACCTGGGACCAGCTGGACGCCGAGCACCGTGCAGAGCAGCCACGCCACCCCGAACGCCGTGAGGGCCCGAGCAGACGTGGCCCGGTGCCGGTCCATGAGCTGCGTCAGGCGAACCACCGCCAGCGGCATCACGACCATCAGGGCGACGCCAAGGGCCACTGCTGCGAGGACCGACAGGGCCGTGCCGAGGCGGCCGACCGAGCTGTTGAGGAGACCGACGCCGGACCCGAGGTACCCCCAGTCGGCCACCGGGCTGAACGGACGGCCCAGAGCCGCGAAGAACACCACGTCAAGGAGCCTCACGATGGTCAGCAGCCCGAGAAGCAGCCCCACGAGGAGCGCCATTGCGCGTCTCGCCCTGGGCGGCAGCACGAGAGCGAGGGTGAGGACGAGCAGCCCCTCGAGGGGAATGCGCGCGAAGTCGCGGGGAGACAGAGGACCGGCCCCGTCGGGCGCCACGAGCGCGAGCCACACGAGGACGCCGGCGAGGACCGTGACCGTCCGCGACGGCGGCTTGCGAGCGCGGGCTAGGACGGACAATCGCTCAGCTCCGGTTCTCCCGCGAGGACGATGCGGGCCGCCTCGACCTGCCCGTGGCACCACAGCCACCACACGTCTCGGCCGAACGACTCGGCAAGCAGGGCCAGCGATGCGACGAGGGCGGCACCCGTCAGCGGGGCAGGCAGGACCTGTGCCGCCGCCACGGTCAGCACCACGCCCTGGGTGGCCGCGACCGCCTTGCGCCAGTAGCGCGGAGGCAGCGGACCACGCAGCCACGGCAGCAGCCAGCCGGCGGCGACGAACACGTAGCGCGCGGCCCCGATGGCCAGCACCCAGACGCCGGCCGAGCGGGCGACATACAGGCTGAGCACGAGGATCAGGAACGCGTCGGCCTCCATGTCGAAGCGCGCGCCGAGAGCGGAGGCCGTCCCGGTGCGTCGCGCGACCCAGCCGTCGACGGCGTCGAGCACCAGAGCCACCACCGCAAGCGCCGACAGCACCGACAGCACCGTCACCTGTGCGACCTCGGTGAGGGCGTCAGCGGTCATGGCCGCGACGCCGCCGGCAAGGGTGGAGCGGGCGAGGGTGACCTGGTCAGCCGGGCCCAGCCGCGCGGAGCCGGAGCGCACCAGGCCCCGAGCCAGCAACCCGTTCGTGAACAGCCCACACGCCAGTCCGACGGCCCAGCCGGGACCTCCGACGCCTACCGTCCCAGCGAGTGCGGTGAGCAGCGCCAGCTGGGCAACGAACCCCAGCGCTGGACCGGTTTGAACCTCACGCACCGCGCCTCCGTGTCTTTGGGCGTACAGCGGTAAGACGAGGAACGCGATGACCGGGTTCATTCCCGGGGGCTGGGCGGGTGAGGCTGGTGGGCGACGACGCACTCGCCTTCTGGCTGCGCGAGCCCGGCGTCGGCGAGCTCCGGCGCGAACCCCTGCGGCAGCCGGGCCCGGACGAGGTGCTCGTGCGCACGCTGCGATCGGGGGTGAGCAGGGGCACCGAGACACTCGTGTTCCGAGGTGGCGTCCCGCCCAGCCAGTACGCGGCGATGCGCGCGCCCTTCCAGGAGGGCGACTTCCCGGGGCCGGTCAAGTACGGCTACCTCAGCGTCGGCGTGGTCGACCAGGGGGCGGCGGGGCTGCGCGGCAGGACCGTCTTCTGCCTGTACCCGCACCAGACCGCCTACGTGGTGCCGGCCCGGTCGGTGGTGGTGGTGCCTGATGACGTGCCCCCGGCGCGCGCGGTGCTCGCCGGCACCGTGGAGACGGCCATCAACGCGGCCTGGGACGCCGCCCCGCTTGTGGGCGACCGGGTCGCGGTCGTCGGCGCCGGGATGGTCGGCTGCTGCGTGGCCCGCCTGCTCTCCCGGATTCCGGGTGCCGACGTCACGCTCGTCGACGTGAACCCGGCCCGAGCCGACGTCGCCGCAGGGCTGGGCGTTCACTTCGCCCTGCCCGACGACGCCGCCCGGGCCCGTGACCTGGTGGTGCACACCAGCGCGACATCCGCTGGGCTCCAGCTCTCGCTGGACCTGCTCGCCGCCGAGGGCGAGGTCCTCGAACTCAGCTGGTACGGCGACGCCGAGGTCCGCCTCTCGCTCGGCGGCGTCTTCCACTCCCGGCGCCTGGGCATTCGCGCGTCCCAGGTGGGGACGGTGTCCCCGGCCCGGGCAGGCCGCCGTACCGCCGGCGAGCGTCTGGCGCTCGCCCTTGAGCTGCTCCGCGACCCAGCCTTCGACGTCCTCCTCACCGGCGCCTCCAGGTTCGAGGAGCTTCCCGAGGTCATGGCGGCGATGGCCCGCGGGGGCGTCGACGGCGTCTGCCACACCATCACCTACGGCAGGGAGTGAGCAGGATGTTCAGCGTGACTGTCCGCGACCACATGATGATCGCCCACAGCTTCCGCGGCGAGGTCTTCGGACCCGCACAGGCCCTGCACGGCGCGACCTACATCGTCGACGCGACGTTCCGAAGGGCCACCCTCGACGCCGACAACGTCGTGGTGGACATCGGGCTGGCGGCCGAGGAGCTGCACGCGGTTGTCGGTGGGCTGAGCTACCGCAACCTCGACGACGAGGCTGCCTTCGCGGGGGTGAACACCACGACCGAGATGCTTGCCCAGGTGGTGGCCGACCGGCTGGTCGATCGAGTCCGGGCCGGCGGCCTCGGTGACGGCGCGCGGGGGCTGGCCGAGATAGCGGTCACGCTGCGCGAGTCGCACCTGGCGTGGGCGAGCTACGAGCGCTCGCTGTGACCGTCGTGCACGTCCTGGTGCCGGAGGGCATTGACGACCCGGCGCGGCCCAGCGGCGGCAACGTCTTCGACCGCCGGGTATGCCGGGGGCTGGCAGCTCTCGGGTGGGTCGTCCAGGAGCGCCCGGTGCCGGGCTCGTGGCCCGCCCCGGACGAGGTGGCCCTCGCCACGCTCGTCAGCACCCTCAGCGCGATCCGGGACGGCGCCCTCGTGCTGCTCGACGGCCTCATCGCCTCGACCGCCCCGGAGGCGCTGGTACCCGAAGCGGGACGGCTGCGCCTCGTCGTCCTGGTGCACACCCCACTGGGCCACGGCCTGCCGGGGGAGACGCTTGCCGACGCCCGAGCACGAGAGCGCGCTGTGCTGACGGGGGCCACCGCGGTGGTCGCGACCAGCGAGTGGACACGACGCTGGCTGCTGGCGCACTACGACCTGCCGCCGGTCCTCGTTCACGTCGCCCAGCCCGGCGCCGACGCTGCCGACATCTCTGTGGGAAGCCGGGACGGCGGGCAGCTGCTCTGCGTTGCCGCCGTGACGCCGGTCAAGGGACAGGACCTGCTGCTCGCAGCGCTGGCCTCGGTGGCGGACCGACCGTGGCGCTGCGAGTGTGTCGGCGACCTGACAAGGGACCCGGGCTTCGCGGCCCGCCTTACCCGCCAGGTCCAAGAGGGCGGGATCGGTGGCCGGATCCGCTTCACCGGCCCGCGCACGGGCAGTGACCTGGACGCCACCTACGCCGCGGCAGACGTGCTGGTACTGGCCTCA
>DASULG010000053.1:0-2756 GCA_036278335.1 Pedococcus sp.
CCGGGCGGCCGGTTCGTCTTCTCCACCACCCACCCGTTCCGGTGGGCTTTCCCCGACGACCCGGAGGCCGGCGGCCTGACCGTGACGATGTCGTACTTCGACCGGACGCCCTATGTCGAGGCCGACTCGGACGGCGAGGCGACCTACGTGGAGCACCACCGCACGATCGGCGACCGGGTGCGCGAGATCGCCGCCGCGGGCCTGGCGCTGGTCGACCTCGTCGAGCCCGAGTGGCCGGAGCGCAACACCGAGACGTGGGGCGGCTGGTCGCCGCTGCGCGGGGGGCTCTTCCCGGGTACGGCGATCTTCGTGTGCGAGCGGTCGGCCCGAAGCCTCGGCTGAGGCCCGCGCGCTCAACGAGCGCCGTCGGCGCGGGCGCTCCCCTGCGGCGACTCGGCGCCGTTGCTCAGGCGTTGTCGAGGAAGTCGCTGACCACACGACCGAGTCCGTTGTGGCGCAGCGTCCCCAGGTGGCCTGTGTCGCGGTAGAGCACCAGCCGGCCGTCCGGCAGCGCTGCCACCGTCTCGCGGAAGACGTCCTCGCCGTAGAACGCGTCCCGGTCACCGCCCACCACCAGGGTCGGCGCGGTCAGCACGGAGAGTCGGCCGCACAGGTTGAGGGACTCCTCGGCCTGGAGCACCGCGAGCAGGTCGGGCTCGGCTCCCCTGGCCACCGCAGCTCCTGGGAGGAGCCACCCCAGGGCACTGAGGAATCGGGCCGTGCGCGGCCCCGCCGCGGCCGTCCCCATGAGCGTGGCCCCGGCCTGGCGTCGGTCGCCGGAGCGCAGCGAGTCCATCACCGACCGGTGTGCCGCCTGGCCCCGCACTCCCAGCCGACAGCCGGAGGCCACGAGGACAAGGTGTCGCACGAGGTCCGGGTGGTCGAGCGCGAGCTGCAGCGCCACGCTCCCGCCCGTGGACACTCCGAGGACGTCGATGGGCGCGTCGCCCCACTCGCGCAGCATCGCCGCGTAGTCGTTGGCGACGCCAGCCATGCTGACGTCGGGCGGCAGTCCCTGGCGTCGGTTGACCCACCACACCGAGCGGTGCTCGGCGAAGAGGCGCATCTGCTGCAGCTGGAAGCGTCGTGACGAGCCATGGGGCGGCTTGTGGCTGGGGGTGAGCCCCGGCAGGAAGAGCAGTGGTGGGCCCGATCCGAGCGAGAGGCTCGCCATTCCCTCAGCGCGCTGGCTCATGTGGCCCCACCGGGCGGCGCGGGCCTGCTCGTCATGCGGCATACGGTAGGGCGGCGCCACCGTTGCCACCATCAGCCGATCTGGCCCCCGGACGTCACCCTTTTGCTCTGGGCTCGTTGCTCTGGGCTGGCCTGCACCACAAGGGCGGGGCGGCTCCGAAGAGCCACCCCGCCGTGTGCTGTTCGCGCCCTGCGCTGTTCGCGCCCTGGGTCCTGCGAGGGCTGGTCCTAGAAGACGAACCTGCGACGCAGGAACGCCGCCGCGCCGGCCAGTCCGAAGATGGCCGCAGCGCCCGCCGTGCGGCCCATGTTTCGGCTGCCCTCGCCGCTCATCCCGGCCAGCTCGTACGAGTAGGCGGTGTTGCCGGCGGCATTTGCCGGTGCGCCGTAGGCCATGCCCTCGGCCTTCGCACGCTTCGCGCCAGCCTCGATGAGGGCGTACTTCTGGCCGTAGTCCGCAGCCGTCGACTTGCCCGCCTCGATGAGCTTCTTCGTGCCCTCGTCGGACAGTCGCTGCGCCCCGTCCTGGAGCTTGGGCGCGCCGCCAGCAGCCTTGTCGAGACCGTCGGCGATCTTGCCGGAGCCGTCTGCCGCGTCCCCGAGGCCGTCTGCGAGCCTGCCCGCACCGTCCCTCAGCTGGCTGGCGCCGTCGTCGAGCTGCCCCGCCCCGTCGGCGAGGTCGCCGAGCCCGGAGTCGAGCTGGCCCGCGCCGTCAGCGAGCTTGCCGGAACCGGCAGCGAGCTGGTCTGCGCCGTCCGACAGCTGGCCCAGGCCATCGATGAGCGTGACGCCACCCTCACCGATGAGGTCGATGCCGTACATCAGGCCATGGACGCCACCGCGGAGGGTCTCGTCGGCAGGCAGGTCGTTGGCGTCGCCGACGCCACCCTGCACCTGGGAGACCACACCGTTGACGAGCTGGGTCACCCCGCCGTCCAGGGCGCCGAGTCCCTGGAGCAGGCCCGGCCTCTTCTGCACGCCCGAGGTGTTCGGGTCGACATCGACGGCACAGTAGTCGGCCGCCGTCTTCTCGAAGACCGTGTTGTCCATGCCGCACTCGACCCTGGTGAGCCCCGCCGCGGCAGCGCTCAGCCTGGTCTTGAGGTCCGCCAGACCTGGCGAGACCTTGCCGAGGCCATCGGAGACCTGACCCAGGTAGGCGGACGCCGTCGTCAGCCTGGTGCGCAGGCTGGTGAGCCCGCCGCCCACCTGTCCGAGCCCGTCTGAGGCGGCCTGGGTCTTGCCGCGCAGGGTGACATTGATGCTGTCGGCAACCTTGGTCAGCGTCCCGACGCAGACCGGGTCGCTCTGGCACCCCGCCGTCGCCTTGGCCGCATTGACGCCGCCCCACAGCTGGTCGATGTCGCTGCCGCTGCCGAGAGCCGCGTCGAGGCCCCCCTTGACGGCCCCCACCCCGCCCTCGAGCTGGGCCACGCCACCGCCGGGGGTCGCCAGCGCCCCGTCCAGACCGCCCTTGACACCGTCGACGCCCACCTTGGACTGGTCGACCCCACCCTTGAGCTGGTCCAGCGGGCCGCCCGTGGTCGTGGCCCCGGCCAGGC
>DASULG010000054.1:0-3049 GCA_036278335.1 Pedococcus sp.
CCGCCTGGCAGTCGGTGGAGACGGTGGCCGCGGCCCCACCACGCTGCGGGCAGAAGTTCTCCTTCATCCAGCACTACGAGAGCCTCTACCACGGCGAGTCGGAGCGGGTGGACGCCACCTACCGCATCCCCCTGCGGAAGATCGTGATCTCGACGTGGCTGGCGGACGTGATGGCCGAGCGCTTCGACACCCCGGCCGCGGTCGTGGTCACCCCGGTGGAGCCGGGGCTGTTCCACCCGGTCGCCTCCGAGGACGACGGCAAGCTACGGGTGCTGATGCTCTTCCACGAGTACCCGTGGAAGGGGGTCGCCGACGGCCTCGAGGCCTTCGCCCGGGTGCGGGCCCGGCACCCCGAGCTGCGGCTGGTGGGCTTCGGGGTCAAGCGGCCACCGCGCAAGCTTCCGTTCTCCGAGTTCCACGAGGACCTGCCCCAGGAGCGCCTGGCGTGGCTCTACAGCCGCTGCCCGATCTATCTCTGCCCGTCGTGGGACGAGGGGCTCGGCATGCCCGCGATGGAGGCGATGGCCTGCGGCGCGGCCCTCTGCACCTACGACAACGGCGGCTGCCGCGACTACGCCATCGACGGCCGCACGGCGGTGGTGGCCCCCCGACGGGACGTGGACGCGCTGGCGTGGGGGCTCTCGAGGCTGGTGGGGGATGCGGAGCTGCGACGGCGACTCGCCCGGGGTGGGCAGGACTTTGTGACGACCCAGTTCGACTGGGAGCGCGCTACCGCGCGGCTCGAGGCGCTGCTGGCCGCGCGGTAGCGCCGGAGTGGAAGCGGACTAGGCGGAGGCGCCGACCGTCTCGACGTCGGCGTGGGCGAGATACGGCCGCCGGGTGCGGATCGTGCGGTTCGTCCACCGCGCCACCACGTGCCCCAGCGTCTGCTCCGCGATCAGGCCTTCCGACTTCAGCTGCTTGAACACCTGCGTCCAGCCGGAGCTCTGCTGGCCCATGAACAGGATCTCGTCGAAGCTCTTCCGCGACGGCAGGCTCGGAGCGCTCTGCGCGTCGAAGAGGGCGTGGGCGATCTGCGAGTCCGAGGGCATGGCGCTGCTCTCGCGACGGTAGCCCGCCCCGACGAGCAGCCGGAGTGTCGTGGTGCCGGTGGTGCGCTCTGTGAGCATCATGGTCCGTTCCTCCCCTGTGGCGATTCCGGCCGGATCGGTTGCACTCATCGCCCGTGACCTCGCGGATGATGCGGGAGACGATGAGCCCGCGCGAGCTGACCGGGATGCTCGTGCGGTCGGGACTCCAGGGCGTGACGCTGCCGGAAGTCCCCGCGAGGCGCATGAAGTCCCGCGAGACGATGGCCGCGGGGGCCGGCACTCGGCTTGATCTCGCCGGGCCGGGCGCCGCCCGTCTTCGCGCCCTTCACGCTCCTGCCGTCCGTATAGTCCGCCATGGCTTCTGCCGAGCCTCTCTAGGGCAAACTCGGTGCCAGTTTTCGGACGGGGGGAAAGGAGTGATGTATCGGAGAGTTACGGCGGGTTGGTCGGCCGGCGCCCTGATGCCCGGTGACGAGGAGCGCCAGACAGTGTACCCATTTCGGACGCCCGGTCCGACCCCCGCAGGTTCTGCGCTTCGCGCCGCCGTCCCTTCAGCGGGGCAGCCAGTCGCGCAACGGCTTCACGGTCGCGCCGGCCTTGACCAGGCCCTCTCGCACCGCGGCAACGATCTTGTCCGAGCCCGGACTATCGCCGTGGATGCAGATGGTCTCGACCCGGGCGTCGATCACCTTGCCGGTGATGGTGCGCACCTTGCCCTCCATGGCCATGCGCACCGCCTGCTCGGCAGCCCGCGCCGGGTCGGTGATCAGCGCGTCCTTGCCGAGCTTGCGCGTCACGAGCTGGCCGTCGTCGGCGTAGACCCGGTCGGCGAAGCCCTCGGCCGCGATGCGGAGGCCCTTCACCTTGCGGGCCTCGGCGTCGTACTTGGTCATGGCCATGGTCATCAGGATCATCTCGGGATCCAGCTCGAGCACCTGCTCGGCGGTGGCCCGCGCGAGCGGCAGATTCTCCTCGAGCATGTGGTACTGGATGCCGTGCGGTTTCATGTGTTGCACGCGGGTCCCGGCGGCCTGGGCGAAGGCGGAGAGGGCCCCGATCTGGTAGCGGTGGTAGTCCTGGAGCTCCGCGGGCGAGACGTCCATGCGGCGCCGCCCGAAGCCCATCAGGTCCGGCAGGCCGGGATGGGCCCCCACGGCAACCCCGTGCTGGATGGCCAGCTGCACGGTGCGGCGCATCACGTGGGGATCGCCCCCGTGGAAGCCGCAGGCGATGTTGGCCGAGGTGATGTTGGGCATGACCTCCTCGTCGTGTCCGAGGGTCCAGCGGCCGTAGCTCTCCCCCATGTCACAGTTGATGTCGATGTAGACGGGCTGGCTCATAGCTTTGGCAAGACCTCCTTGGCGATGCGCTCGACCTGCTCGGCCTGGTAGCGGTACGGGATCAGGATAATCCGATGCACGCCCGTCCGCACGTGGGCGCGCAGCTGCTCGATGCACTCCGCCACCGAGCCGTGGACCGCGTGGTCGATGGTGGACTCGCTCCAGGCCGCGGTGTCCCACTCGGTGGAGAGCCACTGCCGCATGTCGGCGGTGGTCTCCTCCCGGGACCGGCCCACGTACACCGCGAGCTGGTTGGTGGCGGTGAGCCGGGCCGGATCGCGGCCCGCCGCGCGGGCGAAGGCCTTCACCTTCTCCCAGGACTTCGTGAAGCTCTCCGGGGTGTAGAAGTAGGTGAGCCAGCCGTCGCCCACCGTGCCCGCCCGCTTGAGCACCGCGTCCACGTAGCCCCCGATCAGGACCGGCGGCCGGGGGCGCTGCGCGGTCCGCGGCACCATCACCGCCTCGCGCAGGTTGAACTCGTCCACCTTGAGCGTCACGCGGTCCTGGGTCCAGAGACGCATCAGGATGTCGAGGTTGCGCTCGAACTGCCGGCCGCGCTGCTTGAAGGGCACGCCGACCGCGTCGAACTCGCGCGCGTACCAGCCCGCGGCCACGCCCAGGATCAGGCGGCCGCCGGAGATCACGTCGAGGCTGCCG
>DASULG010000055.1:0-5637 GCA_036278335.1 Pedococcus sp.
GCAGGCGCAGCTCCGAGCCGGGCTCGTAGGGTGGCAGGGACTGGAGCAGCCCCCACCCCTCGCCCGAGGTCAGCCGGCGCAGCAGGGCGAGGTCCATGCGCGGCATTGTCGCGTATGCGGCGCTCCGGTTCCGCTCGGGGCGAACGTCTGGCACTCGAGTTGACCGAGTGCTAACCCCGGTCCTAGATTTGGCCATTGGCACTCCGGCTCGCCGAGTGCTAAGGCAGCCGCAGTCCTTCGACCCCCGCGACGGCGTTGGGCTCGGTCGCTCCGCAGTAGCCCATCTGTCCACTCCGACATTCCCAAAGGGGAGGTCACTATCGTGTCGGTTTCCATCAAGCCGCTCGAAGACCGCATCGTCGTCAAGTCCGTCGAGGCCGAGCAGACGACCGCGTCCGGTCTTGTCATCCCGGACACCGCCAAGGAGAAGCCCCAGGAGGGCGAGGTCCTCGCGGTTGGCCCGGGACGCTGGAACGAGGACGGCGACGAGCGCATCCCGCTCGACGTCAAGGTCGGCGACCGCGTTCTCTACAGCAAGTACGGCGGCACCGAGATCAAGCACGGAGGCGAGGAGTACCTCATCCTCTCCGCGCGCGACGTGCTCGCCATCGTCGGCTGAGCACCCTGTTGACGTCCACGCCCCGGCGCGGCCCGCTCCGGGCCCGCGCCGGGGCGTGCGCGATTTCCCCGTGTGCCGCCGGGTCACCCGCCGGCACACCCCAGAACCACCAAAGCAACGTGAAGGACTTTCATGGCTAAGACGCTGGAGTTCAACGACGACGCGCGCAAGTCGCTGGAGCGCGGTGTCGACGCGCTCGCGAACGCCGTCAAGGTGACCCTCGGGCCCAAGGGCCGCAACGTGGTCATCGACAAGAAGTGGGGCGCCCCCACGATCACCAACGATGGCGTGACCATCGCCCGCGAGATCGAGCTCGAGGACTCCTACGAGAACCTCGGTGCCCAGCTCGCCAAGGAGGTCGCCACCAAGACCAACGACGTCGCCGGTGACGGCACCACCACCGCTACCGTGCTCGCGCAGGCCATGGTCAAGGAAGGCCTGCGCAACGTCGCCGCAGGCGCTGCGCCGGCCGGCCTCAAGCGGGGCATCGACAAGGCTGTCGAGGCTGTGCAGGCCCGCCTGTTCGAGAACGCCCGCGAGATCGAGGGCAAGGACGAGATCGCCCAGGTCGCCGCGCTGTCCGCCCAGGACGAGACGATCGGCGCGACCATCGCCGACGCCTTCGACAAGGTCGGCAAGGACGGCGTCATCACCGTCGAGGAGTCCTCGACCGCGACGACCGAGCTCGAGTTCACCGAGGGCATGCAGTTCGACAAGGGCTACATCTCGCCCTACTTCATCAGCGACGCCGAGCGCATGGAGGCGGTGATCGAGGACGCGTACATCCTCATCAACCAGGGCAAGATCTCCGCCATCGCCGACGTCCTCCCGGTGCTGGAGAAGGTCGTCAAGGCCGGCAAGCCGCTGCTCGTCATCGCCGAGGACGTCGACGGCGAGGCGCTGTCCACCCTCGTGGTCAACAAGATCCGCGGCACGTTCAACGTGGTGGCCGTCAAGGCCCCCGGGTTCGGCGACCGCCGCAAGGCGATGCTGCAGGACTTGGCCGTCCTCACCGGTGGCCAGGTCATCTCCGAGGAGGTCGGCCTCAAGCTCGACCAGGCCGACCTCGACGTGCTGGGCCACGCCCGCCGCATCGTGGTGACCAAGGACACCACGACGGTCATCGACGGCGCGGGAAAGCCCGACGACGTCGAGGGCCGGGTCAACCAGATCAAGGCCGAGATCGAGCGCACCGACTCCGACTGGGACCGCGAGAAGCTGCAGGAGCGCCTGGCCAAGCTGGCCGGTGGTGTCTGCGTCATCCGCGTCGGCGCCCACACCGAGGTCGAGCTCAAGGAGAAGAAGCACCGCATCGAGGACGCCATCTCCGCGACCCGCGCCGCGATCGAGGAGGGCGTCGTCGCCGGTGGCGGCTCCGCCCTCATCCACGCGGCTGCTGCCATCGACGACCTCGGTCTCGAGGGCGACGAGGCCACCGGCGCGAACATCGTGCGCAAGGCCGCGGCCGAGCCGCTGCGCTGGATCGCCGAGAACGCGGGCATGGAGGGCTACGTCGCAGTCTCCAAGGTCGCCGAGCTCAAGCCCGGCAGCGGCCTGAACGCCGCGACCGGCGACTACGTCGACCTCATCAAGGCCGGCGTCATCGACCCGGTCAAGGTCACCCGCTCCGCGCTGCGCAACGCCGCCTCGATCGCGTCCATGGTGCTGACCACGGACACGCTCGTGGTGGAGAAGAAGGAAGACGAGCCCGAGGCCGCCGGCGGTCACGGCCACGGTCACGGCCACTGAGTCGTCGCCGGCCTGAGCGCCGGCCACGCGGCCTACCGCTCGAAGGCCCGTCCCCCGCTTGTGGGGGCGGGCCTTCGCGTATGCCGCGCGGCGTGACCGCGGCGTGACCCCTCCGGAGAGCCCGCCGCTAGGGTCGGTCCCATGCGGCTTCTCGGGGTCCTGGGCGGGATGAGCTGGACGAGCACGGCCGAGTACTACCGCCTGCTCAACGAGGGAGCCGCGCACCGGCTCGGTGGCCTGCACTCGGCCCGCCTGATCCTGCACAGTGTCGACTTCGCGCCGGTGGCGCGGATGCAGCACGACGGGGACTGGGACGGCACGGCCGCGGTGCTCGTCGAGGCGGCGCAGGGCCTGGAGCGCGCGGGGGCGCAGGGCCTGCTGCTGGCCACCAACACGATGCACCGGGTCGCCGACCAGGTCAGCGCCGCGGTGCCCATCCCGCTCTTCCACATCGGCGACGCCACGGCACGGCGCGTCCGCGCGTCCGGCCACACGCGGGTCGGCCTGCTTGCGACCGCTTTCACCATGGAGCAGGACTTCTACACCGGCCGGCTGCGCGAGCACGGCCTCGACGTGGTGCTGCCCGACGCGGCGCAGCGCGCGGACGTGCACCGCGTGATCTACGACGAGCTGTGCCAGGGAGTCGTGCGCGGGCAGTCCCGTCAGCGCTACCGCCAGGTGATGGCAGACCTGGTGACGCGCGGCGCCGAGGCGATCATCCTCGGCTGCACGGAGATCAGCCTGCTGGTGGGGGAGCAGGACGCGTCAGTTCCGCTGTTCGACACGACGGCGATCCACGTCGAGGACGCGCTCGACTGGATGCTCGGCGCCTAGTCCTCCAGACCCGCGCCCCGGGTCCCGTCCCGTCAGCCGGCGGTCGCGACGACGCGCACGGTCTCCCCGGCATACTCCACGGTCATGCCCGGCCGGATCTGGCGGCCACGCCGGTGCTCGACCGCACCATCGACCGTCACCTCGTCGTTGTCGATGACCATGCGCGCCATGGCACCGTCCTCGACAACGCCCGCGAGCTTGAGGAGCTGGCCCAGCCGGATCGACTCGTCGCGGATCGGGACCTCGATGGGGGTGCTGCTCACACCCGAAGTCTAGGCTCGCTCAGCTGGCCGCGGGCACGGTGCTCCGGCCGCTGTAGTGGGCCTCGCGCTCGTCCTCGGTCATGGCGCCCCACACCCCGTACGGCTCGCGCACCCGCAGGGCGTGCTCGCGGCACTGCACCAGCACCGGGCAGCCGAGGCAGACCTCCTTGGCTGCGGAGTCCCGGCTGCGGCGCGCAGAGCCCCGCTCGCCCTCGGGGTGGAAGAACACCTCTGGGTTGACCTGGCGACAGGACCCCTCCAGTTGCCAGTCCCAGAGGTCGGCCACTGGCCCCGGCAGTCTCGACAGCTCAGCCACGGTTACCCCGCCTCTCTGCGGCACGGTGCCGCATGGATGGGACGCTACCTGCCGCTGACCTGCGCAAACAGATCTGGGAAGGTCAAAACTTGTTCAAGACTGAACACTTTTGCCCCGCGTCTCACGCGGGTGCGACCTGGCCCCTCGAGTCGCTGTGGTCTCGGGCGCCGAGGCGGCGACAGGGAGGCTCCAGGCCCTGCTCTACCATTGGGCAATGAGCAACGGATCGTCCTCTGTCCCAGCGCCTTTTGCCGAGATCGGCCTGACCTATGACGACGTCCTGCTGCTGCCCGGCCTGAGCGACGTGATCCCCAGCGAGGTCGACACCACCTCCCGCCTGACGCGCTCGATCAGCCTGCGCATCCCTCTGGTCTCCGCCGCCATGGACACCGTCACCGAGGCCCGGATGGCCATCGCCATGGCCCGCGAGGGTGGCCTGGGCGTGCTGCACCGCAACCTCTCGATCGAGGACCAGGCCTACCAGGTGGACCTGGTCAAGCGGACCCAGACCGGGCGGATCACCAACCCGGTCACCATCGGCCCGGACGCCACGCTGGAGCAGCTCGACCAGGTGTGCGGCCAGTACCGCGTCTCTGGCCTGCCGGTGGTGGACAGCGACCAGACCCTGCTCGGCATCATCACCAACCGCGACCTGCGCTTCGTGCCCGTCTCGGAGTGGGCGCTCACCCGGGTGCGCGACGTCATGACCCCGGTGCCCCTGATCACCGGCCGCGCGGACATCGACCGCGAGACGGCCACCACCCTGCTGCGACAGCACAAGCTGGAGCGCCTCCCGCTGGTGGACGAGGAGGGTCGGCTCGCTGGGCTGATCACGGTCAAGGACTTCGTGCGCTCCGAGCAGTACCCCAACGCCAGCAAGGACGACCAGGGCCGCCTGCTGGTCGGTGCCGGGGTGGGCTACTTCGGTGACGCCTGGAAGCGCGCGACGACCCTGATTGAGGCGGGCGTCGACGTCCTGGTGGTCGACACCGCGCACGGCCACGCCAACCTGCTGCTCGAGATGGTCCGGCGGCTCAAGGCCGACAGCGCGACCTCCCACGTCCAGGTCGTCGGTGGCAACGTCGCCACCCGAGCCGGTGCCCAGGCCCTGGTCGACGCCGGTGTCGACGCGGTCAAGGTCGGCGTCGGCCCGGGCTCGATCTGCACCACCCGCGTCGTCGCGGGGGTGGGGGTGCCGCAGGTGACCGCCATCTACGAGGCCGCCCAGGCCTGCCGCCCGGCGGGCGTGCCCGTGATCGGCGACGGCGGCCTGCAGTACTCCGGTGACATCGCCAAGGCGCTGGTGGCCGGCGCGGACACCGTCATGATCGGCTCGCTGCTCGCCGGGTGCGAGGAGAGCCCCGGCGACCTCGTGCTGGTCAACGGCAAGCAGTACAAGTCCTACCGGGGGATGGGCTCGCTCGGCGCCATGTCCTCGCGCGGCAAGACGTCGTACTCCAAGGACCGCTACTTCCAGGCCGACGTGACCAGCGACGACCAGCTCGTCCCCGAGGGCATCGAGGGCCGCGTCGCCTACAAGGGACAGGTCTCCGCCGTCGCCCGCCAGCTGATCGGCGGCCTGCACCAGTCGATGTTCTACGTCGGGGCGCCGACGATTCCGCAGCTGCAGGAGAAGGGCCGCTTCGTGCGGATCACGTCAGCGGGCCTGAAGGAGAGCCACCCTCACGACATCCAGATGATCGTCGAGGCCCCGAACTACTCCGGGCGCTGACCGACGCGCTGACCGACGCGCTGACCGACGCGTTGATGGGCAGCGCCGCCCGCGCCTGCGCGTGGTAGCCCACGCCTACTCGACCGCCTGCGCGCATTGGACGGTCCCCGGTTACGCCTTCTGC
>DASULG010000056.1:0-9363 GCA_036278335.1 Pedococcus sp.
ATCCCCGGCATCACCGTCGACACGCACTTCGGCCGGCTGGTGCGCCGCTTCGGCTGGACCGAGGAGGAGGACCCGGTCAAGGTCGAGCACGCCGTGGGCGCCCTGATCCCGCGCAAGGAGTGGACGATGCTCTCCCACGTGGTGATCTTCCACGGCCGGCGCACCTGCCACGCGAAGAAGCCCGCCTGCGGCGCCTGCTCCATCGCCCGCTGGTGCCCGTCCTACGGCATCGGCGAGACCGACCCCGACAAGGCGGCCAAGCTGCTGAAGTTCGAGCTGGCGCCGTCCGCCGGCCCCGCGGAGACGGCATGACCGCACCGCGCCCGGAGTGGATGGCCCGGTTGCAGAGCGCCCTGGAGTACCCCGACCCCGAGTACTTCGCCCGGTTCCAGCCGCCCGAGGAGGGTGGGCGGGAGTCGGCAGTCCTCATGCTCTTCGCCCCTGCCGCTGGGGGCGGCGAGGACGTCGTCCTGACCGAGCGCGCCCACCACCTCCGCTCGCACCCCGCCCAGGTCTCCTTCCCCGGCGGCTCGCTGGAGCCGGGCGAGGCGCCCGTGCAGGCCGCCCTGCGCGAGGCGCACGAGGAGGTCGGCGTCGACCCGGCTGGCGTCGACGTTGTCGCGGAGCTGCCCCCGCTCTACCTCAGCCCGAGCCAGCACATCGTGACCCCGGTCCTGGCCTGGTGGCCGGCGCCGGCCGCGTTCGGCACGATCGACGCGGGCGAGGTGCACCGCGCCGAGCGGGTCCGGGTCGACCACCTCCTCGACGCCTCCATCAGGTTCACCACCGTGCACCCGATGGGCTACGAGGGGCCGGCGTTCGAGGTCGACGGCCTGTACATCTGGGGGTTCACGGCCATGCTGTTCAGCCGGGTCATGCAGCTCGCAGGCCTGGAGCGGCCCTGGGACGCCGACGTCCGCCGGCCGCTGCCCGAGCGGTTCCATCCTCGCGGCCGGGTCGCCCACGGCCCTGGGGGCTCGTCGTCCGAGCCCGAGGAGGGCCGCCGGTGATCTTCGGCCTCACGCTGCTCGACATCCTGCTCGTCCTGCTGTTCGTCAGCTACGCGATCTCGGGATACCGCCAGGGACTGGTGGTCAGCGTCCTGTCCCTCGCTGGCTTCCTCGGGGGAGGCGCGCTCGCGATGTGGCTGGTTCCGCAGGCCATCCACAGCTGGACCAGTCTCGAGACCACGCCGCTGATGCGCACCGTCGTGCTGATCGCGGGGGTGTTCGTCCTCGCGTCCATCGGCCAGGCGATCGCCGTGCGGATCGGTGGCCGGCTCCGCAGCGGGCTGCGGGTCAAGCCGGCGCGGACCTTCGACGCCGTCCTCGGAGCGGTCGTGGTCGTCGCCTCTGCCGCGGTGCTCGTCTGGTTCATCGCCGGCGCGCTGAGAGGCGGTGCCCCCCCGCCGGTGGCCCGGGCCATCGGCGAGTCCCGCGTGCTGCGCATCATCGACTCGGTTGTCCCCCCGCAGACCGCCAGGCTGTTCGCGTCCTTCCGCGAGGTCCTCGACCGCGAGGGCTTCCCCCGGGTGTTCGAGGGGCTGCAGGCCGAGCCCATCGCCCCGATCGCGCCGCCGGACCCCAACGTGATGCGCACTGCTGGCATCGAGCGGGCGGCTGGCTCGGTCATCAAGATCACGGGTGTGGCGTCGTCCTGCAACCGGGGGCAGGAGGGCAGCGGCTGGGTCGTGGCCCCCGGCCGGGTCGTGACCAACGCGCACGTCGTGGCAGGGATGGGCCCGGTCAGCCTGCGGGTCAAGGGGACCGGCCCGTCGTACAGGGGGCGCGTCGTCGTGTTCGACCCCAAGCGTGACCTCGCCGTGGTCGCGGCCCCCGACCTGCCCGCCCCGGCGCTTGACCTCGGCACGGAGCTCAAGCGTGGCGAGGGGGGTGTCGTCGCCGGCTTCCCGCTCGATGGCCCCTACCGCCTCGACGCGGCCCGCGTGCGCGAGGTCGTCGACGCGCGGGGCTCGGACATCTACGGCTCGCCGGGCACGAGCCGCGAGGTGTACTCCCTCTACGCGCGGGTGCGGCCCGGCAACTCCGGCGGCCCGCTGCTCTCCGCCAGGGGAGACGTCGTGGGCGTGATCTTCGCCAAGTCCCTGGACGACAACGCGACCGGCTATGCCCTGACCCTGGACGAGGCGCGTCCGGTCCTCGAGGAGGCGGCCTCCGCGAGCCGGGCAGTGAGCACAGGGCCCTGCGTGTCGGGCTAGCCGCCGCGGCGGTCAGCCCTGCGTGCTCTCGAGCCAGCGCAGAAGGTGGGCGTTGACCGCGTCGGGCGCCTCCTCCGGCAGGAAGTGACCCGCCCCCGGGACGAGGTGCTCCTCGAACAGCCCGGCGCAGAAGGCATCTGAGCCGGGGGCGGTCCCCGGCAGGACAGTGGGGTCATCCGCACCGTGCAGCTGCAGGACGGGGATGGTGATGGGCGTGCGCATGCGGCGCGCGAAGCTCCACCCGTCGGGCCGCACCTGGCTGCGCACCAGCCACCGGTAGTACTCCGCCGCGGAGTGCGCGACGAAGGGCAGGGCCATGGCGTCCGAGTAGGTCCGGGCCTCTTCGGGGCTGGGCCAGATGCCGTGCGGTGAGGCCCACTCGCGCAGCACCCGCTGGACGTAACCGCCGTTGACCGTCATCTGCCGCTCGGGGACGAATGGCCGCTGCAGCCCGGCGAGGTAGGAGTTGGCCCGCATCTGGGCGGCGTTGGTGAGGGCGGCTCGGCGGAACACCAGGGGGTGGGGCATCGACAGGGAGGCGACCGCGCTGGTGACCGCGGGCCGCAGGGTCGGCATGCTCCAGGCGATCCAGCCCCCCCAGCCGTGGCCGACGACCACGGCACTCGACTCGCCCAGCGACCGGATGACGCTCGCCACGTCGGCGCTCGAGGTGCGGGTGTCGTACCCGCGGGGCGGCTTGTCCGAGGCCCCGTAGCCCCGCAGGTCCATCGCGCAGGCCCGGTACCCCTCCTCGGCGAGGGCGCCCATCTGGTGGCGCCAGGCCCACCAGAACTGGGGGAAGCCGTGCAGCAGCAGCACGAGCGGGCCCTGGCCCTGCTCCGCGACGTGGAAGCGGGCGCCGTTGGCCGCGACGAACCGGTGCTCCCACGGCCCGTCGACGAGGGCCAGGGACGCGTCGAGACTCATCGGGACGGCACGCGGTGGTGGAGGTGTGAGGCGTTCGGGCTCAGTCGGCGGACTTGATCGCTTCGATGGTCTCCTGGGCGTTCTTGATCGTCCGCTCGGGCTTCGGCTTGACCTTGCTCATGCTGTTCTTGCCGACCAGACCCAGGATGCCGGCGAGCAGGAAGAGCACGACGGTGGTGATGAGGTAGCCCGCCCAGAGCGGGAGCCACACGTCGAGCACGTTCGCCAGCGTGTGGAACAGGAAGATCAGCCCGAGCAGGCCCACGAAGGCCGCGCCTGCCAGCATCCCTGCGCCCTTGCCCGCGATCTTGGCCTCTGCCGTGACCTCCGCCTTGGCCATGGCGATCTCGCTGCGCACGATCGTGGAGATGTCCTGCGTCGCGTCCGCGACGAGCTGGCCGAGGGTGCGCTCGGTCCCGTTGCCACTTGTGGCCATGGAGTACCCCTTTGCATCGCGTGGTGGCCCGCGCGGGCCGCCTCCACCCTAACGGCGTTCCCCGCCCTCCACATCCGGCCCTTGGAAGGCGTCGGGGATTCCGTCGCCGTCGATGTCGGCGGACTCGAGCTCCGCCAGCCGGCGGTAGACCCGGTTGCGCCGGCGCAGCACGGCGGTCGCGAGCGCTGCTGAGAGCAGCGAGCCGAGCAGGACTGCGAGTTTCACGTGCTCGTCGCGCGCGGTGCCTGCCCCGAAGGCCAGCTCGCCCACCAGCAGGGAGACGGTGAACCCGACACCGGCCAGCAGGGACAGCCCGAACACGTCGGACCAGGACAGGCCCTCGTCGATCTCGGCGCGGGTGAAGCGGGTGAAGAGCCAGGTGCCGCCGAAGACGCCGACGAGCTTGCCCAGCACGAGACCGACGACGACGCCCAGTGCCGCGGGATCCGCGAGGGTGTCACGCAGGCCGCCGCCGAGGACCGTCACGCCCGCTGCGAAGAAGGCGAACACCGGGACCGCGAACCCCGCTGACACCGGCCGCAGCCGGTGCTCGAAGCGCTGGGCGACATCCACCTCGGCGGCCATGGTGCTGATGCTGGGGACGTGGGCACGCGGGCGGACCGGGACGGTCAGGCCGAGCAGCACACCGGCCACCGTGGCGTGGATGCCTGACGCGTGCACCAGTGCCCAGGTGGTCACCGCGAGCGGCAGCAGGACATACCAGTGCGCGATCCGGCGCTGCACGAGGAACGCGTACAGCGCGAGCGGCACCAGCGCCAGCGCCAGCATCCCCAGGTTGAGGGAGGAGGTGTAGAAGACGGCGATGATGGTGATCGCGACGAGGTCGTCGACGACGGCGAGGGTCAGGAGGAACGACCGCAGCGCCGCCGGCAGGTGGGTGCCGATGACGGCCAGCACCGCCAGGGCGAAGGCGATGTCGGTGGCGGTGGGGACCGCCCAGCCCCGCAGCATCTCACCCCTGCCGCCGAGCCCGGCCACGACGGAGACGTACAGGAGCGCAGGCACAGCGACGCCGCACAGGGCGGCGGCCACGGGGACGGCGGCCTTGGCCGGGTCCCGCAGGTCGCCCACGAGGAACTCGCGCTTGAGCTCGAGGCCGGCCACGAAGAAGAACACGGCCAGAAGGCCGTCAGCAGCCCACTGCCCCAGCGTGAGGTCCAGGTGCAGCGCAGCCGGGCCCACGACCGCGTCCCTCAGCGCGGCATACGCCTCGTGCCACGGCGAGTTCGCGAACACGAGGGCCGTCAGGGCGGCCGCCAGCAGCAGCGCCCCGCCGACGGTCTCGGTGCGGAGGGCGGCCGCGACGAACTGGGTCTCGGTCCAGGTCGACCGGCGCAGGATGCGCGGCCGCTGCGGTGTCTGCGTCACTGAGGGTCTCCTGGCTCGCAGTTCTCTCCCAAGACCCCCGCCCCGTGGCGGGTGCCGCCGACCAGACTTCCCGGCACACCGGGACCCAGCCTATCGAGGACCCCCACTGGCGCCGTCCGGCAGACGTCAGGACCCGGTGCGCGCCATCCTGCCCAGCTCGCCGAACATCGCGGCCAGCTCCAGGGTGACCGCGTCGTCGGCGACCACCTGTCCGTCCACCAGGGTCTTCTCGAAGGCCACCGGAAGGGCCTCCCACTCGGCATACAGGAAGTCGATGGCGTTCTTCAGTGGCGCGTTGTAGCCACGGTTGTACTCGGGCATGACGATGACGAGCGCCTCGGTCTCGCGTACGGCGGCAGCCCAGCGCCGCGTGTGCGCGTGCACGTAGCTCCCCTCGGACGGCTGCTTCGGCTCGTCGAGGAAGGGGAGGTCGAGACTCAGCTCGCGGTGTGGAGCAGGGCCTCGGCGAGCATCCGGGGCGTGGTCAGCATCGGCCAGTGCCCGGAGTCGAGGTCTCGCACCTGCCAGCCGTGGCGCGCGGCGAGGTCGGCGACGTCCGGGTCCAGCTCGGCGCTGTCCTGGAGGCAGTGCACGTATGCCGTGGGCACGGCTCCCAGCCCACGCTGGAGGTGCAGCGGCTGGGTGAGCGTCGCCCCCGGCTGTGGGGTACACCGGCGCGACAGCATGTCGCGGTCGGCATCGGAGAAGCCCTGGCCCTCGAACTGGCCCGGGTCCAGTGGCCAGACCCCGCCGGCCCGGTCGATCACCGCACGCTGCTCCTGGCCCCAGTCCGAGTCGAGGAAGGCCTGGCCGTCCTCGGCCACGGCGGAGTCGATGTGCACGACCCGGGCGACCCGACCGTCCAGCCGGTCCACCGCCTGCAGCACGGGCATCCCGGAGTAGCTGTGGCTGACGACGACAACCTCCCCGCCGTCGGCACCAGCGGACTCCACGGCCGCGACGATGTCAGCGGCATGGGTGTCGAGATCGACCGCGCCGACCGCACCGTTGGAGCGCTCGGCGAGCCCTGCCAGGGTCACGGGGTGGGCGGTGTGTCCGGCCTCCTCGAGGAGGGGGACCACCCGCTCCCAGGCCCATGAACCCAGCCACGCTCCCGGCACCAGCACGAAATGAGCCATGCCCGGACGCTACTGCCCGGGGCCACCCGCCGCCGGATGGACACTCGTCCTACGGCCCTTGACTCCGGGTGGGCACCAGATAGTGTCCGCGCTCCACAACCGCACCGTTCCAGGAGGAAGCAGCATGGCCGCGACGAGCCCGCAGGACGCCGCCGACGCGCACGCCCCCCTGGACGTGCAAGCCTCCCTGGAGTCCCTCGCCGACGAGCTCGACGCCACCCTGGCGGAGGCCGACCAGGCCCTGCGTGACAGCTACCCGGGCGAGCGGTCCGGCCGCCAGCCTGTGCACACGGTCTACGTGCCCGCGGACCGGTACTCCGAACGGCTGGTCCCGGACTGGGGCGCGGCCGCGCTCGCCGCCCTCGACGCCGACCCGGGCGGCTTCCGCGCCGTGCTGGGCGAGGGCGACGGCCACGGCGACGGCGACGGTGAGGGCCGCCTCGAGGAGCGGGTGCGCGCCAAGCTGGCCACCGAGCCGATCGAGGACCTGCGCATCGACTTCGAAGACGGCTACGGCGACCGGCCCGATGCCGAGGAGGACCAGGCCGCCCGCACCGCGGCGCGAGCCCTGCGCGGCTCGATCGACAGCGGCGCCGCGCCGCCGTTCCACGGCATACGGTTCAAGAGCTTCGAGGCACCCACGCGCCGGCGCGGGCTGCGCACCCTCGCGGTCTTCCTCGAGGAGCTGGCCGGCACTGGCAGCCTGCCGGAGGGCTTCGTCGTCACCCTGCCGAAGGTGACGTCGGTGGAGCAGGTCCAGGCGATGGTGCTGGCCGCCTCCCGGCTCGAGGCAGCGCTCGGCCTGGCCGCGGCGACGCTGCGGTTCGAGGTCCAGGTCGAGACGCCGCAGGCGGTCCTCGGGCCGGACGGCACGGCGCTTGTGGCCCGCATGGTCCACGCCGCGGCCGGCCGCTGCACCGGCCTGCACTACGGCACCTACGACTACTCGGCCTCCTGCGGGATTGCCGCGCAGTACCAGAGCATGGAGCACCCCGTCGCCGACTACGCCAAGGCGGTCATGCAGGTGGCGGCAGCCGGCACCGGCGTGCGACTGTCCGACGGGTCCACGAACGTGCTGCCGGTCGGCGAGGCCGCCGCAGTGCGTGCCGGCTGGGCCCTGCACTACCGGCTCGTGCGCCGTTCGCTCGAGCGCGGCTACTACCAGGGCTGGGACCTGCACCCGGCCCAGCTGCCCACGCGCTACGCCGCCGTGTTCGCCTTCTACCGCGACGGACTCGCCCAGGCCGCGGACCGGCTCCGCCGTTACGTCGAGCGCACGGACTCCGGCTTCCTCGACGAGCCCGCCACGGCGCGGGCGCTCGCCGACTTCATCCTGCGCGGCGTCGACTGCGGCGCGGTCAGCCCTGACGAGGCCCACAGCCTCTGCGGCGTGGACGCCTCCGGCCTCGCGGTGCTCGCCCGCCGTGTGGCCGGCTGACCCGCTCACCGGCTGGCTGGTCCAGCCGGCCCGCTGACCGGCTGGGACCAGGGTGCCGCGGCACCGACGACTACCGTGGTGGCATGGACCTCACGGCTGAGTTCACCACCGAGCCGTTCCAGGGCGAGGGAGAGCCGCCGCCGCACGTCGGCGCGGCTGCCGAGGCGCTCGTCGAGGCCGGGCTCGACCCAGACCTCGGACCGTTCGGGACCTCGGTGAGCGGAGGGGCGGTGCGGCTGCTGCCCGCCCTGCAGCGGGCGATGGAGGCCGCGTTCGCCTCGGGCGCCACCCGCTTCACCCTCCAGGTGAGTGCCCGCGATGGCCGCTGAACCCCACGTCGCCCCGGACGGCGAGACCGCTGCGGCGCCCGCCGGTCCCGCTGCCGGTGGCGTGCGCGACCGGCTGGTGACCGCTGTGAGCCCGCTGCTCGACCGGGTCGGGGGCCGGGTCGTCGACCCGTCCGCCGCCGGGCCGGACGACATCCCGCTGGTGTGGGACGGAACGCCCGAGATCTATGTGCGGCTCGGAGCGCCGACCCTGGTGGAAGCGCCGACGGCGCCCCAAGTGGCTGACCTCTCCGACGGCCTGGCCCGGCTCATCGCGGAGGTGGAGACCGAGCTCGGCGGCAACCTCGCCTCTCTGGACCGCCCCGGCAAGCAGCGGGCCGTCCGGCTGCTCGAGGAGCGCGGGGCCTTCGAGATGCGCCGCTCGGCCGAGACGGTCGCGGAGGCACTCGGGGTCACCCGCTTCACGGTCTACAACTACCTCAACCGGACGCGCGGACTCCAGGACTGAATTCAACAAACTGTTGACGTGACGTGGGTCACGTCCTAGTGTCCCGCCCTAGGCGAAACGGCCTGCGGCACACGAGGAGCACGCCGGACCATGAGCATCGTTCTCGGACCCAACCAGTACGGCAAGGCGGAGAACCGGGTCGTCCGGGTCTACCGCGACAGCCAGCGCCACGAGATCAGGGACCTCAACGTCTCGACGTCCCTGCGAGGGGACTTCACCGCGGCCCACGTCGACGGCGACCAGAGCCAGGTGCTGCCCACCGACACGCAGAAGAACACCGCCTTCGCCTTCGCCAAGGAGAAGGGTGTCGCGTCTCCCGAGGAGTACGCCCTTGCGCTCGCCGACCGTCTCCTGGAGGCGTCCGACGCTGCGACGGGGGCCCGGATCGAGGTCGAGGAGTACGCCTGGGACCGGATCAGCGTCGGCGGATCGGGCCACGACCACGCCTTCGTCCGGCGCGGGGGCGACACCCGCACCACCGTCGTGACCCTCGACGACAGCGGAGAGCAGCGCCGGACCTGGGTGGTGTCGGGCCTGAAGGACCTCGTCGTCCTGAAGTCCACCGGCTCGGAGTTCAAGGGGTTCCTCAGGGACCGCTACACCACGCTGGCCGAGGCGGACGACCGCATCCTCGCCACCTCCCTAGTCGCCCGGTGGCGCTACGAGGGCACCGCCGTCGACTGGAACAAGGCGTTCGAGGACATCCGCCAGGTCCTCCTCGAGAGGTTCGCCATGACCTACAGCCACGCGCTGCAGGAGTCGCTCTACGCCATGGGCAGAGCGGTGCTCGAGGCGCACGCCGAGGTGGCGGAGATCAAGTTCTCGGCCCCGAACAAGCACCACTTCCTCGTCGACCTCTCGCCGTTCGGGCTGGAGAACAAGGGCGAGGTGTTCATCGCTGCAGACCGGCCCTACGGCCTCATCGAGGCGACCGTATGCCGCGAGGGCGCCGCCCCCGCCGGCGACGCCTGGCTGGCCGTCCCCGGCTTCTGCTGAGGACGGCCCTCCGCCCGCCCGGATC
>DASULG010000057.1:0-5468 GCA_036278335.1 Pedococcus sp.
GCGCGAGCTCGACGAGATCTCCCACGAAGAGTGGCATCACCGCTCTGGCCACCTGCTTGCTGCCACCGTCGGACGCCCGCAGGGGGCGACTACAGCTGGATGCCGCGCGTCAGCGCGCCGTCCACCACGAGGTTCGTGCCGCTCACCCGGGCCGCCCGCGGGCTGGCGAGGAACACCACCGGTGCCGCGACCTCCTCGGGGGTGCCCATGTGCCCAGTCGGGTTCAGTGCGACCGCCGTCTGGAACAGCTCGGGGTTGCCGGTCTCGATGCTCGACCAGACTCCGCCCTCGAAGTACGTGTTGCCCGGCGAGACCGTGTTGGCGCGAATCCCCTTCTCGGCCAGTTGCATCGCCAGGCCGTGGACATAGCCGACGATCGCGGTCTTGGCGGTCCCGTACGGACCGGAGGCGAAGTCCGACTCGCGTCCTGACACGCTGGAGATCGCAACGATCGAGGCGGCATCGCTGCGCTCCAGGGACGGCATGGCTGCCCGAACCAGCCGGACGGTGTGCATGACGTCGACGTTGAGGCTGAGCTGCCAGTTCTCCTCGGTGTCGGGGATCGCAAGGGCGCTGACGTTGGCGACCACCACGTCGAGGCCCCCGAAGGCCTCCGCCGACTGCTCCACCCACGCCGCGAGCGCCTCACCGTCGCCGACGTCGACCACCGCACCGGAGACGCTGCCCCGTCCGCGCATCGCGTCCTCCGTCGCTGTGACCTCCTCGGGGTCGCGAGCACAGAAGCCGACGACGGCGCCCTCGTCGAGGAAGGCCTCGACGATCGCCCGGCCGATGCCGCGCGTCCCACCGGTGACGAGGACGCGTTTGCCGCTGAGCTGCAGGTCCATCGGGTGGCCTTCCGTGAGGGGCGACCGGGCGCGGCCCGGCCTGGTTCAGAGAGCGCCGAGCGAGCGCGCACGGGCGCGCAGATCGGCATGGATGCCGCCGAATGCCTCAGCGAGCGGAAGCAGCGCCTTGGGTGCCTTGACGACAACGCTGTAGTTGGCGTCGACGACGTTCGCGACCGGCACCTGAGCGATCTGGGAACAGAGCTGGTAGGCGTCCATTAGATGCAGGTCGTAGAGGCTGCTGATCCAGCGCACGAGCTCGGCGTTCGCGATCCGCCACGAGTCCTCCATCGGACGACTGGAGCCGACGGTCATCCAGTGCGTGTCGTCCTCGATCCTGGGCCACCCGGGTGCGCCGCCCTTGATGAGCTCCACGATCAGGGTGCTGGTCATCGCACCCTCGACGGCCGTGCCACAGGCCTCACCCTCCCCCTGCCGGTAGTGGCCATCCCCGATGGAGAACATCGCCCCCTCGACGTTGACGCCCAGGAATACCGTCGAGCCGGTCTTCATCTGCGGGGTGTCCATGTTGCCGCCGAAGCGCTCGGGCACCAGCGACGAGCGCGCCTCGCCCCCGGCGGGGGCCACGCCGACCGTTCCGAGCATCGGCTCGACCGGCAGCTCGATGCGGTGGTCGCTGTGCCGCGCCACGAACGCAACCGTGTTGCGGTCACGGTCGAGATCGTAGATCCAGGTCGTGTCCGGCAGGGGGTCCTGCAGCGTCACGACGCGGTCGGTGCTGGTCATGCCGCCAAAGAACGGTATGGCTGCGGAGGCGCCCCAGTCGCGGGCGGGCTCCAGGGCGACGAAGTGGAGCACGAGGGTGTCGCCGGGCTCGGCGCCCTCGACGAAGAACGGCCCGGTCTGAGGGTTGACGAACCGCAGGTCCACCTTGGCGCTGGACAGGTCGTCAACGCTGCGCAGGGCGCCCCCAAAGGCGTCGTCGGACCAGAGCCGCAGGACCGTTCCCGGGGCCACCCGCATCACCGGGGCGACGCCTCCAAAGGTGTAGGCGTACTCCTCACGGGCGGGTGTGTACTCCGTGACCTTCATGGTCGGAACGTACCTCAGGCCCTGCGGAGCCGTACATGGTCGCGTCCCAGGTCTGACACCCGTGGCACGCCCAGCAGCGCCATCGTGCGCGCCACGTCTTCCTGCAGGATGTCAGCGGCTCGCTGCACCCCCCGCTCTCCGCCCGCCATGAGCCCGTAGAGATAGGCCCGGCCCACGAAGGCCGCACGAGCGCCGCACGCAACGGCGGCGACGACGTCGGCGCCGGACAGGATCCCGCCGTCGACGTAGACCTCGGCGCGGTCCGCGACGGCGTCGACCACTTCTGGCAGCACCTCCAGAGTGGTGGGGGCGCGGTCCAGCTGGCGCCCCCCGTGGTTGGAGACGACCAGCGCATCGGCGCCTGCCGCGATGACGGCGCGGGCGTCTTCGACCGTCGCGATGCCCTTGACGACCAGCGGGCCATCCCATGCGGACCGCAGCCACGAGAGGTCGGCCATGGCCAGCGCCGGGTCGAACATCCGCCCCACGAGGTCGGCCACCGTCCCCTCGAACCGGTTGAGCGAGGCGAACTCAAGCGGCTCGGTGGTCACGAGGTCGAACCACCATCCCGGGTGCCGGGCGCCCTCGGCGAGGGTCCGCATGGACAGGGACGGCGGGAGGGTCAGGCCGTTTCGCACGTCGCGCAGTCGTGGCCCCGCGACCGGCGTGTCCACCGTGAGGACGATGGCCTCGAAGCCGGACTCCCTGGCCCGCGCGACGAAGTCACGAGCCGGGCCACGGTCACGCCACAGATATAGCTGGAACCACCGGCGCCCCTCCGGGGCGGCGGCCGCGAGGCGTTCGATGGAGGTCGTGCCCAGGGTCGAGAGCGCATAGGGGATGCCGGCGCGAGCCGCCACGCGCGCGACGGCCGGCTCCCCCTCCGTGTGCATCATCCGGGTGAACCCGGTCGGGGCGAAGCCCAGGGGCGAGCCAGCGGGGCGACCGAGGATCGTCGTGGACGTGTCCACGGCGGAGACGCCCTGGAGCACGTGCGGGTGGAACTCCAGCCGGGAGTACGCCTCCCGGGAACGCCGCAGACTGATTTCGTCACCGGCAGCACCGTCCGTGTAGTCGAACACCGCTCGTGGCGCACGGCGTCGGGCCAGCTGTCGCAGGTCGAGGATGGACGCCGCGCTGGCCAGGCGCCGCTCGGTGGGATCGAGCGGCACAGTGCGCGGACGCAGCAGCGGCGCCAACTCGGACCACCGAGGCCAGTGTCGGGCGCTCATCCCCGAGTTCTACACGACCTCCCGCACGACCGGAAGAAGGTGGGAAGGACCGGCCTGGCCTGTTCAGGGCCGGGTGGGGCATCGGGCCGACGTGCTCCGCCAGCTCTCCACCAAGAACGTCCACCCGACCTAGTCCCGGAACCGCTGTAGGCCGCCCCTCTGCGCAAGGGCCGCGCAGAGGGGTCCGAAGACCCGGGTGCTGCCGACGCGGCCATGCCTAGCCTGAGGGGAAGCCCTCCTGTGGTGGTGAGGGCGCTTCCTCGAAGGAGGCCGCCATGAGCGACGTCAACAGCGAGCGGGCCAGCCGCGAGGCGCGCGAGTCCGTGGGGAACAGGCCCCCAAGGGAGGGCGAGACCCGGATGGAGGCGGCGATGCGGCGCTACCTCGGCGCCGAGATCTTCGACGAGCTGCACCCCAAGCCCGAGAACAAGACGGAGAAGGTCGCGAAGACGGTCGAGAAGCCGGAGAAGACGGCCGACCAGGAGGAGTGACACGATCCCGTCGCTAGGCTCGCCTGCATGAGCCAGCACCTCTCCCCCGTCCATGTCGTCCTGGCCTCGGCCTCACCCGCCCGCAAACGGCTCCTGCACGCCGCGGGCATCGAGCCGAGCATCATGGTCAGCGACGTCGATGAGGACGCTGCGACCGCGGCCGCACTGGAGACCTACGGCGAGCTGGCACCTGAGGACGTCGCCCTTGTGCTCGCCCGGGCCAAGGCCGAGGACGTCGCGGCCCAGGTGGACGACGCCATCGTCATCGGCTGCGACTCCATCCTCGATCTCGACGGTGACGGCCACGGCAAGCCGGCCAACGCAGAGGAGGCCATCGCCCGCTGGCAGCGGATGCGTGGCCACTCGGGCGTGCTGCACACGGGCCACTGGCTCATCGACACCCGCCAGGACGACGACGCCACGGGCGCGACCCTCGGTGCCACTGCCTCGACCACCGTGCACTTCGCCGCGATCGACGACGATGAGATCCGCGCCTACGTCGAGACCGGTGAACCCCTGCGGGTGGCCGGCTCCTTCACCATTGACGGACTCGGGGCACCATTTGTCTCCGGCATCGAGGGTGACTACAGCAACGTCGTCGGGCTCAGCCTGCCGCTGCTCCGCGAGCTCCTCGCCGCGGTGGGCATCGCCTGGCACACCGTGCGCGCACCGGGAATCCCGACGTGAGCCCGGCGCCGGACACCGGTAGGCGCGCCGGGCTGCTCACCGCCTTCGTGGGCCTCGGCCTGGCCGCTGTCGACGGGGCCACCCGTCCCGAGCCCGGCACCGCTCCACCAACTGGTGCCGCCCGGCTGCGTCGTGCTGCACTGGTCGCGGCGCCCTTCCTGGCGAGCGGCCACGTGATGTTCTGGCAGGGCTTCCTGCCGCGCCGCTCGCCCCGCGCCTGACCCCACTCTCGCAGGCAGGGACGGCGGCGCGCCCTGCGTCATGCCCCCAGCAGGGCGTCCATCTGGCCAACGGCGTCACGCATCCCGTAGACCACGCCCATGCCATCGACCTGCCCCATCTGCTCGCGCGAGTAGAAGACCGAGCGCAGCTCCATCCGGGTACCGCCGTCGCGTTCGGTGAGCTGCATCCGCATCGAGATCGTCGGCGTGTCAGCTGCTGGCCGGCCCTGCTGGTCTGCGAACCCGTCGGTGAACCGAGCGACTTCGGCGGGTTGACTGAGGTGACCCGCCACCAGCCGCGGTACCTGTCGCCCTCCGGCCCGGTCATGAAGTACGTGACCTCACCGCCAGGGGTCAGGTCGTGCTCCTCCACCGTGGCGGGATAGGTAGGCGGTCCCCACCAGCGCTCCAGCTTCCGCGGCTCCGCCCACAGATCCCACACCCGCTCCGAAGGGTTCAGTCCCAACGCCCGACGATCACACGGGCGGAACGTCGCGGCGCTTGGTCGCGAAGTGGCGCTCCCGGTGGGAGGCGTAGCGCAGCCGCAGCAGGAGCTCGGCGCGCAGGGCGTCCGCCTCGATGATCTGGTCGAGCACCAGGTCGGAGGCGAGCCGCTCGAGGTCGACGTCCTCCTCGTACTCGCGCCGCTTCTCCTGCACGAAGGCCTCGCGCTCGGCGTCACCCTCGATGGCGGCGATCTTGTTGGCGTAGACCGCATTCACCGCCGCTTCGGGCCCCATGACGGCGATCCGCGCGGTTGGCAGCGCGATGGTCGCGTCGGGAGCGAACCCCGGGCCGCCCATCGCGTAGAGCCCTGCGCCGTAGGCCTTGCGCACGATGACGCAGAACTGCGGCACGGTCGCGGAGGACACGGCCGAGACCATCTTGGCGCCGTGGCGGATGATGCCGCCGCGCTCGACCTCCGAACCGATCATG
>DASULG010000058.1:0-21910 GCA_036278335.1 Pedococcus sp.
GTGCCGTCCCAGAACGCGTTGTTGTAGGCGTTGCCGTAGTGGGTGCGGCTGCGGGCGCCGGTTCCGTTGTCCCAGATGCCGTTTCGGCCCTGCACGTTCTTGTAGTAGGCGAAGGTCTGCTCGGCGCCGTACTCTGCGTCCACCCCGGCGGTCTGGCGGGAGGCGACCGTCCCCGTGCCCCAGATGTTGTCGGCGTCGGTGAACTGCGTGCCCGTCCCGGTCGTCGCGCCGTTCAGGTCGGTCGTGTAGTTGCCGACCGCGTCCTTGAGCAGCCAGGTCGAGCCCGAGGAGGTGGTGTTGAGCGTGACCGAGCCCGAGTACATCGAGTTGCCCGTGCCGGTCGCGATCTCGTCGTAGGAGTCCAGGGCCGCGCCGGTGACGGCGTCGGTGATCGTGTGGAGGCGGCTCGGGGTCTGGTCCGCGTTGACGCCCGTGGTCAGGACGTCCCAGGCCAGCCGGGGGGTCCCCTGCGCGGCGTAGACCACGAGGTCGCCGCGGCCGCCGGGGGCAGGCACCTTGGGGCTGGTCGACGCGACCGCCACCTTGCCCGAGGCGTTCCAGTAGACGTGCCTGGTCGCGCCGGCGGCGTCCTTGGCCACGACGAAGTCCCCGCCGATCACGCGCAGCCCGCGGAACGTGCGCTCGTAGCGGACGTGGCGCGAGCCGTCGGCGTCCACGACGACGGCCTTGACCGTCAGGCCCTGGGCGTCCGTCAGCCCCAGGGCGCGCCCGGTCTGCGCGGCTCGGGACTGTTCGGCCGCAACGGCGTTCGACCCGTTGGTGGCTGACTGGGGCTGGGCGTGTGCGGCCGCGGCCGGGGTGGCCAGCGCGGCCGCGATGACGGCGCCGAAGGCGACGCCGGTGGTAAGTCGGTTCACGTACGTGGCTCCTCCACAACGATGTCGCGCCCCCGTAGGGCGCGACCGGTGTGACGAGGGTCACGGCCCAGGGGTGCACCGCGCAACGCTTCGTGACTTTCTTGGGACAACCTTGGACAACTCCTGACACTTGCGGCGCGCCCACGGGGGCGGCAGAGGCCGGCGGCCCCCTCCCGGGCCGTCGGCCTCTGCCGTGTTCGGAGCGCTCAGCCGACTGTGAGCGCCGTGTCGTCCACGACGAACGACGTCTGCAGCGAGGAGTCCTCGTTCATGAGGAACTTCACCGAGATCGTCTTGCCCTTGTAGGCGGTGAGGTCGAACGACTTCTGCACGTAGGTGCTGTTGGCGTTGGCGTTCGAGTAGGTCGCCAGTGTCGTGGTGGTCGTGCCGTTGACGATCTGCACCTTGGCCGTGTCGTATGCCGTGCTTCCGGACTCAGAGGTGTCGATGCGGATCCAGAACGACAGCGTCGCGGACGTCGCCGTGGACGGGATGGACACGCTCTGAGCCTCGTTCTCGCTGGCCGTCGTGCCGTTGCCGCCGAGCCACAGCTTCCAGGAGCCGGTGCGGGCCGGGCGCCCGGTGTTGTTCGTGATCGGCCCGGAGGTGCCGGTCCAGCTCACCGCGCCGGACTCGAACCCCGGGTTCTGCAGCAGGTTGCTGCCCGTGGGCGGCGGGGTGGTGCTGCAGGTCTCGCTCCCCGCGGGGACGGAGATCGCGCTGAACGCCTTCTCCACCGCGGCGCAGGTTGCGCTCGTCGCGCCGTAGAGCTCCTTGGCCGAGGCGATCGCGCCGTTGCGCGCGCTGGCGTAGGTGCTGCCCGACGTGAGCTTCGTGGCCAGGGTGCGGTACCAGACCTTGGCGATGTTGTCGCGGCCCGCGCCTGTGAGGGTCGAGCCGTTGCAGGTGGGGCTGTTGTACGAGACACCGTTGATGGTCTTGGCTCCCGAGCCCTCCGAGGCCAGGTAGAACCAGTGGTTCAGCGGGCCGGAGGAGTAGTGCGGGTCGAGACCGGCTGTGCCGGTCGTCCAGCAGTCCTGGGAGCGGCCGTCCTTGCTGGGCTTGTCCATGTAGCGCAGCGGGGTGCCGTTGCCGTTGATGTCGATCTTCTCGCCGATGAGGTAGTCGCCGACGTCCGTGCTGTTGCTGGCGTAGAACTCGACGGAGGTGCCGAAGATGTCGGAGGTCGCCTCGTTCAGGCCGCCCGCATCCCCGGAGTAGCTCAGCCCGGCGGTGTTCTCGGTGACGCCGTGGCTCATCTCGTGGGCCGCGACGTCGATCGAGGTGAGCGGCTTGGCATTGCTGGCGCCGTCGCCGTAGGTCATCTGCGTGCCGTCCCAGAACGCGTTGTTGTAGGCGTTGCCGTAGTGGGTGCGGCTGCGGGCGCCGGTTCCGTTGTCCCAGATGCCGTTTCGGCCCTGCACGTTCTTGTAGTACGCGAACGTCTTCTCGGCGCCGTACTCCGCGTCGACCCCGGCGGTCTGGCGAGAGCTCGTCGACCCGTTCCCCCACACGTTGTCGGCGTCGGTGAACTGCGTGCCGGTGCCCGAGGTGGCGCCGTTGAGGTCGGTCGTGTAGTTGCCCACCGTGTCCTTGAGCAGCCAGGTCGAGCCCGAGGAGATCGTGTTCAGCGTCACCGAGCCCGAGTACATCGAGCTGCCGGTCCCGGTCTCGACGTCGTCGTAGGAGCTGATGACGGCGCCGCTGTCCGCGTCCACAACGGTGTGCAGGCGGCTGGGCGTCTGGTCGGCCCGGACGCCGGTCGTGACCACGTCCCACGCGAGCCGGGGCGTGCCCTCCCCCGCCCAGACGACGAGCTCGCCGTCGTTCCCGCGCGGGGTGTAGCCGGCGCGCCGAGCCGCCGACTGCTCTGCCGAGGTCTCCGCGACCCGTGGGGAGGAGGACGTCACCGCCACGGCGCCGCTGCCGTTCCAGTACACGCGCCTGGTCTGCCCCGCGGCGTCCTTGCGGGCGACGAAGTCCCCTCCGAGGACCCGCAGGCCCTTGTACGTGCGGTCGTACCGGACGTGGCGGGTGCCGTCGGCGTCGACGACGACGTCGCGCACGATGAGCTTCTCGTCGCCGGAGAGGCCCATGGCCTGGCGCTGGTGGTCTGCCTGCGCCTGCTCGGCGGCGACGGCAGGCCGCGTGTCGGCGGACGGGGTCGCCGCCTGCTGGGCTGCCGACGCGCTGGCGAGCGGGGTGGCCACCGCCGCTGCGACGGCGACGCCGAAGGCGGCGCCTGTGGACAGTCGAATCACGGGTTGCTCCTCGTGGAAGGGTCCGGCTCTGGGTGTCGCGGACCTGTCTGGTCGCCGCGGCCCCCCTCAGACGTCGCGGCGTGGCGCACCGCGGGACCTGGCGTGGTGGAGACCTCAGCGGTCGCGGTCCCACGCGGTCAATACCCCTTGCGAAGACTTTGCCAAAGGCGTGGAAACCCTGTGCCGACAGGCCTGTTCACGCCCAGATCGTCAAGCCCGGGCAAAGCCGCGGTCACGCCGCGGGTGCCCGACGAGCGCGCTCGTCCAGCCCGTGGTCGCGCTCTCTCACCCCGTGGACGCCCGCGGCACGCGTAACCGGCGCCCTCCCGACTCGTTGAGAGGGGAAGAGGGACGGCCACCGTGGGCTGTGCCCACGGCAGCGGAGGTCCCCATGACGCCACCCCTGGACACCCCGGAGACCCGGGACACCCCGGACACCCAGGGAACCCCGGACCCCGGCCGCCCGCGCCGCAGACGCCGTCTGGTCGCGGCCGCCGCAGCCGGACTCGCCATCACGGCAGCCGCCGCGGGCCACCCCGCACAGGCGGGCGCGGCACCACGAGAGGCGGCCGCACTGGACGCCGTGGACACCTATACCGGGCTGTCCTTCGCCGTCCCCGCAGGCACGGACGACCTGGGCCAGCCGCAGACGTGCACCATCGACGCCGACCTGTACAAGCCCCACTCGGCCACCAGGGACGCCCAGGCGCCGGCCATCCTGACGACCAACGGCTTCGGCGGGAGCAAGGACGACCAGGCAGGGCTTGGCAGGGCGTTCGCCCAGCGCGGCTACACCGTGCTGTCCTACACGGGCCTCGGCTTCCCCGACAGCGGCTGCAAGATCTCTCTCGACGACCCGGGCATCGACGGCGTGGCCGCCAGCTCGCTCGTGACGTTCCTCGGGGGCGGCTCCCGCGCGGCATACGACTCCGCCGACCTCGGCGGGGTCCCCGCCGGGCCGGGGACCCTCACAGTCGACTTCACCCGGCTCGACGACGCGGCCAGCCACGACCCGCGCGTCGGCATGGTCGGGGGCTCCTACGGCGGCCAGATCCAGTTCGCGACCGCGGCAGTGGACAGCCGCGTCGACACCCTCGTCCCGCTGATCACGTGGAACGACCTGCGCTACGCCCTGGCACCGAACAACACGAGCTTCACCGCGGGTACGACGTACGCCAGCTCCAACCCGGGCACCGAGAAGATCGGCTGGACCGGGCTCTTCTTCGGCGTCGGCATCACCGACGGGGTCGCCGGCGCGGCCATCGACCCCCGGCGCACCGTCGGCTGCCCGAACTTCGTGCTCGAGGCATGCCAGGCCAAGGCGACCCTCGACAGCCTGGGCTACCCGACCGCAGACACCTACCGGCTCACCGACCGGGTGTCGGTGGCCCACTACCTCGACCGGGTGCGCGTGCCGGTCTTCCTCATCCAGGGCGAGAACGACACGCTCTTCAACCTCCAGGAGGCCGCCGCAACCTACCGGGGCCTGAAGTCGCGGGGCGTCCCTGTGGCGATGGCCTGGCAGTCGTGGGGGCACTCGGGCGGGAGCAACGGCCGCAGCGGCGCCGCCCCCGGCGAGCTCGACCTGAGCGGCCAGGACATCGAGGGCACGTACCTGGGCTCCCGGATCAAGAACTGGTTCGACCACTACCTCAAGGACACCAACGCTCCCACGGGGCCGGAGTTCGCCTACTTCCGGGACTGGGTCTCCTACACCGGCAGCGCCGCACCCGCCTACGCCACAGCCGGCTCGTACCCCGTGCGGGGGCGCCAGACCTGGTACCTCTCGGCCGCCGATGAGCTCGTGCCGGCGCGGTCGCAGGTCCTGCCGGGGTCGACCAGCTGGTCCAACCCGGGCGGCGGGGGCTTCGCGTCGTACTCCGAGGTCTCCGCCCTGGAGGGGCAGGTGGACCTGCCCGAAGGCGTGCGCACGCCCTTCGACACCCCGGGCACGTTCGGGGCCTGGACCACCCCTGCCCTGACGACAGCCACCACGATCGTGGGCTCACCCACCCTGGACGTGCGCTTGGAGTCGCCGGCGGTCGCGGCGACGCAGAGTGCGGGGCCGGCCGGGGCGCTGCAGGTCTTCGCCAAGATGTACGACGTCGCGCCCGACGGCACCCAGACGCTGGTGCACAAGCTGATCAGCCCCGTGCGGGTCGCCGACGTGACCCAGAGCGTCCACATCGAGCTGCCGGGGATCGTGCACCGGGTCGAGGCCGGTCACCGTATCCGCCTGGTGCTGGCGAGCACGGACGCGGCCTACAAGAACGCGTATGCAGTGCAGCCGGTCACCGTGCGCGCCAACCCCCTGGCGCCCGCGCCATTCACCCTGCCGGTCCAGAACTGACCAGGCTGCGGGCCGGGCGTGGGCTCAGGTGGCGGGGACGGCGGAGCGCACCCATTCGACGATCTCGGTCGTGGTCGCGCCCGGCGTGAAGATCTTGGCGACGCCGAGCTTCTCGAGCTCGGGGATGTCGCCCTCGGGGATGATCCCGCCGCCGAAGACGACGATGTCGCTGGCGTCCCGCTGCTTGAGCAGGTCCACGACCTTGGCGAACAGGGTCATGTGGGCGCCGGAGAGCACCGAGAGCCCCACGGCGTCGGCATCCTCCTGGATCGCCGCCTCCACGATCTGCTCCGGGGTCTGGTGCAGTCCGGTGTAGACGACCTCCATCCCGGCATCGCGGAGCGCGCGGGCGACAACCTTGGCGCCGCGGTCATGGCCGTCAAGGCCGGGTTTGGCCACGACGACACGCACTGGGGTCTCAGTCATGGGCGCAGACTAGCCCCAGGGCGCGCCTCCCGGGCAGCGGGGTGAGAGCCCTCACGTGGGCCCGCCTGGGCGCGACACGTCCAGATTGTGACCTCTTGCCCTCGTATGTGCGCCTCGAACCGGCTACCGTCGGCGAAGCCATGCCGCAGAGCATCCGAGGTCTCCGCAACCGGGCAGCCGCACTGGAGCGGCCCTCGCCGGCGGCGCCGACGCGCCAGGCCGCGATCCCCCTGCTCCCCCGGGCGATCGCGCGCGCCGCCTCCAGGGTCACCCGGGCGGCAAGTGCCGCCAACGACATCGTGGGCGGCGCGGCACGGGCCCTGTCCACCCCCACGGGGCTCGTGGGCGCGGCCGTCGAGGCGGCCTGGCTCACCACCCACGTCGCGCTCTACCCCTGGGGACTCGTCGTGCGCCACGGCGCGGACAGCCAGCACGCCTACCGCGTCGAGCACCTGCCCCCGGTGCAGCGCGGTCTGGTCATCTCCGACGTCGAGGCCGCCGGGACGCCGATCCTGCTGGTGCACGGCATGGTCGACAACCGCTCGATCTTCACCCTGCTGCGCCTGGGGCTGCGCCGGCGCGGGTTCGGGCGGGTCACGACGATGAACTACTCCCCGCTGACCACCGACGTGCGAGCCGCGGCGGCCCAGCTCGCCGAGGAGGTCGAGGAGCTCGTCGCCGAGACCGGCTACGAGCGCATCCACGTCGTCGGCCACAGCATGGGCGGCCTGATCGCCCGCTACTACATCACCCGCCTCGGCGGGGACGAGCGCGTGCACACCCTGGTGACCCTGGGCACACCCCACCACGGCACGTACACCGCGTACGGGTGGAACAGCCAGCTCACCAAGCAGCTGCGCCCGGGCAGCGGGCTCATGCGCGAGCTCGACCAGCCCGTCCCTGGCTGCCAGACCCGCTTCGTGGCCTACTGGTCCGACCTGGACCAGATGGTCTTTCCGCAGCGCTTCGCCGCCCTCGAGCACCCAGACCTGAGCGTGCGCAACGTCGACCTGCACGGCGTGGGCCACATGTCCCTGCCGATCCTCGGCAGCGTCGTGCACGGGATCTCGACGACCCTGGCCCAGCTCGACACCGAGGGCCACACGCTGACCCCCGGCGTGACCGAGCTGCCCGTGACTAGTCACCGCTAGCCATCCGGACCCCCATCATTTGGTTGGTCTGGGTCCTCCGAACGGGTGACCCAGACCACCGCAAAAGGGACGAAACACCTCCGAAACCGTGACGCGGTTTTTGCATAACGAAGAGGTCACGGGCTAGTCTCGGGCACTTCGTGTCCCCTGCACGTGAGGTAACCCCCCAGTGAGTTCTCGTTACGAGGGCCGCCACCGCGGCTTCAGCAACGGACGTCGCATCCCCCAGAGTTTTCGATCAGGCTTCGTGCTGCCAACCGCAGCAGCCGCCACCCTGGTCGTGACCGCGACGGGCGCCACAGTCGCCCAGTCCGCCCCCATCAACCTCGACCTGACTGGCCAGGTCGCCAAGACCAAGTCCGCCAACGCCGCCTTCGAGCACGCCGAGGCCACCCAACAGCGCCAACAGAGCGAGCTCCAGCTCGCCGCGGCGCGGGCCCGGGTCGCGGAGCGCGCCTCCCGCGACCAGAGCCGCCAGGCGCTCGCGGCGAAGAAGGCCGCCGACGTCAAGAAGGCCGCCGCTGCCAAGAAGAAGGCGCTCGCCGCCGCTGAGGCCGCGCGCAAGGCCACCGAGAAGTGGGTCATGCCGATCGCCGGCGCCACCTTCACGTCCGGCTACGGCATGCGCTGGGGTCGCATGCACCTGGGCGACGACTTCGCCACCCCCGTCGGGACGCCGCTCGCGGCGATGTCGACCGGCACCGTGACCTTCGCCGGCCCCGAGAGCGGCTACGGCAACAAGGTCGAGATCGAGTACTGGGACGGGACCGTCTCGTACTACGCCCACATGGACAGCATCAGCGTCACGGTGGGCCAGCAGGTCGCCCCCGGTGATGTCGTGGGAACGAGCGGCAACACCGGGCACTCGACCGGGCCGCACCTGCACCTCGAGATCCACCCGCACGGCGGCGGGCCCGTCGACCCGGCCCCCTGGCTGCGGGACCACGGCCTGCAGTAGGCCGCACCACAGCACCAGAGCGCGTACAGAGCGCCCCGACGGAGACCTCCGTCGGGGCGCTCCGCGCTTCCTGCTAGAGCTTCTCAAGCGGTGCGTAGCGCAGCAGCAGCCGCTTCACGCCGGTGTCGGCGCCGAAGTCGACGTGCGCCATCGCCTTGTCGCCCTCGCCCTCGACGCGCACGACAGTGCCCAGGCCGAAGGAGTCGTGGGTGACCCGGTCGCCGGCGGACAGGCTGATCACCGGGCGGTTGCCGGGCGAGCGCACGCCGGGGCGCGAGGCGAGGCGGGCCACGGCTGGCGCCGAGCCGCGGGAGGTGACCTGCGCGGCGCCGGTGCGCTGCCAGTCGACCAGGTGGTCGGGGATCTCGTCGAGGAACCGGCTGGCAGGGTTGTACTGCGGGGCGCCCCAGGCTGAGCGCACCGCCGCCCGTGACAGGTGCAGCCGCTCGCGGGCGCGCGTGATGCCGACGTAGGCCAGCCTGCGCTCCTCCTCGAGCTCGCGGTTGTCGGCGAGCGCCCGCATGTGCGGGAAGGTGCCGTCCTCCATGCCGGTGAGGAACACGACCGGGAACTCGAGGCCCTTGGCGGTGTGCAGCGTCATGAGCGTGACGACCCCCTGGTCCTCCGCCTCCTCGCTGTCAGGAATCTCGTCGGCGTCGGCCACCAGCGACACCTGCTCGAGGAAGTCCTCGAGGGTGGCCACCTCACCGGTCTCGGCCCGGTTCTCGTCGAACTCCCGGGCGACGGCCACGAGCTCGGCGAGGTTCTCGATGCGGGTCTCGTCCTGGGGGTCGTGGCTGGCGCGCAGCTCCGCGAGGTACCCCGTCTTCTCCACGACGGCCTCGAGCAGGTCGGACACGCCGGTGTCCTCACGCTCGGCCACGGCCCGAAGCTCCTCCAGGAGGGCGGTGAAGCCCTTGATGGCGCTCACCGACCGGGTGGCGATGGCTGGGGCGTCCTCGGGGCGGCCGAGGGCGGCGATGAAGGGGATGCGCTCGCGCTCGGCGAGGGCGGAGATGCAGGCCTCGGCGCGGTCGCCGATGCCCCGCTTGGGCACGTTGATGATCCGGCGCAGGTTGACCGTGTCCGTGGGGTTGGACAGGACCCGCAGGTAGGCCAGCGCGTCCTTGACCTCGCGGCGCTCGTAGAACCGTGTGCCGCCGACGACCTTGTAGGGCAGCCCGACGCGCACGAAGACCTCCTCCAGGGCTCGCGACTGGGCGTTGGTCCGGTAGAAGACGGCGACGTCCTTGGGCTTGACGCCGTGGCTGTCGCCCAGCTCGTCGATGGTCTTGGCCACGAAGGCGGCCTCGTCGTGCTCGGAGTCTCCGACGTAGCCGACGATCTTGGCCCCGTCACCGGACTCGCTCCAGAGGTTCTTCTTGCGGCGCTCGGGGTTCTTGGCGATGACGGAGTTCGCCGCCTGGAGGATGGTCTGGGTCGAGCGGTAGTTCTGCTCGAGCAGGATGGTGCGGGCGTTGGGGTAGTCCTGCTCGAACTCGACGATGTTGCGGATCGTGGCGCCGCGGAAGGCGTAGATGGACTGGTCGGCGTCGCCGACCACCACCAGCTCCGCCGGGGGCACGCTGGGACCGTCAGCACCCGGCATACCGGCGCCCTCGGCCCCCACGAGCTCCTTCACCAGCTGGTACTGGGCGTGGTTGGTGTCCTGGTACTCGTCGACGAGCACGTGGCGGAACCGGCGGCGGTAGTGCTCGGCCACCTCCGGGAACACCTGCAGGATGTTGACCGTCGTCATGATGAGGTCGTCGAAGTCGAGGGCGTTGGCCTGGCGCAGCCGGCGCTGGTAGCCGGTGTAGGCCTCCGCCAGCATCCGCTCCTGGTGGGTGCCCTCGGACACGCGGGAGGCGAAGGTCTCCTCGTCGACGAGCTCGTTCTTGAGGTTGGAGACCTGGTGGCTGAACGAGCGCGGCGGGTAGCGCTTGGGGTCGAGGTCGAGGTCGCGCATGACCATCGACATCAGGCGCTGGCTGTCGGCCGCGTCGTAGATCGAGAACGTGGACTTCATCCCGATCTTGGCGGCCTCGCGGCGCAGGATCCGCACGCAGGCACTGTGGAAGGTCATCACCCACATGGCCTTGGCGCGGGGGCCGACCAGCGCCGCAACGCGCTCGCGCATCTCGGCCGCGGCCTTGTTGGTGAAGGTGATCGCGAGCACCTGGCCGGGCTGGACGCTGCGCTCGGCCAGCAGGTAGGCGATGCGGTTGGTGAGCACGCGGGTCTTGCCCGAGCCGGCACCGGCGACGATGAGCAGGGGGCTGCCCTCGTGGAGCACCGCCTCGCGCTGCTGCGGGTTCAGGCCCCGGAGCAGCTCCTCAGGGTCGGTATGCCGTGCGCCCGGGCCATCGGGCCCCTCACCCGCCGCTGCCGCCGCGGCCCACGTGGGGACGCCGAAGGCGTCAACCGCTGCGTCGCGGGCAGCCTCGGTGGACGCTGTGGGACGGGGGAAGGGGAGGTCGTCGAAGAGCGTGCTCATGTTGCTGCCCAGCCTACGTTGCCGGGACGACACCGACCGCATCTCGCGACCGGCACGGGCGACTGGCTATCGTCGGCGCGTGACTCGACTCGTGCGGCCCCACTCCCGCTACCAGCGCTCCTACCTGGCAGCATCGGACGAGTTCGCCGAGACGGGCGAGCAACGCGACGGGGACGGGCTGTGGGCGCAGGAACCGGAGGGCGACTACGCCGGATTTGCCTTCACGCGTGACGGCCTCGAGGACCCTGCCGAGTTCGAGCGGTTCGTGGCGCGCCGGGTGGCCTCGGCGCGCCAGGATGCCCCGCGGAAACCGGGATGGGTCCCCTGCACCTTCCTGTGGATGGTCGAGGACGGCGAGTACGTCGGGTCGCTGTCGCTGCGCCACGAGCTGAACGACTTCCTGCTCCAGGAGGGCGGGCACATCGGCTACAGCGTCCGGCCCTCGGCCCGCCGCCGCGGACACGCGACCGAGGCGCTCCGGCAGGCGATCCCGCTCGGGGCCGCACGCGGCATACCGCGGCTGCTCGTGACGTGCGCCGAGGACAACCCGGGCTCGCGCGCGGTCATCGAGGCGCACGGCGCGGTCTACGAGGACTCCCGCAACGGCACCCGCCGCTACTGGATCGACACGAGCGGCTGAGGAGTGCCGCTGGCCCTCACCGGGTGCGGCGCATGCGCGGTGGGACGGACAGCCCGGTGAGCAGAGGCAGCGTGAGGGCCGACCGCCGCTGCCACTCCTCCCGCTGCCGGGCGCGCCGCTCGAGGTCGAGCTCGATCAGCACCTGGTCCACCGCGGCAAGGATGGAGCCGCGCAGCAGCCACAGCCCGGGGTCGCTGCCCGGCCTGCTGATCAACAGCTCGGTCAGGATGGCCCTGGTCTCCCGCAGGATCTCCAGGCTCGTGGCGAGAGCGCGCTCTGCCTCCTCCTGGTTCTCCTCTGCCTCCGCGCGCACCAGCTGGCCGAATGCGCGAAGGCAGTCCGCGATGTCGCTCAGGACCACGGCGAAGGCCTGCCGGGCATCCTCGTCGTAGGTCGGGGAGCCCGGCCGGTCGGGCAGCTGCTGCTCGTCGGGCGGCTCGTCGGGCAGCTCCTGCAGGAGGATGACGAACAGGGCCCGGATGGCCAGCACACAGCCCTCGAGCCGGTCGAGGCCGCTGCGCAGCACCGGCTCGACGTTGCGCGTGCCGAGCGCCCGCGGGTTGAGCTTGCGGGCCTCCTCCACCTGGTGCACGGCCGCCGAGGCCCTCGCGACCAGACCCGAGACGGCACGCGCCTGGTCGCCCCACTCCGCCAGGTCGCTGCGCCGCACCCGGCCGGCGACGAGGGCCCGGGAGGCCCCGTCCAGGCACTCGGCCGCGGCATAGGCCACTCGCAGGACCTGCGAGCTGGCCCGCCGGGTGGGCACGGCCGCCGGCAGCATCAGGTTGAACAGGACCCCGACGCCGGCTCCCACCAGGGTGTGGACCACCCGGGCCTCCGCGACGAGGTCCGGCGAGCTGACCCCGAGGATGAGCATGGCGCTGATCGGGACCTCGAGCGCCTGGGCGCCCAGGCGGAACACCTTGGCCAGCACGAGGGAGGCAGCGATGACGGCAGCCAGGCTCCACCAGGTCAGGCCCGCCAGGCTGGAGAAGGCCACGGCGACCAGGACCCCCATCAGCACCGCGCCCACCCGCAGCAGTCCCATCCGCACCGTGGAGTAGGCCGACGCCTGCAGCACCAGCAGGGCGGTCAGCGCGCTGGTGAGGTCGTACACGGTGCCGGTGAGCCTGGCGGCGATGAGCCACGCGAGGACGGCCGCGGTGGTGAGGCGCAGCAGCTCCGAGGCGGTCCCGCGCAGCCGGGCGGGGAGCTCGCGCCAGGTCTGCGGCCTGCCCGGCCAGGCGACGTCGGCCGCGCGCTGTGCCGCCACCCGCCACCGTTCCTGCCGGTCCGCCACAGGCATGAGACTGGCACATCCAGGAAGCCAGCGAGGTCCGTGAACCGGTTGCCCCGCCCGCGTAGCGTAGACGCGTGCACGACTACCGCGACGACCTGACGCTGCTGCGCGACCGGCGCCTGTCGCTCCTGCTGGGCGCCCGGACCGTCTCGATGCTCGCCAGCTCGTTCGCCCCGGTGGCCCTCGCCTTCGGCATCCTCGACCTGCCCGGGGCCACGCCCCGCACCCTGTCGACGGTACTCGCCGCCGAGGCGGTGCCGCTGGTCCTGTTCCTGCTGGCAGGCGGAGTCGTCGCCGACCGCTACCCCCGCCACCGGGTGCTGATGGCGGGCGAGCTGTGCAGCTCGGCCGCCTTCACCCTGCTGGCGGTGATGCTGCTGAGCGGCAGGGCCCCCGTCCCAGCGCTGTGCGGTGCCGCCGCGCTCTCGGGCATCGCCATGGCCGTCGTGTGGCCGGCCCTGACCGGGATCATCCCCGACGTGGTGCCGACAGATCGCCTGCAGAGCGCCAACGCCCTGATCGGCCTGGGCAGCAACGCAGCCCGCGTGACGGGCCTGGTGGCCAGCGGCGCCGTCGTCGTGTTCGTGGGGGCCGGCTGGGCCCTGGCGGCCAGCGCCGCGATGTTCGCCGTCGCGGGAACGCTGGTCGGGCTGCTGCGCCTGGACCGCAGCCACCTGGCGGGGGGCACCTCCGTCGTCAAGGACCTGAAGGACGGGTGGCGCGAGTTCTCGTCGCGCTCCTGGCTGTGGGTGGTCGTCGTGCAGTTCTCCGTCATGGTGATGGCCCTGCAGGCGGCGCACGGCGTTCTCGGCCCGGTGGTGGCCAAACAGGAGCTGGGTGGCGCCCCGGCGTGGTCGGCCGTCCTCGCCGGCGAGGCCCTCGGGATGATCGTCGGCGTCCTCGTCGCGGTCCGCCTGCGCCCGCGCCGGCCCATCCTCGTGGCAACGCTGTTCACGTTCCCGGTGACCCTCCCCTACCTGCTGCTCGGGCTCAGCGCGCCGCTGTGGGCCGTGGTCGCTGCGGCGTTCGCGATGGGCGTCTCCCTCGACATCTTCGGCGTGCTGTGGCAGACCACCCTTCAGCGGGAGGTCCCTGCCGAGGCCCTGTCACGGGTCAGCTCCTACGACGCCCTCGGCTCGCTGATGCTGGGTCCGGTGGGCCTGCTCATCGCCGGGCCGGCGGCCGTGTCGTTCGGGCCGCACGCGGCCCTGCTCGGCTGCGCCGTGATCATGACCCTGACGTCGGCGCTGGCCCTGCTCTCGCGCGGCGTCCGCACGATGCGGCCCCGCCCGGGACCCGCCGAGCCGGACACCACGCCGCCCGCCCCTGCCGAGGTCATCGCGTGACGGCCCAGCCCGCGGGCGAACCCCACCCCATCACCGGCAAGGTCTTCCCCTCCCCCGTGCCGCCGGGCACCGGATGGCCGGGCGACCCCGCCACCGCGGACACCCCCGTGGCCCGCACGGCGGCACAGGTCTCACGCCTGGCCACGGGGGCCACCACCACCGACGAGCTCGACGCCCGCGTCTCGGTGTGCCGGGCGTGCCCGCGTCTCGTGGCCTGGCGCGAGAGTGTGGCCACCGGCGGCCGCCGCGCGGCGTTCGCCGACCAGCCCTACTGGGGCCGGCCCGGCCCCGGCTTCGGTGACCCCGAGGGGGAGGTGCTCGTCGTCGGCCTGGCGCCGGCCGCCAACGGCACCAACCGCACGGGCCGGATGTTCACCGGGGACCGCAGCGGCGACTGGCTGTATGCCGCGCTCCACCGTGGCGGGTACGCGAGCCAGCCCCAGAGCTGGGCGAGCGGCGACGGGCTGACGCTGACCGGCATACGGATCGTCGCGGCGGTGCGGTGCGCTCCCCCGGCCAACAAGCCGACCACGACCGAACGGCTCACCTGCGGGAGCTGGCTGGACCGGGAGCTCGAGCTCGCGGCCCCGCGGCTGCGCTCGATGCTGGCGCTGGGCTCGATCGGCTGGGATGCCGCGCTGGCGAGCGCGCGGCGGGTCGGCTGGGAGGTGCCGCGGCCCAAGCCTCGGTTCGGGCACAGCGCCCAGGCCCTCCTGCGCACCGCATCCGGGCGCGAGGTCCGGCTCCTGGGCAGCTACCACGTCAGCCAGCAGAACACCTTCACCGGCAAGCTCACCGAGGCCATGTTGGACGCGGTCATCGCGCAGCTCTGAGCTCCGCTGGATGACGGCGGGCCCCGGCGCTACCGTCGACGCCATGGTCGAGCTGGCCCCGCCGCACCTGCGCTTCCACCGCTCCTTCCTCGACGCCGTCGACGAGTTCCGCGCGCGCGGCGAGGAGCGGTACAGCGGGGTGCTGGTGTGGCCTGCCGACGAGTCCTTCCCCGGGGTGGCGTTCACCCGCGAGGGGCTGGAGGAGCCTGCGGAGTTCCAGCGCCTCGTCGACCTCCACCTGGCCGATGCCGAGCCGGACAGCCCGCGTCCCACGGGGTGGGTGCCGTGCACCTACCTCTGGATGGCTGAGGGAGACACCTTCCTCGGGTCGATCAGCCTCAGGCACAGCCTGGACAACCCGTTGCTGGCCGAGGTCGGCGGCCACATCGGCTACAGCGTGCGCCCCTCCGCCCGCGGCCGTGGGCTGGCCGCCGACGCCCTGGGCCAGGTCGTGGCGCTCGCCGCCGACCTCGGCCTGGACCGCGTGCTGGTCACCTGCGACCTCGACAACCTCGCCTCGGCCCGGACCATCGAGCGCGGCGGTGGGGTGTACGAAGGGGACCTGAAGGGCAAGCGGCGCTACTGGATCACCACCCGCATACAGTGACCCGATGACCACAGCACGCGCCCTCATCGTCCCCCGCAACGGCGACTCCTCGGTCCTCACGGTCCAGGAGGTCGAGGTGCCCGACCCCGGCCCCGGTGAGGTGCGGGTCGAGGTGGCCGCAGTGGGGGTCAACTTCGTCGACGTCTACCAGCGCGAGGGCGTCTACCCGATCGCGACGCCGTTCGTGTCGTGCTCCGAGGGAGCCGGCACCGTGACGGCCCTTGGTCCCGAGGTCACGGACTTCTCGGCCGGCGACCGCGTCGCGTGGGGGCAGGGCCTCGGCAGCGCCGGCACCGTCGTCAACCGCTCGACCAGCGACCTCGTGCCGGTGCCCGACGGGCTCGACCTCGACGTTGCCGCGGCGGCCATGCTCCAGGGCATGACCGCCCACTACCTCGTCAACAGCACGTATGCCGTGGGGCCGGGAACCGTGGCCCTCGTCCACGCGGCGGCCGGCGGGGTCGGCCAGCTCCTCGTGCAGATGGTCACGGCCAAGGGTGGCCGCGTCATCGCCACCGCCGGCTCGCCCGACAAGCTGGAGATCGCGCGCAGGCTGGGCGCCACCGCGGTCCTCGACTACTCCCAGACCGACGACCTCGCGGGCGCGGTGCGCGAGACCAACGGCGGCACGGGTGTCGACGTGGCGTACGACGGCGTGGGCAAGGCGACCTTCGACGCCTCGCTCGCCTCGCTGCGCCCGCGCGGGCTGATGGTGCTCTTCGGCGCTGCGAGCGGCCAGGTGCCCCCGTTCGACATCCAGCGGCTCAACCAGGGCGGCTCGCTGTTCCTGACCCGGCCGACGCTCGGCCACTACATCGCCACCCGCGAGGAGCTGCTCGAGCGGGCCGGCTCGGTGCTGGGCGACCTCGCGGCCGGGCGGCTGCACCTCGAGGTCGGCGGCCGCTACCCGATCAGCGACGCAGCAAGGGCCTATGACGACCTCGAGGCCCGGCGCACGACGGGCAAGCTCCTCCTGGTCCCCTGACGGCCCCTACCAGAGGGCCGCGATGGCTACGTTCAGGACCGCGAGCGCGCCGGCCGCACGGACCAGCGTCGGGTTGCCCTCGCCGCGCTTCTGCCGCGCGTTGGCGATCTCGGCGCAGGCCACGACCGCCAGGGCCACCAGGAGGTGGACGCCGATCTTGGGGTTGTTGACGGGTTCGGTACCCGCCTCCACGGCGCCGACGAGCAGGAGGCCGGTGAGGATCTGGGCCCGCGCACCCCAGACGATCGAGGGCAGGATGCGCGGCTCCCGGATCACGACGAGCCATCCGCCGACGATGGCGGCCATGCCGAGGAGGTGCAGGAGCACGAGCAGGTTCTTGACGAAGTCCATGGCCCCGCAGCCTAGATCACAGGAGCCGGCGGCCCATCGCCCAGGCCGTCAGCTCGTGGCGCGACGACAGCTGGAGTTTTCGCAGCACCGAGGAGACGTGTGTCTCAACGGTTTTCACGGAGATGAACAGCTCCTTGGCGACTTCCTTGTACTGGTAGCCGCGCGCGATCAGGCGCATCACCTCGCGCTCGCGGGCGCTCAGCCGGTCAAGCTCCTCGTCGACCTCGGCAATCTCGCCGGCTGCCGCACCAAAGGCGTCGAGCACGAAACCGGCGAGGCGGGGCGAGAAGACAGCGTCGCCGTCGGCCACGCGCCGGATGGCCGAGGTGAGGTCGTTCGCACTGATCGTCTTGGTGACATAGCCGCGCGCCCCGGCACGGATCACCGCGATCACGTCCTCCGCGGCATCAGAGACGGACAGCGCAAGGAAGCGCACGGGCTGGCCGCTCGCGGTCTCCAGACCGCGGCAGCCGTGGATCACGTCCACGCCCCCGTTGCCGCTGCCGCCGGGCAGGTGCACGTCGAGCAGGACCACCGCGGGCCGTGTCTGGCCGATGACCTCGACGGCCGCGTCCACGGTGGGCGCCTCGCCCACGATGTTCACCGCGTCGCCGATCTCGGCCCGCACGCCTGAGCGGAACATCCGGTGGTCGTCGACGAGGACGACGTCGACGCGCGGTTCACGGGGTTGCATGGGAGGCCTCCGCTGGGGGTTGGGGTTCGGTGGTCGGGGTGGGTGCACGCGGCGCCGGCAGGGACAGGGACACCTCGGTGCCCTGCTCGAGCCGCCGGACACGGGCGGCGCCGCCATGGCGCTCCATCCGGCCGAGGACGGACTGCCGCACCCCGAGACGGTCGGTCGGGATCTCCTCGACCTCGAAGCCGGGGCCGTGGTCGCGCACGAACGCCTCGACGCCCTCCGGGCCGACCTCGAGGTACACCGAGACCGGCGGCTGGCCATGGCGGACCGCGTTGAGCAGCGACTCGCGTACGGCCCGCACCAGCGCCTGTCCCCCGCTGTCGAGCGGCTGGTCGCCGGTGACCACGAGGTCGATCGGTATGCCGTGCAGGTCCTCCACCTCGTGCGCCGCCTCCGCGACCGCCGCGGCGAGGGTGGCATCGGAGCCGGCCGGCCCGGCATACAGCCACGAGCGCAGCTCGCGCTCCTGGGCGCGGGCAAGCTGCGCGACCGCGGAGGGGTCGTCGGCCCGGCGCTGGATGAGGGCCAGCGTCTGGAGCACCGAGTCGTGCAGGTGGGCGGCGATGTCGGCGCGCTCGGTGGCGCGGGCCCGCTCGGCCTGCTCGTGGCGCAGCTCGCTCCACAGCCGAAGCCCCCACGGAGCCGCGATCAGGACGACGCCGGCGAGGACCGCCAGAGAGGCCAGCCCGATGTCCCAGATGGCGGCGAGCGAGCGACCCCGGGTCGCGAGGATGACCAGCCCGGTGAGGGCGAGGAGGCTGCCGAAGGCGAGGCGGGCCGCGCTGAACCTGCCGGTGCCCGAGGACCCACCAAGCCACCTGCCCCGCTGCGCGTCGTCGAGCTGGGACCACGCGATGACGGCACCGACGGCCACGACCAGCAACGGGATCAGGAAGCCGAGCCGGAGGTTGAGACCGGCGTTCTGCGCGACGACCACGAGCCCCGCCAGGAGCAGCACCCCGCCGACCAGCAGCACGCGCGTTGCGGACCGCTGCTGGTCGTCGCTGGCTCCGCCGACCGCCGCAGCCGCATCCGTGACGCTCAGGCCCGGCCCCTCGGGGCGTGCGGGGTCCACCGGCACGCGGCCGCTGCTGCCCTCGATCACTCCCTGCACCGACTGGGGGGTCAGCGCCCAGAGGAAGAGGTAGGCCACGAGGCCGGCCCCGGGCAGGGCGAGGAGGACAAATGCCAGCCGGACGAGCCGCACGTTCAGCCCGAGGTGGAGGGCCAGCCCCGCGCACACGCCCCCGATGATCCGTCCCTCGACGGGGCGGTGGAGGGTGCGCACGGCCCGCTGGTCGCCTGCGGGCGCGGTGGTGGCCCGGTCGGGCCGCTCGTACGGAGTCGGCATGCCCACATCTTTGCTCACGTCCGGCTCTGCAACGAGCGTATTCAGGGGCGTTGGGCCCTACCTCAGGGTCCGGTCAGGGTCGACCCTCATGGTGAGGGTCGGCTACCGAAGGAAGCATGGTTGCCATGACGCAGAACCCTGGCCAGACCGCTGGCACACCTCAGAGCACCTCGGGCTTGGACCGTTTCTTCGCGTGGCTCCGGGCCCTCGACATCCGGCGTGACACGCAGGACAAGTGGCTCGCCGGCGTCTGCTCCGGCCTCGCCCGCCGGCTAGGGGTCGACCCCCTCGTCCTGCGGGCGGCCCTGATCGTCCTGGTCCTGCTGGGCGGGGTCGGCGTCACGGTCTACCTCATCGCCTGGGCCTTCATCCCCAACGACCGCGAGGAGATCGTCGCCGAGAACGGCCTGCGCCACGGCGACTTCTGGGGCATCGCGATCCTCGTCCTGATCGCCCTCTCCCTGGTGGGCGGCTCGGGGATCGGCGACCACAACGGCTGGGGCGTCTGGTGGCTCTGGTGGATCGCCGTCCCTGTCGGCCTCGTCGTGTGGCTGGTCACCCGCAACCGCGGCGAGTCAATCGGCGCGAGCACCTTCGCCGGGCCGTCAGGCACCCAGGCAGTGGTCCCTGCCTCGGCCGGGCCGGTCCAGCGCCCCGCTGCCGGCACCATGAGCCCGGTTGGACAGAGCGGTCAGGAGACGGCTGGCCCCGTTGGTCCCTACGGCCCCATTGGTCCCTACGGCTCGACTGGTCCCTCCGGCCCGGCTGGGCCGTCCGGTCCCTACCAGGCACCCGCCGCGGTGCCGCCCCGTCCACCGATGCCCCCACGCCCCCGACACCGCTCGGCAGGCTTCCTGCCCGCCGTCATCGTCTCCGGCCTGGCCCTGGCCGCCTACGGTCTCGCCGCCTGGGGCCACGAGCAGTTCGCCTGGTCTGGTGACCAGCACGTGACCAGCCTCGCGGCTGCTCTGACCGTCGCGGGCCTCAGCGTCCTCGGCATGGGCCTGGCAGGCTTCCGCTCGGGCCTGACGGGACTGCTCGCGGTGCTGCTCGCCCTGTCGACGTGGTTCGCCTCCGTAGTCCCGAACGTGCAGCTCGGTGGCGGGGTCGGCGACCGCGAGTGGCGCCCGCTCGGCGCGCAGACCTCGCAGGAGTTCCGCCTCGGCATCGGCTCGGCCAACCTGCGCCTCGACGCCTACCCGACCAGCCCCTCGGCTCCCGGGGACGTCACAGCCCGGGTGGGGATCGGCGAGCTGCGCATCTACGTGCCGAGCGACCTGACCGTCGAGGTGCGCAGCGACGTCAGCGCCGGCGACATCCGGCTGGCCAGCGGCCAGAGCATCGACGAGAGCACCAGCGGGACCCCGGACGGGCAGGGCGGACGGAACCTGAGCACCACCGAGGTGATCGGCAGCGGGCCCACGGACCTGGTCGTCCACGCCCACGTCGGACTCGGCCAGATCATCATCGGCAAGGAGTGACCCAGATGAGCAACAACACCCCCGAGCGGCACGAGCCCATCGGAGCCGGGCCCGAGGACACGCGGCCTCTGCCCAGCGACACCCCGACCCCCAGCCCGGTCAGCACCCCGGCACGCGTGCCGGCCAGCACCTCGGCCCCCAGCCGGGCCAGCACGCCGACGGCGACGACCTACAGCCCGACGGCGACGACCTACGGCCCGGAAGGGCCAGAAGATGTGGTGCCGGCGCAGCCCGAGTACGTGCGTGGCCCCTACCTCGCCCCCGTCATCCTGGGCCTGGTCTGCCTGGCCATCGCCGGGCTGGCCTTTGCCCAGGAGCTCGGCGGCCTGACGATCGACTGGGGCAGCGTCGGCCCGCTCGGCATCGTGGCCGCCGGGGCCGTGCTCGTCCTGCTCGGCGCCATCGGCCTGGTGGCCTCGCGGCGCCGCCACTGACCCGCTGACCCGCTGGCCCGCCTACCCGCTGGCCCGTGCCCCCTCCAGGGCGCGGGCCAGCGTCTCGGTGTCGTGGGGCGCCACGTGACGGTTCGCCTCGACGAAGAACGTGGGCGTGCCCCGCGCCCCGCTCGCCTCGGCGCTGGCGACATCCTCGCGCACCCGCCTGGCCACCGCCTCGGAGTCGATGGCACGCGCGAACTCCGCCACGTCCAGGCCCAGCTGGCCGGCATACCCGAGCAGGTCCTCGTCCTCGAGCTCGCTCTGGTGGAGGAAGAGCAGGTCGTGCATCTCCCAGAAGCGGCCCTGCGCGCCGGCTGCCTCGGCTGCCCGGGCGGCCCGCTCGGCCCGGGGGTGCACGTCGGGCAGGGGCAGGTGGCGGAACACATAGCGCAGGTCGTCGCCGAACCGCTGGCGAAGCTCGCGGACCACACCGGTGGCGCGGCCGCAGAACGGGCACTCGAAGTCGCCGTACTCCACCAGCGTCAGCGCTGCGTCGGGGCGGCCGCGGACGTGGTCCCGGCCCGCGTCCACCGGCTCGGCGAGGACCATCGGCAGGCTCGCGGTGCGCTCGCCCCGGAAGCGGGCGGACGCCCAGAAGACCAGCCAGCCCAGGCAGAACGCCACGACCGCCGCCACGAGCACGCCCAGGGTTGCCGCGTCCCGGCTCGCCTGCGACTCGAAGGCCAGGCCGGTGATGAGCAGCGCGACCGTGAAACCGATGCCGGAGAGGGCTGCACCGCCGACGACCTGGCCCTCGCCCACCCCCTGGGGCAGGCGGCCCAGCCGCAGCCGGACTGCCAGCAGCGAGCCCAGGCCGATGCCGGTGAGCTTGCCCGCGACGAGGCCGACGACGACCCCCCAGGTGATGGGCGAGCGCAGCGCCTCGCCCATCAGGCCGCCCCGCAGGTCGACACCGGCGTTGGCGAGCGCGAAGAGTGGCACCACGAGGTAGCTCGCCCAGGGGTGCAGCACGGTCTGCAGGCGCTCGTTCACCGAGATCGCCCGCTGCAGACCGGCCTTGGCCGTGTAGCCGACATCAGGGCGGGGTGACTGGCGGAACGCGCGGAACAGCGAGGCCGCGCCCTCGACCTCCTGGCGCCTCGGCGCATGAGCTGCCATGAGCAGGCCGGCGGTCATCCCGGCGATGGCGGGGTGCACTCCCGACTGCAGGGTGGCGGCCCAGAGCGCGATGGTCACCAGCACGTAGGGCGAGGCCTGCCAGACCTCCCAGCGGCCGAGGAGCCAGAGGGTGACGAGACAGGCGGTGGCAGCCGCCAGCGGCACGGGGTGGAGCTCGTGGGTGTACACCGCCCCGATCACGCTCACCGCCACGATGTCGTCGATCACCGTCAGCATGA
>DASULG010000059.1:0-2104 GCA_036278335.1 Pedococcus sp.
AGCGCGGCCCGGCACCCGAGCCTCCACCGAGAACGGGCTAATGGTGACGACGAGTCCGAGCAGGTCGACGTCGACCGGGCCGATGGTGGCGACGATGCCGCCCGCGCTGCGAGAGATCTCGGCGGGAACGGTCTTGCGGCAGCTGTCGACCCCCACGAGAGTGCCGTCGGCATCGACCAGCTCGCCGGTGAAGACGCCGGTGGCCTTGAGCTCATCCGCATCCAGCACAAAACGGCCGAGTCGCAGCCAGCCGCTCATGGCGCCCACCTTCCCCTTCGGCGACCGGAAGGTGCCCCGCACCGCTGTGGCGTGCGTGAGCGATGGTCTTGGCGGGGTCTCCGCGTCGATCCGCCGTTCGGGAGCTGGGGTGGTCGGCATCATCTCTCCTGAGCTTCGTGGGGGCTGATCGCCTCCAGTGATGAAGACGTCCGTGGCCGCGTTGGATGACGCGAGCCGGGCGTACCGTCCATGGGGTGAGCACGGCGCAGTCGCCTGAGCGCGTCTCAGGGGCAGTCCGCGCCACACGTGGCGGGGCTGATCCCCATGGTCCGGCGCATCGCCTCCACGAGATGGTGCGGTTCCAGCACGACCTGATCGACCTCGAGGTCCTGGCGACCTTCGACGTCGCTCAACAGGCCCTGTGCGACCAGGGCTGAGCGGAACGCAGCGCCGGATCGTGCTTGAGAGCCCGGGTGACGCACCAAGGTGCGGTACATGACGCGGCATACCCGCTCTCTGTCGGTCGGGACCGGTGAGGCCCAAGCACGAGCTCCCCGTCGCAGGGAACCGGTGCCGGGACGGGGCTGCGTCATGTGGCCACGGCTGCGGTGTCTTCAGGGTGGCAAGCAAGACGACCCATGAAGAGGAGCGCCATGTTCAACAAGAACCAGATCGACACCCTGATCGGCTCGGACGTCTACGGCACCGATGAGCAGAAGATCGGCACCGTGGGACAGGTGTACCTGGACGACCAGAGTGACCGCCCCGAGTGGGTGACCGTGCGCACCGGCCTGTTCGGCACCAAGGAGAGCTTCGTGCCGATCGCGCAGGCCAACACCAGCACGAACGGTCTGCGGGTGCCGTTCACCAAGGACCACGTCAAGGACGCCCCGCGAGTCGACGCGGACCAGGGCCACCTCTCCCACGAGGAGGAGGGTGAGCTGTACCGCCACTACGGCATCGACTACACCGCGGGCTCCGGCTCGCCGCAGTCGGAGGACCGGAGCCGCGGAACGGTCGGCCACGACACCTCCGGCCCGGAGACCGACGACGCGATGACGCGCTCCGAGGAGCAGCTGAAGGTCGGCACCCAGACCCACGAGAAGGGTCGCGCCCGCCTGCGCAAGCACGTGGTCACCGAGCAGCAGACCGTGACCGTGCCCGTCTCCCGTGAGGAGGTGCGGGTCGAGCGCGAGCCGATCACGGAGGGCAACCGGGGCGCCGCCATGGCAGGCCCCGCGATCTCGGAGGAGGAGCACGAGGTCGTGCTGCGCGAGGAGCGCCCGGTCGTCGAGAAGGAGGCCGTGCCGGTCGAGCGGGTCAAGCTCGGCAAGGAGACGGTCACTGACCAGGAGCAGGTCTCCAAGAAGGTCCGCAAGGAGCGCATCGACGCCGAGGGCGTCGACTCCGAGCGCTGACCGATCCGGGACGGAAGCCGGCCTGGCCTGCCCAGGCCGGCTTCTCCGCGCTCGGATGGCCGCTCCTTCCTCGAACGGGGACCAGCCCGAGGGACGGCCACAGCGTTCAGGACCGCCTGGTAGTTCCGTGCCCCACGCCGGGCGACGAGGGGGTAGGGGAACGCGGCCTTCGCGAAGATGGCGCGCGAACCTGAGCACCCAGGAGGCATCCCGGTTCGAGCTTTCGGCTACCCTTCACCAAGTGGCCGACGCACGCTTGGGTTCCAGCGAGGGTTTCAGCCATGCCCCGCCCTCGTAGCTCAGGGGATAGAGCACCGCTCTCCTAAAGCGGGTGTCGCAGGTTCGAATCCTGCCGGGGGCACCAACCCATTTTCGCAGGTCAGCCGCCATTCGGCCGCTCCTGCCACTCCCCCGCCACAGGGCCGGAAGCCTCTGCAGGACCTGTGAAGGACCCGAGTACCCGGTTC
>DASULG010000060.1:0-3876 GCA_036278335.1 Pedococcus sp.
TGGTGGGCTATCCTTCCTTTTCGCTGCCCCTCCGGGCGGCGATTGCCACGGGGTGTGGCGCAGCTTGGTAGCGCGCTTCGTTCGGGACGAAGAGGCCGCAGGTTCAAATCCTGTCACCCCGACCATTGCATTTCCGCAGGTCAGAGCCACATTGAGGCTCGTTGCGACCTGAACTCGACCCGACGCCGCAGCGGCCCGTCCTGTGGTCCTGCGCGGTGGTTACTCGGTCACGGTGTCGGCATGGCGATGGGCTACCTCGCGCGCGCCGCTTGGTAGAGCGTGGTCGTGACCCAGACCAGGAAGTCGTCGCGGTCGGTCGTGCCGTCAGGATGCTCCCGGTCGACCGCCCGTCGCATAGGTGCAGCAGCGGAGTCTGCACTACGTGATGGCCCACTCCTTGAGCCAGTGGCGATCCAGCAGGCCGTGCCGGGCGAAGGGGTCGTGGGCCGTCATCTCCTCGGCTCGCTCACGCGAGCTGGCCTCGAAGGTGATCAGGCCGCCCGACCTGTCGGCGAACGGTCCACCGAGGTAGCCGTCGGCTTTGATGGCCTGCCAGTAGGCGGCGTGCTGCGGTGCGACGGCCCGGACCCGGTCCGGCTCGTCCTGCATGAAGTAGAGGTAGGCGAACCGCACCAGGTCCCTCCGTCTGGTTCGACCCGGCTGTCAGGCGGCGTGGCCGTGGTGGGACGTGTGCGACGTGTAGAGCCTGAAGCGGAAGAACATGTCGGCGATCATGATCACGCACGCCAGACCGCACACTCCCGGCGTGAGCTCACTGGCTGGGACGATGCCCAGGGCGTAGCCGGTGATCATCACGGCGCCGGCAAGCACGGCGGATCCGGCCATCTCCAGGGTCGGCTGCCACGCCATGGCCATGAACCGCATCCAGGCCACCATGCCCCCGGCCAGGGTCAGGGTGACCACGAGGGCCGACAGGACTGGGGCGCTCTGCCGCGGATCGGAGAACCCGACCAGGGTGGCGGACCCGGCGGCGAGCAGGCCCAGCAGGGTCAGGCTGACGCACATCACCGCGCACATCTGCAGCACGTGCACCCCGAACCGGGCTGCCTGCCTGCCGGCGCCTGAGCCGGGGCCGGCCCGGGCGGGCGCGGCGACGGCAGGTTTGGTGTCGTGTAGTAGTCGCATGGGGTCCTCCTTCGGTCCGGACCCGGCAGCGCGGTGCTGCGCGGCGACGAGCCGTTCGGAGAATCACAGTCCTGGGAGCGACCCGATGCGGGTCCTTTGACGTCAGGGTGCGCGTGCCGCAAGCGGCCGGGTAGGGCACAAAGACTCAGGCTGCCCATGTCGGTGGGGGCTCAGAGGCCGATGCGCAATGGAACCCCTGGAAGGTGCCGGGGACTCTAGCTGCCGGCACCGCTTCGGACGTGGTCGTTGAAGAAGGCCAGCACCCGTTGCCACGAGTCCGACGCGGCCTCCGCATCGTAGTTGCGCCACTGGTCGTTGAAGAAGGCGTGCTTGGCTCCGGGGTAGACCTTCAGGTCGTGCGGCGTGCCCGCGGCCGTCAGCTCGGTCTCGAGCACACCGGCGGCCTTTGTCGTGAAGTCCCTACCCGGCCAGGAGCCGACGACGGGACACATCCGCCGGATCGCCTCCCTGGGCCTCGGTGCCATCCCGTAGAAGGGCGCTATCGCGTTCAGCCGGTCGTCGGTGCAGGCCCAGGTCAGGACGATGGACCCGCCCATGCAGAAGCCGATCGCCCCGATTCGACTGGGATCCACATCGTCGTGGCCTGCGAGCGTCCCGAGCGCGGCCTTGAGACCGGGGACGCCGTAGTGATCGAGGTTCCCGCGCATGCCGCCGACGAACATCCGGGTCAGGCACACCGCCCGGCTGCGCCCCTCGAACAGGTCCACCGCCAGCGCGGCATACCCCTCGCCGGCGAACCGTCGGCAGATGTCACGGATGTTGTCGTTCAACCCGAACGCCTCATGGACGACGACCACGCCCGGGTAGGGGCCGGCACCGTCGGGCAGGGTCAGGTACGAATGGTCCGTTGACTCAGTCCTCATCGCTCAAGTCTGAGCCCACAGGAAGCGGTCGCGACCGCTCAGAGCTCGACGACCTTGTTGTCGCCCTCGTACCGTTCGCCGGTGACCTTGGCCTTCACGAGGTTGACGACCTGCGTGACCTTGCTGCCGGGCGAGTCCCAGTACTCCGCGGTGTCGGCGTGCACGTGGATGAGGATGTTCTCGGGATTGTCCGGGCCTCCCTCCATCCACGCGTCCGTGAAGGTGTTCCAGTACTCCTCCAGCCGCGCCGGGTCGTCGACGACCTCGGCGGTACCCGCCAGAGACACCCACGAGGAGCTGCCGGCGAAGGCGACATTGACCTGCGGGCGGGATCGCAGGTTGAGCGTGTGCTCGGCACTCCGCTCGGCGATGAACCAGACGTCACCGTCGAACTCGACGTCCTGCGTGGCCATCGGCCGGCTCACCAGCCGGCCCTGCGGGTCGATGCTGGTCAGCATGGCCACGCGGATGCCCTTGATGAGACCCGCGACCTTGGCGGTCGCCTCGTCGCTGCTGGTGTGCTCGGTCAGGTGATCGGTCATCGTTGCGCTCCTTCGCTGTCGAGGAAGGGACGGGACACGCCCCCTGTCCACTCCACCCACCCTCACCCGCGGCTGCGAAGACCACAATTCGAGAGCGCCATCAGGCCTTGAGCTCGGGGAACTGGTCGTCGCGGAACTCCTCCGACAGCGAGGCGCCACCGTCGAACGCCCGGGTCTCGCGGTCGCGCAGCTCGACACGGCGGATCTTGCCCGAGATCGTCTTGGGCAGCTCGTAGAACTCGAGGCGGCGCACCCGCAGGTAGGGCGCGAGGTTCTCCCGTGCGTGGCGCAGGATCTCCCTGGCGGTCTCGGCAGTGGGTTCCCAGCCCGGCGCGAGCGCCACATAGGCCTTGGGCACGGCCAGGCGGGTCGGGTCGGGCGCCGGCACGACGGCCGCCTCGGCGACGGCCGGGTGCTCGATGAGCACGCTCTCGAGCTCGAACGGCGAGATCTTGTAGTCGCTGGCCTTGAACACGTCGTCGGTGCGGCCGATGTACGTGATGTAGCCGTCGGCGTCCCGCTGGGCGACATCGCCGGTGTGGTAGTAACCGCCGTGCATGGCCTCCTCCTGCCGCGCCGGGTCGCCGAGGTAGCCGGTCATCAGGTTGACCGGGTGCTGCGACAGGTCGAGGACGATCTCGCCCTCCTCGGTCGGCTCGCCGCTCAAGGGGTCGATGAGCGCCACCGGCACACCCGGCATGGGCCGGCCCATCGAGCCGGGCTTGAGGCGCTCGCCCGCGACGTTGCCGATCTGCAGCGTGGTCTCGGTCTGCCCGTAGCCGTCACGGATGGTCAGGCCCCAGGCCTGCTGCACCCGCGAGATGACCTCGGGGTTGAGGGGCTCACCCGCGCCGAGCAGCTCGCGCAGCTCACCCGGCCCACCGCCAAGGTCGGCCTGGATGAGCATGCGCCAGACGGTTGGCGGCGCGCAGAACGTGGTGACCCGCGCCCGGCGGATCTGCTCGAGCAGCGCCGCCGCGTCGAACCGCGAGTAGTTGTAGACGAAGACGGTTGCCTCGGCGATCCACGGCGCGAAGAAGCACGACCAGGCGTGCTTGGCCCACCCCGGCGAGCTGATGGCGAGGTGCACGTCGCCGGGGCGCAGACCGAGCCAGTACATGGTCGTGAGGTGGCCGACCGGGTAGGAGACCTGCGTGTGCTCGACCAGCTTGGGCTTCGAGGTGGTGCCGGAGGTGAAGTAGTGCAGCAGCGGGTCCGACGCGGCGGTCACGGTCTCGAACGGCCGCCCCTGCACCGCATACGCGTCGGCGTAGGAGTGCCAGCCTTCGGCACCGCCCACGACG
>DASULG010000061.1:0-3025 GCA_036278335.1 Pedococcus sp.
CGACCTTGCGGGGCACGAAGTTGCAGATCACGAAGTTCGAGCCCTCGAACACCTGGTGGGCCGGCGGGGGCTGGTGCACGCGGCCGGTGATCGGCTCGTAGTCGGAGATGTTGAAGACGTAGGGGTAGAGGCAGCCGTCCCAGCCGACCACGTCGAACGGGTGCTGCGGGTACACGTGCACCGTCCCGGCGATGCCCCCGGCCCCAGAGCCGCGGTGCTTGATGTGGACCTCGACGTCCTCGCCCGCGACGACGGTCGGCGCTGTCGGCCCGCGCAGGTCACGCTCGCAGTAGGGCGCGTGCTCGAGGAGCTGGCCATACTTGGACAGGAACCGCTTCGGCGGCCCGATGTGCGAGTTGGCCTCGATCGCGTAGAGGCGCACCGGCGCCACACCCGTGGGGACCACCCGGTGGGTGGTCGCACGCGGGATGATGACGTAGTCGCCCTCGCCTACCTCGAGGTCACCGAACAGTGTCTCCACCGTGGCGGTGCCCGACTCGACGTAGAGGCACTCGTCACCGATCGCGTTGCGGTACAGCGGGCTCGGCGCATCCGCGACCACATAGGCGAGTCGCACGTCACCGTTGCCCAGCAGCAGCCGCCGCCCGGTCACGGCGTCCACCCCGGTCGCGTCGTTCTCGAACAGCATGTGCGTCGAGAAGTGCCGCGGAGCGAGCGGGTGGTTGGGCACCAGGCTCTGGTCGGGCAGGTCCCACGCGCGCACGTCGACCACCGCCGACGGGATGTTGACGTGGTAGAGCAGGGAGGAGTCCGAGGAGAACCCCTCCTCCCCCATCAGCTCCTCGTAGTAGAGGCCACCTTCGGGGGTGCGGTGCTGGGTGTGACGCTTCGGCGGGATGCTGCCCGCGCTCCGGTAGTACGGCATGTCGTCTCCTCGTTCTTGTCAGCGCACCGAGGCCGCGGTCGCCACGGCCTGGGCGAAGTCGTCGGTGGACACCTGGTCGCCGAGCAGCAGCGCCAGCCGGGCCAGGAAGCCCTCGCGGTCGTCGGGCTGCGCGGTGTTGATGCCGTCGGAGAGCGCCAGCCAGGCCGACTCCCGACGTGCCTCGTCGGCGGGTATGGCCACGACGGCGTCGGCGGGGCCGGCCTCGGTCTCGACGGCCACGCCGCCGGCCAGGACCCGCTGGGGCAGGCCGGCCAGGTCGTCGGCGCGACCGCGCGCCAGCAACAGCCCGTCGGGCCGCACCACGAAGACCTCGCCGGGCTCCGCGCCCCAGGCGCCGGTCAGCGCGCCGTCGCCGTCGTCGACGACGGTGACGTATGCCGCGGTGCCGGGCTCACGGCATACCAGCGCCAGGGCGGTGTCCTCCGGCGCGAAGGCGGAGGCGAGGGCGTCTCGAAGCCGCGAGGCGGCCTCGACGGACGCCGGGTCGAGGTCGACGCCGAGGACCGCGAAACCGGTACCGCGCAGCTCGCCGAGCGAGCTCTCCTTGCCGTCGGCGAGGACGACGCGGAGGTCCTCGACCGGGTCGCCGGGCAGCAGTCCCTCGGCCCGCACCGACCCGGATGCGGCCACGGTGAGGGGCGAACGCCGCGCGTGGGTGGCACTGGACTGGCGGGGGTTGATGAGGTGGCTGAACTCCGGCCGCAGGGTTGCCAGGGCCAGCAGGGCGTCGCGCGTGGTGCGGTGCCCGTGGCTGCCCGGGGTCATGATGAGCGTCGACTTGCCGGCGTTGGCGACGTTCTGCCGCCACGCGTCGCGCCGCTCGGCCGAGTAGGTCTGCAGCAGAGCTCGATCCGCACCGGCGGACAACACGGCCGACAGCATCCAGATGAGTGTTTCGGCGTCCTCCATGCCGGAGTTGAGGCCCCGGACGCCGAAGATGGGTACGAGGTGGGCGGCATCGCCGGCGAACAGCACGCGGTCGTGGACGAAGCTGTCGAGGGCGAGAGCGTGCGCCTTGTAGAAGCCGTGCCACTCCAGCGTCCACGGACGGTCGTCCCCGAGCCAGGCCAGGTGGCTGGCGATACGGGTCCGGATGCGCTCCTCGCGCGTCTCGACCTCGGCGTCCTCGCTGGGATCGAGCTGGTAGTCGATGCGCCAGATGTCGCCCGGCTGCCGGTGCATGATCACCGTGGAACCGGGGTTGCTCGGCGGGTCGAACCAGACCATCCGCTCGGCGGGCAGCTCGCTGATCCAGTGGATGTCGGCGATGACGTAGCGGCCCTCGTAGCTGGTGCCCCGCAGCCCCACACCGACGAGGTCGCGCATCGGGCTGCGTCCGCCATCGGCGGCGACGACCCATTGCGCCCGCAGGGTGCGCGGTCCGTCGGCGGTCTCGACGGTGACGGTGGCCTCGTCGCCGTCCTGGGTCAGGCCCGTGACGGCCGCCCCCCAGTGCAGCGTGACCAGCGGGTGCGCCTCGAGGGCGTCGGCCATCACCTGCTCGAGCTCGGACTGCGAGACGTTGACCATCGGCCCGCGCACGTCCTGCTCGTCGTGCTTCATCAGGAAGTGCAGCACCTCCGCGTCGCGGTAGAAGCTACGTCCGCCCTGCCAGGGCAGGACGAGGTCGGTCAGCTGCTCGCCGACCCCAAGCCGGTCGGCGACCTCGAGGGTGTGCCGCGAGATGCAGATCGCGCGGCTGCCGAAGGAGACCTGGGTCGCGGCCTCGAGCACGGTGACCCGGATGCCGCGCTGGGCCAGGCCGAGGGCCACGGCCATGCCGACCGGTCCGGCGCCGACGACCACGACCGGCAGGGCCGGTGCGTCGGCGGGCAGGGAGTCGAACGTCGCGGGCGCGTACGGGCGCGGTTGGTAGTAGGGCGAGTTCGTCATCTCAGTGCTCCACATCGGTGAGCTCGAGCTGGGAGGCGGGCCGAACGGCATACATCTCCTCAGCCACGTGTGGCCGCCGCAGGAGGACCAGGGTGCAGGCGAGGCTGACCAGGCTGACGGCCACGAAGTAGGCGGTGATGGCAGTGGTGCTGCCGAAACTGGCGTAGAGCCACGTGGCGACGAAGGGGGCGATGCCGCCGCCGAGGATCGCGCCGACCTGGTAGC
>DASULG010000062.1:0-6065 GCA_036278335.1 Pedococcus sp.
CAGCCGAATGCCGGGTCCGGGGCCGAGCTGGTTGCCGTGCACCCGCAGGCCGAGCCCCGCTTCGCGGCCGGCGGTGAGCACGGCCCGCGCCTCGTCGGCGGTGAACGCGTGGGCCGAGTGGGGCTCGCAGAAGACGTCGACCCACCGGGCGTGCGGGGCCGCTGCCGCGAGCATCGCCCCGGTCACGAGGTCGACGTATGCCGCACGGTCGCCGACGTACTCAGCGGGAACGACGTGGGCGCCCAGGAACGTCGTCTCGTCGGTGAACTCCGCGGCAATGCGCAGGCAGCGCACCTCGTCCTCGACGGTGAGGCCGTACCCGCTCTTGATCTCGACGGTGGTCGTCCCCTGGGCCCACATCTCGGCCACCCGAGCGGCCACCAGGGAGCGCAGGTCGTCGTCACCGGCTGCGCGGGTGGCGTCCACGGAGACCGTGATCCCCCCGCCGTCATAGGGCTGGCCCGCCATGCGCGCCGCGAACTCCTCGGCGCGGTCACCGGCGAAGACCAGGTGGGCATGGGAGTCGACGAAGCCTGGCAGGACGGCCCGCCCGTCGACGTCCAGGCGGCGGTCGGCCTCTGGCGCGTTGCAGGCGTCGCCGACCCAGGCGATCCGGCCGCCCTCGGTGATCAGGGCCGCGTCATGCCTGATGCCCAGGAGGTCGGGGGCCAGGCCCTCGCAGGTGACGAGCTCCCCGATCCCCGTGACGAGGGTGCTGCTCACGAGCGGCCCCGCACGTGGTCGAGGGCCTCGACCAGCAGCCGCGAGACGTGGCCGATGCGGTGGGTGCCGTGGCGCACGACCTCCTCCCCGCCGACGAACACGTGGTCGATGTCGGACTGGTTGGCGCAGTAGATGATCTGCCCTGCGCGAGCACCTGCCGTGTTGACGCTGTCGGTGCGGACCACGACGAAGTCGGCGAGGGCGCCGTCGGCGATGCGGCCGCCGTCCTCCCAGCCGAGGCTGGCATAGCCCGCGGAGGTGGCCGCCGCGACCAGCTCGCCAGGGGTGAACCGGCCGCGCTCGTTGCTGGCGAGGCGCTCGTCCATCTCCAGGCCGCGGATCTCCTCGAACGGGTCGATCACGGCGTGCTGGTCGGAGCCGAGCGCCAGCGGGCTGCCGGCCTCGAACAGGGCGCGGGCCGGGCCGATGCCGTCGACCAAGTCGCGCTCGGTGGTGGGACAGAAGCAGGCCGTGGACCGGGAGGCGCCGAGGAGCTTGATGTCGCGGTCGGTCATGTGGGTCGCGTGGACGGCCGTGGTCCGGGGCCCGAGCAGGCCCGCCTCGTCGAGGAGCTCGGTCGGGGTGCGCCCGTAGAACATCTGGGCGGCGAGGTTCTCCGCCGGCTGCTCGCTGAGGTGCACGTGGAGCGGCAGGCCCTCCGCGGCCCGCGCCATGGGGGCGAGCTGCTCGCGGGGCACGGCCCGCACCGAGTGCACGGCGGCACCGATCCGGGTGTTGTCATCGGGCGCGAGCCCCGCCACCCGCTCAGCCCAGCCGTTGACGTCGCCGTCGGTGAAGCGCCGCTGGACGTCGTCGAGCGGGAGGTGCCCGTCGCTGCTCAAGCCGCCGGAGAGGTAGCAGGTGTCGAGCAGGGTGATCCGCACCCCCGCCTCGCGCGCTGCCCTGATGAGCGCCCGGCCCATGGCGTTGGGGTCGGAGTAGGGGTTGCCGGCCTCGTCGTGGTGGACGTAGTGGAACTCCCCGACGACGGTGATCCCGGCCAGGGCCATCTCGCAGAAGACGGCGCGCGCCAGCGCGAGGTAGGTCTCGGGGTTGAGCCTGGCCGTCACGGCATACATCTGCTGTCGCCACGTCCAGAAGTTGCCGCCGTCGCCGTGGGTGCGCCCCCTCAGCGCCCGGTGGAAGGCATGGCTGTGGGTGTTGGCGAAGCCGGGGAGCACCACGCCGGTGAGCCGCTCGTCGCCGTCCTGCGGTTTCACGCGGGCCTGGACCTGGGCGAAGCGGCCGTCCGCGACCGTGAACCGCACACCGCTGGCCACACCGGACGGCAGCCAGGCGCTCTCAGCCCAGTAGGTCGTCATGGCGTCTCCCCTGCGAGCTCCTCAAGCACCGATGCCAGGGCGCGCACCCCAGCCAGACAATCATCAGCCTCAGCCCACTCCTTGGGCGAGTGGGAGACGCCAGTGGGGTTGCGGACGAAGAGCATGGCGGCGGGAATGCCCGCATTGGCGAGGATTCCGGCGTCGTGGCCGGCGCCGGTGCCCAGCATCGGTATGCCGCCGAGCCGGGCGCGGATGCGCGCGCCCAGGTGGTGGTCGAAGGCCGTGGTGGGGGTCCAGGACTCCTCGGTGACGGTGGCGCCGGCGCGCTGGGCCTCAGCCTCGACCGTGGAGACGGCGGCACGAACGGACGCCTCGTCGGGGCCACGGGCGTCGAGCCAGCCGGTGACGGCGCTCGGGATGGCGTTGACGCCGCCGGGCTGGACGGCAACCTTGCCGATCGTGGCGACACACCCGTGGGTCTCGGCGGCGTGCCGGGCCGTGAGCACGGCGTGGGCGTAGCCGAGCATCGCGTCACGGCGGTCCTCGAGGCGCGTGGTGCCGGCGTGGTTGGCCTCGCCGGGGAAGTCCAGCCGCCAGCGTCCGTGCGGCCAGATGTCTGTGCCCAGGGCGACGGCGTGGTCCAGGTCGACGAGGCCGCGGCCCTGCTCGACGTGGAGCTCCACGAAGGCCCCGATGCGGGCCAGGGCCTCCGGATCGGGACCCAGGAGTGCTGGGTCACGGCCCGCCGTGGCCAGTGCCTCGGCCATGGTGGTGCCGTCGGCGTCGGTGAGCGAGCGGGCGCGGTCGGGGCTCAGTGCGCCGGTGATGACGCGGGAGCCGGCGCAGGCCACGCCGAACCGGGCGCCCTCCTCGTCGACGAAGTTCACGACCCCGATCGGGCGGGCGGGCTCGAAGCCTCTGTCCCGCAGGTCGTCCAGCGCGGCGAGGGCGCTGACGACACCGAGGGGACCGTCGAAGGCGCCGCCGTCCGGGACGCTGTCGAGGTGCGAGCCGGTGACGACCCCGCTCGTGCCGCGCGCCGCAGCGCTGTCCGGGTCGCCCCACCAGGCCCACTGGTGCCCATGCGGTCCTCGGTGAGGTCCAGGCCTCGCCTGGCGCACTCGGCGGCAAACCACTCCCGCAGGTCGTGGTCCTCGCGGGTCCACGCAAAACGGTGGTAGCCGCCGGTGGACGTGCTGCGGCCCACGGGCTCGAGGGCCGCCCACATCGACTCGAAGCTCAAGCCCGCGACTCCCTTGTCTCGTGTCTCTGCTGTCTAGTAATTCTGCCCGGGTACCTCCGCACACGTGCTGTGGTCACACGCCTGTGCTCACATGCCCGGGCTCACGTACCTCTTCTCGCGCGCTCTGCTCGGGTACCTCCGCTCGCGTACCACTGCGAAGGAGGAGCGCCCCGGGACCGGTTTCAGTTCCCAAGGGCTGCACTGACATCCCACCGCGTCGTCGGGGTCCGCGGTGCCCGTGCATGCCTGAATTCGTCTCGGATCCGAGACCTGCGGCCGCTGGACGCGTCGTGATGGCTGCTAGTCGCGCATTTCCACAGGGGCCGTCCGGGCGTCACACCATCCACAAGCCGCGTGTTTACGGTTGACATGGTTGGGCCGCATTCTCTTGTCGCACAGTCTGATTCGCCTCTTGCTGCGATGCGGTGGACTGTCGGTGGTCACCCCTAGAGTTGTGGTCATGGAGGGGAGCCTGACGCTGGAGCGGCGACGCGAACGGCTCGCGGCTGCGCACTCAGCGCTGCAGGGTCTCGCGGCCGAGCTCTGGCGCGCCGGCGGCGACGACCTCGGGCCACTGCTCGGTGAGCTGGACGCGCTGGCCGGTGCCTGCGACGCCGGCAGGGTGGCCGTGATCGGCGAGGCCGAGGCCCGGGGCGAGACCACCGGGGGCGCGCACGCCACCACCACCGTGGGCTGGGTGCGGCACTGGGCTCCCTCGACCCGCTCTGGCGGCGCGGGGCAGCTCGTGACGGTGGCGCAGGCCTTCGCCAAGGCCGCCAACGCGCCCGTGAAGGAGGCGGTGGACTCGGGTCGTCTGCCAGTCCGCTCGGCCGCGGTGGTCGTGGCAGAGGCCGACAGGCTCAGGCCCCTTCTCGCCGAGGGGGCCGAGCCGCACGTGCTCGAGGGCCTGATCAGCATGGCGGTGCAGCACGGCCCCCGCGGCTGCCGCATGGTGCGTCCGGCCCTGCTGGCGCGCTACGGCCTGGACGACGTGCTCCAGCGGGAGCAGAGCGCGACCAAGCGGTTCGTCGCCCTCTCGCAGCCGCATGACGACGGAACTGGTGTGTTCGAGTACCGCCTCGCGCTCGACGTCGAGGGCAAGGCAGTCCTCGAGGCCGCCCTCGGCCCGCTGTCCGCACCCAAGCCCTCGAAGGAAGGAGGGCGGGACCTGCGCCCCAGCGACCAGCGACGCGGTGACGCGCTGGTGACCCTCGTCCGGCGCGCGGTGATGGCCTCGGAGTCCGTGCCGACCGCCCCCAAGGCCCAGCTGTTCCTCACCCTGGACTGGGACCAGCTCCGCGAGCGGACCGGCGCGGCGACGACCATCGGGGGTCTCGACGCCGGCACCCTCTTGGCCCCCGACACGGTCCGGCGGATCGCCTGCGACGCCGCCATCATTCCCATCGTCCTCGGCACCGAGGGCGAGGTCCTCGACTGGGGCCGCGAACGCCGCCTGTTCTCCCCCGCGCAGACGAAGCGGCTCTGGCTGCGCGACGGCGGCTGCACGTTCCCCGGCTGCTCGGCTCCTCCGCAGTGGTGCGACGTGGACTTGCCCCGGTCTCACGGACAGGTACTTGATTCCGCGGCGTAGCCGCGGGGTGTGGCGTAGCCGAGTGAGGAGTGGCGTCGCCGGTTGTTGTACGTCCACACGTAGCCGAACAGGCGTTGCCGGGCCTCGGCCCGGGTGGCGGGTTGGCCGCCGGGGTAGAGCTCCTCGTTCTTGAAGGAGGCGAACCAGGACTCCATGGCGGCGTTGTCCAGGGCGCTCTTGCGGGCTCCGATCGAGGCGACCAGGCCGGCCTTGCGGCTGCGGCCCAGCCAGTCGTGGGAGGTGAACTGGTAGCCGCGGTCGGAGTGGATGATGCAGCCGCGGGGCGGCCGGCGGCCCCGGACGGCCTGGTCGAGGGCGGTCATCGCGGTCAGCGGGGTTTCCCGGTCCGCGACGGCGTAGCTGACCACCTCGCGGTTGAACGCGTCGAGCACGACCGCCGCGTACAGCCATCCCTGGCTCGTGCGGATCATGGTCAGGTCGGTGAACCACAGCGTGTTGGGGCCGGCCGCCTTGAAGTCCCGCTGGACCAGGTCGACGACCTCGGGCCTGCGCGCCGGAGGAGCCGCCCGGGGCCGGGACTTGATCTTGCCGCGTCGGGCGCGGATGGCGTGCTCGCGCATGAGCCGGGCGACCTTGTGCCGGCCCACTCGGCAGCCGCGGGCGAGCAGCTCCTGGTGCACCCGAGGTGAGCCGTAGTACCTGAAGTCGCCGTGGACCTTCTTGATCTCGGTGACCAGCTGCCGGTTCTGCGTCGCCCGCTCGGGGGGTTGCCCCTCGACCCGGGCGAGCCAGTCGTAGTAGCCGGAGCGAGACACCGCCAGCACCCGACACATGCCCGCGATGCTGACCGTGTCGTCTTTGGCCTTCTCCGCACGGATGTAGTCGTAGATGGCTACCGGGTCGTGCGTCGCGCGAAGAAGGCCAAGGCTTTTCCCAGGATCTTCAGGTCCTGCTCCTTTTGGGCCAGCTCTCGCTCCAAGCGGGCGATCTTGGCCTCGGGGGTCTCGGGGGGTCCCTTCTTCGCCTCGGCCGACTTCGACTTCTTCACCGCAGCCGCGTCCTCTCGTTTGCTGGCCCGCACCCAGTTCGCCACGCTCGTCGGGGACAGGTTGAACTCCTTGCCCAGCTCGCCGGCGGTCCGCCCCTGGCGGTACTGCTCAACGATCTGGTCCTTGAACTCCTGCGAGTAGTACGTCGTCATCAGAACACCTTCCTGTGGCCGCAGGCCACTGATTCAGGTGTCCGTGGAACCGGGGCAACTCCA
>DASULG010000063.1:0-2178 GCA_036278335.1 Pedococcus sp.
CGCCGCGTTGCCGACGTAGCGGATGCGGGCCGCGGGCAGGCCGGGCGGGATGAGCCCGATGCGGAGGGCGCTGCGCACCGACAGGTAGTTGCCGAAGCCGCCGGCGAGCAGCAGCTCGTCCACCAGCTGGATCGGCACCCCCGCCACGTGCTGGAGCATGGCCACGCCGGAGGCGATCGCGCCCTTGCAGAGCTGCACCTGCCGCACGTCGTCCTGGGTCAGGGTGATCTCGCGGTCGGCGCCGTGCTCGCCCGCGCGCGCCAGCACCACGAGCCGCTCCTCCCCGCGCATCTCGACGCGCGGACGGATCGGAGCGGGCAAGCGGTCGCGCGCGTCCACGTCGATGAGGCCGGTCCAGTCGAGCACGCCGAGGTCCAGCAGGGCGGCGATCGCGTCCACCAGGCCCGAGCCGCAGAGGCCCTGCGCGGGCGCGTCGCCGATGGTGTGCAGGCGCAGGTCGCCCGCGGCGACCTCGACGCGGTCGATGGCCCCGATGGCCGCCCGCATGCCGTGCCGGATCTGCGCGCCCTCGAGGGCGGGGCCGGCGGGGGCCGAGCAGGCCCAGAGCCGCTCGCGCGAGCCCAGCAGGACCTCGCCGTTGGTGCCGATGTCGACCGCGATGCGGAGGGCGGGGGACTCGTCGAGGCGGGTGGCCAGCGCCACCGCCACCGCGTCGGCGCCCACGAAGCCGGCCACCAGGGGCAGGAGGCAGACCCGGGCCTCGGGCAGCAGCTTCAGGAAGAGATCGCGGGCGGGCAGGACCAGGGGCTGCCGCGCCACCGGCGCGTAGGGGGCCAGGCCCACGTACGACGGGTCGATGCCGAGGAGCAGGTGGTGCATGCAGGTGTTGCCGACGATCACCACCTTGTAGATCCACTTGGCGAGCACGCCCGACTCGCGCGTGATCTGCTCGATGTGCTGGTTCAGGAGGCCGACGATGCGGGTCTGCAGCTTGCGGAGGTTGCCCGCGTCGAACTGCGCGAAGGCGATGCGCGACATCAGGTCGCCGCCGAACACCGCCTGGGGGTTGAGGCTCGACACCGATGCCAGCTGCTCTCCGGACTCGAGCTCCATCAGGGTGGTGACCACGCTGGTGGTGCCGATGTCGATGGCGAGACCGAACTTGTGCAGCGCGGTGTCGTCCGCCTCGACGGCGAGCACGCGCCGGCCGAAGGTGGTCACGGTGACGAGGCCGTCGCGATCGCGGAGGGTCGCGGGCAGGCCCTTCAGCAGCGCGGCCGGCACGTCGTCGACCGAGCCGCCCGCGGCGGCCACCAGGGCCTCCACGTCCGAGGTCTGCTGGTGCTCGTCCTTCGGCAGGGCCACCGTCACCACCCGCTTGCGCACGCCCGCGTCGATCGAGACCGGCTCGGGTGCCCCCGCCGGCCGCTCGCCCCCGAGGATCTGGAAGGTGGTGTCGTCGAGCGGAGGGGCGACCTGGACCGTCACCGGCTCGGTCACCGCCCACTGGCACGAGAGGCGATAGCCCTCCCGCACCAGTGCGTCGCCCAGCTGGAGCTCGTCCATGATGGTCGGCGGGGGCGCGGTGCCCGCGACCAGCTTGACCCGGCACGAGGTGCAGCGGCCACGCCCGCCGCAGGTGGCGGTGATGTCGACCCCGCCGGCGTGCGCCGCTTTGAGGATCGTCGTGCCGGGCTTCGTGTCGAGGACGTGGCGGCCGGGCAGGATCGTCAGCGGAATCGCCATTCCGGCGCAGGATACCACTTCTTTCTTGACTTCCCGCGGGGGTTTGCCAATAGTTCCCTACTGACCCGTCAGAAGGCATGGATGGGCACTGCTTCGGGGGGTGTGGTTGCTCCGCTACGTCGTCTATCGCCTCCTCTGGTTGGTTCCGACGCTGCTCGCCATGGCGCTCGTCACCTTCCTGGTGATGCACGCCACGCCGGGCAGTCCCCTCGACCCGGTCGCGGAGGGGGCGAACCCGCTGTCGCCCGACGCGCAGAAGAACCTGGCAGAAGTTTACGGCCTCGACAAGCCGCTCTACGTCCAGTTCGGCATCTTCATCCAGAAGGCCCTGCGTGGCGACTTCGGTACGTCCTTCGTCTATAAGACCCGCACGGTGGCCGAGATCATGATCGAGACGTTCCCGATCTCCCTCTTGCTTGGCAGCATGGCACTCGTCCTGGCCGTAGTTGGCGGCCTCACCCTCGGGGTGCT
>DASULG010000064.1:0-2176 GCA_036278335.1 Pedococcus sp.
ACTCACCGCCCTCGGCGTACTGACCACCACCGCGACCGCGGCCGCCATGACGGTCCCGGCCTCGGCTGCGCCTGCTGGAGTCAACCACGACAGCTGGCACGCGGTGCAGAAGACCCTCGCAGCACAGCGTGCGAAGGCGTCGGACACCAAGAAGGGTGCGCTCACCCGCGCCCAGTCGGCAACCCTGACCAAGGGGCTGGCCTCGTCCGGCCAGCGCGACTCCGCGGTCCTCGGGTCTGGCCCTGACAGCAGCTATGACGGCAGCCTCACGGTCGACGTCGTGACCGCCAACGGGCGCACGTCCCACAGCGTCGCGCCGACCGCCGGCGCCGCGCTTGGAGCTGCCTCGACGTGGGGCGGCACCAACGCCCAGTGGGGCCCGGCCGGTGACCGTGTCCTCGTCCAGAACAGCACGGCTGGCGACCACGCCGTCGACGCTGACGGCAGCCACGGCGTCGACTACCAGAGCCTGGGCACCGCCGCCCAGCGGCAGTGGTCGCCCTTCGGTGACGCGGCCGTGGGCAGCTCGGCCACCAGCACCACGGTCCAGACGGCCGCACCTGGCCTCCGCCAGCAGGTGCCCTTCGACCTCGGCGCCGTCGACGGCTCCCCGACGGTGGGCTCCTACGGTGACGTCGCGATCATGGCCTACCACCCGACCGGCGCCCCCACCACCAGCGACCTCGGCTACCAGCTGCTGGACGGCAACACCAACGTCCAGGTCGACCAGCCCATGGCGCAGCCGGCGGAGAGCCTCGGCCTGTCCGCCTACAGCCCGCGGGAGCCGCACCTGGCCCTGCGCCCTGGCGTCAGCATCGTGGACGACACCAACGAGTACCTCGCCTTCGCCGGCCTCCTGCCGGGCACGAGCAGCGCGCGACTGTTTGTCGACCACGACGACAGCCAGACCCAGTACCTCCCGGTCGCGGTTGCTGACCTCGGCGCGCTCTGCGCCGGCAACCAGGTGACGTTCTCCCCGAGCCACAGCCAGATCGCCTACATCAAGGCGGTCGGCCCGGCGGGCAGCGAGTGCTCCCAGAGCGAGCTGCACGTCCTGAAGGCCAGCGGCGACCGCTACGACGCGGGCGCGACGGACATCGTCGTCACCACGGCGCCGGCGGGCTCGCACTTCGAGAACCCGACCTGGAAGGCCCAGACCCCGGCGGCCGCCAGTTTCCGCGTCGACGGCCGTGACCGCGTCGAGGTCGCCATCAACGCGAGCAGCACCATGTTCGACGTTGACGCCGCCAACGTGGTCGTGCTCTCGGGCGCCAAGGCGTTCGCCGACGCCCTCGCGGGCAGCCCCCTGGCCGCGCAGGTCGGCGGTCCGGTGCTGTTCACCAACACCACGACGCTCGACCCGCGCACCCGCTCCGAGATCGACCGTGTCCTCCTTCCCGGCGGCACGATCTACATCACCGGCGGCACCGCCACCGTCTCGGCGGGCATCGAGACCGCGCTGAAGAACGCCGGCTACGACGTGCACAGGCTCGGCGGTCGCAACCGCTACGAGGTCGCGGTCTACGTCGCCAAGGCCCTCGTGACCGAGATGGGGCCGCGCGCCAACATCTTCGTGGCTGACGGCAACAACTGGCCCGACGCCCTGGTCTCCGGCCCGGCCGCCTCGCTCATGAACGGTGCCGTGCTCCTCACCAGCGGCGCCACGATGCCGGCCACGACCAAGTCCTACCTGGACTCGCTCGGCTTCACCGCCAAGCCGAACACCGCTGCCTACCAGGGTGGCGTCTACGCGGTCGGCGGTGCAGCCCGCACCGCCACGGCGAGCCGTGCCGACACCGACCGTGACGCGCTCTTCGGGGTCAACCGCTACCAGGTTGCCCAGAAGGTTGCCGACACGTTCTTCGGCGCCGAGTCCACGGTGGGCCTGGCTGACGGTCGCAACTGGCCGGACGCGGTCTCAGGCGGCGCCACCATGGCGCTCATGGGGCAGCCGATCCTGCTCAGCTCTGGCAGCACCGTGCCGGCCTACACCCAGGCCCGCATCGCCCAGTCGCGCTCCGCAGCCGACTTCGTGCTGGCCTTCGGTGGGACGGCATCCGTGCCCGACGCCGCCATCACCACCGCGGTTGCCCTTGCTGGCAACCAGACGGTGATCTGGGGTCCGGACACCCCGTGAGCTGAGCCCCACCCGGGGCAGTGACAAGGGCGGGTATGC
>DASULG010000065.1:0-4394 GCA_036278335.1 Pedococcus sp.
GACGGCTCGAACCCGCGGGTGACGCGCACCGACGTTGACGCGGCTCGCTCGGAGAACTGGTGGGGCAGGGCCATCACGGTGAGCCCGGAGCAGATCTTCCAGAACTAGGATCGGCCATGTCCCGGTACGATCGCGTCGCGCGGCGCGGCCTCCCGGCCGCCCTGCTACTCCTCGGGGTTTGCTTCGTGGCCCAGGCCTCCGCGGCCCCGGCGGACGCGCTGATGCCCGTCGAGAAGTACACGACGGCCAAGGCCAAGAACCTCGCGAACGCCCACCGTCTGCGGCTGCTCGAATTCTCGGAGCAGATCTACAATTGCATGCCCTGGCTCGTCGTGTACCCGGGCCGCCTCGGCTTCCCGCGGTACAAGGACAGCACGGGTGACGATCGCTATCTCTCGACGTGGATCTGGGTCGATCAGCGCGAGGACCCGGTGTTCGCGGCCCTGCCCCAGGAGCGACGCGTCTCCGCGATGTTCTCCCGCTACGGCGTCGACATGCTGCGGCGCATGGCCGCGCTCTCGGACGTGGTCGACGACGGCGACGTGGCCGGGCTCTCGGTGGTCCTGTCGTGGCTCAAGCCGGGCACGAGCCGGCCCGGCCAGCAGCCGGTGAACGAGACGTTCGCCCTCTTCATCGACAAGGCCACCGCGGCCGAGTTCCTGGCCAAGCGGGTGGGGCCCGATGACTTCATCAGCCGGGCCAAGTTCAATCTGTTCGACGGGGAAAGCCTGGTCGGGCGGGTACCGCTCCAGGTCTGGGAAGACTCCTTCAACTCGACCTACAAGATCGCCAACTACGAGCCCCCCAAGGGGGCCCAGTGCCAGTAGCCGGGTCGGCCTGAGCCCGACCCGCCCCATCCATTTCGACGCGCTGGCCGGCCGTCGCCGCGCTGGTTTGCCTTCGGCGGCCGGTAGTTTGACACCCCCCGGGGGTTCCGCTAGCATCGAATTCAAGCCCCCACGATGAAATTGCCCAATCGCCAGAAGACCCAGTTTTCGCTCGTTTATCTCTTCATCGCCCTCATGGTGGTGTTCGGGGTCCAGAGCTGGCTCCGGGCCCCCCGGACGGTCGACATCCCGATGAGCGAGTTCCTGACCCTGGTGCACGAGGGCAAGGTGCTGCGGGTCTCGCTGGGCGAGCGCGAGATCCAGGGGGTGCTCAAGCCGGGCGCCCTGCCCACGCCCCCCGCCGGCCCCGGCGACAAGCTGCGCCAGCTGCTGGGCGCCGAGCAGGGCCCGACCGTGTTCACGACCGCCCGCATCCCCGCCACCGACGACTACGACATCGTCCGGGAGCTGCAGGCCGCCAAGGTGGAGTTCTCGGGCCGCATCGAGTCCACCTTCTGGCGCGACCTGATCTCCTGGCTCGTGCCGCTGCTCCTGATGGCCGGCCTCTGGCTCTTCCTGATGCGCCGGATGGGCGGTGGGCCCACCCAGGCCCTGTCCTTCGGCCGCTCCAAGGCCAAGATCTACGACCGCAAGGAGCTCAAGACCACCTTCGCGGACGTGGCCGGCGTGGAGGAGGCCAAGGCCGAGCTGATGGAAGTGGTGGACTTCCTGAAGAATCCCAAGAAGTACCAGCGCCTCGGCGGCCGCATCCCCAAGGGCGTGCTGCTGGTGGGGCCGCCCGGCACCGGCAAGACCCTCCTGGCCCGGGCGGTGGCCGGCGAGGCCGACGTGCCGTTCTTCTTCCTCTCGGGCTCGGAGTTCGTGGAGATGTTCGTCGGCGTGGGCGCGTCCCGGGTGCGCGATCTCTTCGAGCAGGCCAAGGAGAAGGCGCCCTGCATCGTGTTCATCGACGAGCTGGACGCGATCGGCAAGACGCGGGCCGGCAACACCGGCTTCCTGTCCGGCCACGACGAGCGGGAGCAGACGCTCAACCAGCTCCTCGCCGAGATGGACGGCTTCGACTCGTCCAAGGGCGTGATCATCATGGCCGCGACCAACCGGCCCGAGGTGCTGGACGCGGCCCTGCTGCGCGCCGGCCGCTTCGACCGCCAGGTGGTGGTGGACAAGCCCGACGTGAAGGGCCGCGAGGCGATCCTGCTCGTGCACGCCCGCAACGTGAAGCTCGCCCCCAGCGTCGACCTCCACGTGCTCGCCGCCCGCACCCCGGGCATGGCCGGCGCGGACCTGGCCAACATGATCAACGAGGCCGCGCTGCTCGCCGCGCGCAAGGGCAAGGACGCGGTCGACATGGCCGACCTCGAGGAGGCGGTGGACCGGGTGGTGGGCGGCCTCGAGCGCAAGAGCCGCGTGCTCTCCGAGAAAGAGCGAGACATCGTGGCGCATCACGAGATCGGTCACGCCCTGGTCGCCTCCTCCCTGCCCAACGCGGACCCGGTGCACAAGGTCACCATCATCCCGCGCGGGGTGGCCGCTCTGGGCGCGACCTACCAGCTCCCGCTGGAGGACCGCTACCTCCTCACCCGCAGCGAGCTCGAGGACCGGATCGCGGTCCTGCTCGGGGGCCGGGTCGCGGAGGAGATCATCTACGGCGAGGTCTCGACCGGGGCCCACAACGACCTCGAGCGGGGCACGGAGCTGGCCCGGCTGATGGTCATGCAGTACGGCATGTCCGAGGCGCTCGGGCCCATGACCTTCGGCGGGGGCCAGCAGTCGATGTTCCTGCGCGGCTCGGGCCTGCCGCAGGAGCGTGAATACAGCGAGGAAAGCGCGCGTCGGATCGATGCCGAGACGCGCACCATCATCGATCGCATCTACGACCGGGTCCGCGACCTCCTCACCACCCGCAAGCGGGTGCTGGTGGAGGCCGCCGCCGAGCTGAAACAGAAAGAGACGCTGGAGGGTGACCGGCTCCGGGAGCTACTGGCCGGTGAGCCCGTGGGGGCACAAGGATGATCTCTCTCAAGCGCAGCACACTGGGGTTCGTGGTCCTCGTCACGCTGGTGGTGGGTGCCGGGCTCGGCACGTGGGGAGCCGGCGCGGTGGACCAGATCAAGCCGGCCGCGCCGGGCGGGGTCGTCGGCCCCCTGCCCTCGGGCACCCAGCCCCGCATCGTGCCCGCGGCCCTGCCGATCCCCTCGGGCAGCTTCGCCCAGGTGGCAGAGAGCGTGGCCCCGGCGGTGGTCAACATCAACACCGTGACCCGGGTCAGCGGACGCACGCCGGTGGAGGAGTTCTTCGGCGACGAGATGCTCAAGCGGTTCTTCGGCGAGGCTCCCGAGCGCCAGCAGGTCCAGCGCAGCCTCGGCTCGGGCGTGATCGTCGACGCCTCCGGCATCGTGCTCACCAACGCCCACGTGGTCGAGCGCGCCACCGAGATCGAGGTCGCCACCGCCGACGGCAAGAAGCACAAGGCCAAGGTGATGGGCGCGGACCGCAAGACCGACCTGGCGGTCCTCAAGCTGCAGGGCGGCGGACCCTACCCCGCCGCCAACCTGGGCGACTCCGACCGGGTGAAGGTCGGCGACTGGGTCCTCGCGATCGGCTCGCCGTTCGGCCTGCAGCAGACGGTGACCGCCGGCATCATCAGCGCCAAGGGCCGCTCGATCGGGCAGGGCCCCTTCGACGACTTCCTCCAGACCGACGCCGCCATCAACCCGGGCAACTCGGGCGGCCCGCTCGTGAACATGACCGGCGAGGTCGTGGGCATCAACAGCGCGATCCTCTCGCGTACCGGCGGGAACGTGGGCATCGGCTTCTCGATCCCGGTGAACATGGCCAAGCGGATCTACACCGAGCTGGCCGCCAAGGGCAAGGTGACCCGCGGCTGGCTCGGGGTGTCCATCCAGCCCCTCACGACCGATCTGGCCAAGGGCTTCGGGCTCAAGGAGGCCAACGGGGTCCTGATCTCGGACGTGGTCGCCGACAGCCCGGCGGCCCAGGCGGGCATCGCCTCCGGCGACATCATCATCGAGTTCGACCGGAAGAAGGTGGACTCGCCCCAGGAACTGCAGAAGGTGGTGGCCGCGACCACGCCGGGGCGCGCGGTGCCGCTCAAGGTCTGGCGCGACAAGGGCGAGAAGACGCTCGAGATCAAGATCGGCGAGACGCCGGACGAGACGGTGGCGCTCAAGTCCACCAACAAGGGCAAGGGCCTGCTCGGCCTCGACGTGCGGCCGATCACGCCCGAGCTGGCCCGGCAGCTCAACCTGCGCAACCCGGACGGCGTGATCGTCTTCTCGGTCGACGAGGACAGCGCCGCGTCCGAGGCGGGCCTGCAGCGGGGCGACGTGATCCGCGAGGTGAACCGGCAGCGGGTGCGCAGCCTGCAGGACTTCGAGAAGGCGACCAAGGACGTCAAGGACGGCGACCGAGTGACGGTGCTGCTGCTGCAGCGGGGACCGCAGCCGCTCTACGTCGCCTTCACGGTCACGACGGACTAGTTCGCTTGTCAAAGCGGTCGCGTCAATGAGGACAGCCCCGAGCGCG
>DASULG010000066.1:0-29287 GCA_036278335.1 Pedococcus sp.
AGGACGCCCCGCACGGCCTCGCGAACGGGGTGGCCCGCTGGCTCGGCCGCGAGCACCGTGACGTGGAGGTCACCCTCATCGACGGCGGTCAGCCGCACTACCCCCTCCTGCTGGGAGTCGAGTAGGCGTGGCGGACGAGAGCACGAAGCTGTCGGCGCTCATCGGGGCGCGCTCGGCGGGCCCCCTCGCCAAGGCCCGCGAGCTGCACACCGTCGGCGACCTGCTCGAGTTCTGGCCCAGGCGCTACCTCGAGCACACCTCCGACCTGTCGTCGCTGCACAACGGCATGTACGTCGTGGCGGTCGCGGAGGTGAAGGCGGCGAGCACGCGCCGGATGCAGAAGCGCCGGGGGGAGATGCTCAACGTCACCATCACCGACGGGAAGAGCGACGTCGACCTCGCGTTCTTCAAGGCCTGGGGCCACAAGGAGGCCCTGGTGCCCGGGGTCACCGCCGTCTTCGCCGGCGAGGTCGGGATGTACCGGGGCCGCTGGCAGCTGACCCACCCCGCCTACCAGGTCCTCGAGGGCGGCCTCGGCAGCGGTGCCGCCGACCGCGGGCCCATCCCGGTCTACCTCCAGGTCAAGGGGATGCAGAACTGGTCCGTCGCGGAGTGCGTGCGGATCATCTTCGACCACCTCGAGACCGTCCCCGAGCCGCTTCCGGCCACGCTGCGCTCGCGGCACGGACTGCCGGGGCGGCTGGAGGCCCTGCGGGGCATCCACGTTCCGCGGGAGTTCAGCGAGGTGCAGCGCGCGCGGCACCGGCTGCGCTACGAGGAGGCGTTCGTCTTCCAGACCCTGCTCGCCCAGCGACGGGCGCAGCAGGCTGCGGAGCGCACCCGGGCCCGGACCCCGCGCGAGGGGGGTCTGCTCGCGGCCTTCGACGCCCGGCTGCCCTTCGAGCTCACGGCCGGACAGCGTGAGGTCGGCGAGGTGCTCTCACAGGAGATGGCGCGCGACACCCCGATGCACCGGCTGCTGCAGGGAGAGGTCGGATCCGGCAAGACCGTCATCGCGCTGCGCGCCATGCTCGCCGCCGTCGACGCCGGGGGCCAGGCTGCGCTGCTCGCGCCGACGGAGGTCCTGGCCGCGCAGCACCACCGGTCCATCACGACCATGCTCGGCGACCTGGCCGAGGGCGGCATGCTCGGGGGCAGCGACATCGGTACCCGGGTCGCCCTCCTCACCGGCAGCCAGTCGACCGCGGCCCGCCGGCAGAACCTCCTCGACGCGGCCAGCGGCGACGCCGGCATCGTCATCGGGACCCACGCCCTCATCCAGGAGCAGGTGCAGTTCCAGGACCTCGCCCTGGTGGTCGTCGACGAGCAGCACCGCTTCGGCGTCGAGCAGCGGGATGCCCTGCGCGGCAAGGGCGTCCAGCCGCCTCACGTCCTGGTCATGACGGCCACGCCGATCCCGCGCACGGTGACGATGACGGTGTTCGGCGACATGGAGACCTCCACCCTCCGCGAGCTGCCGCGGGGCCGTTCGCCCATCGCGACACACGTCGTGCCCGCCGACAGGCAGGCTTGGGTGCAGCGCACGTGGGAGCGCATCGCCGAGGAGGTGCGCTCGGGGCGCCAGGCCTACGTCGTGTGCCCACGCATCGGCGACGAGGGCGGCTCGGCCGGCAGCGCGACGGCCTCGCCCGACGACGAGGAGATCGCGGCGCCCGAGCCGGCCGAGGGCGAGGAGGCAGCCCCACGCGAGATGGCCAGCGTGTATGCCGTGGAGGCCACGCTGCGGGACAACCCGGCCCTGGCAGGCCTGTCCATCGCGGTGCTCCACGGCCGGATGGCGCCCGAGGACAAGGACGCGGTGATGGCCGCGTTCACGCGCGGCGAGACCGACGTGCTCGTGTCGACGACCGTCATCGAGGTCGGGGTCGACGTGCCCAACGCGACGGTCATGGTCGTCGTCGACGCCGACCGCTTCGGCGTCTCCCAGCTGCACCAGCTCCGCGGTCGCGTCGGGCGCGGGAAGCATGCCGGGCTCTGCCTGCTCATGACTGCCTCGGAGGCCGAGGCCTCGCGGGAGCGGCTCGACGCCGTTGCGGGGACGACGGACGGCTTCGAGCTCGCCCGCCTCGACCTCGAGCTGCGTGGCACCGGCGACGTGCTGAGCGGGCGGCAGAGCGGTGGTGGGCGCTCGGGCCGGGGGATGGGTCGAGGCAGCTTCCGGTTCCTGTCCCTGCTGCGCGATGAGGAGATCATCCTGCAGGCCCGTGACGACGCGACCGCCCTCGTGGCCGCCGACCCGGTTCTCGCCGACCACCCGGAGCTCCTGGCCGCCGTGAACGAGCGGGTCGACGCCGAGCAGGCAGCCTTCCTGGAGCGCGGGTGAGCCGGTGACGCGCATCATCAGCGGGCGCGTGGGCGGGCTGCGCCTCCAGACGCCGGCCGGCAGCGGCACGCGTCCGACGAGCGACCGGGTGCGCGAGGCGCTGTTCTCCCGGCTCGAGCACCTTGGCGTCCTGGCCGGTGCAGCGGTGCTCGACCTGTATGCCGGGTCGGGCGCGCTGGGCCTCGAAGCCGCGAGCCGCGGCGCCTCCTCGGTCCTGCTCGTGGAGTCCGACCGCGCCGCGGCGGCGGTGGCCCGGCGCAACGCCGCGCTGACCGGCATACCAGGGATCAGCGTGCGCGGCGCGACCGTCGAACGGACGCTGTCCGGCCCGGCCCCCGCCGCCTTCGACCTCGTCTTCATCGACCCGCCGTACGACATCGGCGAGGAGGTCCTGGCAGGGGTGCTGGCGGCCCTGTGCGACCAGCACTGGCTGGCCGAGGGTGCCCTGGTCGTCGTCGAGCGGTCGTCGCGCTCGCCGGAGCCGAGGTGGCCGGCGGCCCTGGAGTTCGAGGGGGAGCGGCGCTACGGCGAGACGCGGGTCTGGTTCGCCGGGGTGCCGGAGCCGGACGGCGTGGCCTGACCGGCGGGTTCAGGGCAGCACAGAGCCCGGCCGCGCTGGACGCGACCGGGCTCCGTGGACCTGGGGTCAGGCCGAGGGGGCGATGCTGAACTGCACCGCGCCGGCCTGGTCGACCTGGGCGTCGAGGACCTGGTCCTCGAGCGCGACCGCGGCGGTCTCCTCGAGGTAGACCTTGGCGCCGCTCTGGTCGAGGACCTGGTCGCCCGGCTGGGCGCCGTCGACCGTGGAGACGGCCAGGGCGCCGGAGTCGGCGCCGTCAGCCGAGAAGCGCAGGCCTGCGTCCTCGGTGCCGCCGTTCTGCTCGACGATGGCCTTGACGATGTTGCTGGCGTTGTCGGTAAGGCTGAGCACGGGCTCTCTTTCCGATAGCGGACAGGAAGCCTCCACCGTCTCCAATCCCCAGCCCCGACACAAATCCTCGTCCAGGGCGTCCACGCAGCGGACAGCCCGAGCACATGCCTGGGGACGTGCAGCAGCGCACGTGACTTCCCGGGGCGCGCACGCCCGCTGCTAGGTTGCGGCTGTGACCAGACGGTGTGTGTGCCCCGGCTCCTACGACCCGGTGACGCTCGGCCACGCCGACGTCATCGAGCGCGCGGCAGCGCTCTATGACGAGGTCGTCGTCGCGGTGCTGCTCAACCCCGCCAAGGCGGGCACCTTCACCCCCGAGGAGCGCCAGAAGCTCCTCGAGGACACCGTGGCCCACCTGCCGAACGTGCGGGTGGAGCTCTTCTCGAACCGGCTGCTCGTGGACGTCTGCCGCGAGGCCGATGCCCAGGCCATCGTCAAGGGCCTGCGCGGTGGCACGGACTTCGCGTACGAGCTGCCGATGGCGCTGATGAACCGCCACCTCACCGGCATCGAGACCGTCTTCCTCCCCGGCGACCCGCGCTTCGAACACATCTCGAGCTCGCTCATCAAGGAGGTCGCCCACCTCGGCGGCGACATCTCGGGGCTGGTCAGCGACCGGGTCCGCGAGGCCCTTGTGGCCCGCCTGCACGCGGAGTCCTGACCTGGCCCGGGCGCCCCGGCCGGAGGGCTTCCGGCCCGACATCGAGGGCCTGCGGGCGATCGCCGTCCTGCTCGTGCTGGTCTACCACGCGGGCCTGCCGTTCCTGCCGCACGGCTTCCTCGGCGTCGACGTCTTCTTCGTCATCTCCGGCTACCTCATCACCGGGCTGTTGCTGCGTGAGCTGGCGGCGACGGGCTCGATCTCGTGGCCGCGGTTCGTGGCGCGGCGGGCCCGCCGGCTGCTGCCGGCGGCCATCCTCGTCCTCGTCGCGATCGCGGTCTCGACGTGGTTCCTGGTCCCGGGGAGGCGGGGGCGCGAGATCGGCGGCGACATCGTGGGGGCGGCGGTCTACGTCGTCAACTGGGTCCTGGCGGGACGCTCGGTCGACTACCTCGCCAAGGGCGCCCAGCCCTCCCCGGTGCAGCACTACTGGTCGCTGGCGATCGAGGAGCAGTTCTACGTCATCTGGCCGCTGTGCCTCATCCTGCTCGTCCTGCTCCTGCGCCGCCGGGGCCGCAGGCCGGCCGAGGGACATGGGCGGGGGCCCAGCCTCACGGCGATCGGGGCCGTCCTCGCCGCCCTGGCGATCCCGTCCCTCGCCTACTCCGTGTGGCACACCATCACCGTCCCCGCGCACGCCTACTTCGCCACCACCACGCGGATCTGGGAGCTCGGGATCGGCGCTGCCCTGGCCGTGTGGGCGGCGCGCCGCCACATGCGCCCCCTGCCGTATGCCGCGTGGCTGGGCTGGGCGGGTCTGGCGACCATCGTCGCGGCAGCCCTGTGGCTGCCCGCGGGCGCGGGCTGGCCCGGCGCCTGGGCCCTCCTGCCGACGGCCGGTGCCGGCGCGGTGATCCTCGCCGGCTGGAACGGCGCCGCCGACGACCCGGCTGCCGGGCCGGACTCCGCACCCGCCGACGGCGGGCCCGGCCGGCTGCTGGCGCTCGCCCCCCTGGTGTGGGTGGGGGGCCTGTCGTACTCCCTCTACCTCTGGCACTGGCCCCTCGCGATCTTCGCCGACGAGCTGTGGCCCGGGGGCACCGCACGCGCCTGGGCGGTGCTGCTCAGCCTCATCCCGGCCTGGCTGGGCTACCGGCTGGTCGAGCGGCCGGTGCACCACACGCCCCGGCTGTCCCGCAGCACCCGCCGCTCCCTCGCGCTCGGCCTCGTCCTGTCGCTCACGGGCGTGCTCGCCGGCATACCGCTCATCACCGCGCCGCCGGTGTTCGCGACCGCGCCCGCGGGTGGCGTCCTGCCCCCACTGGAGGAGCTCGGGGCCAGCACCCTGGGGGAGACCCCGAGCGCGGACCCGGCCGACTTCGCCGTGGACGACTGGGGGTGGCTGACGCCCGACCCCGAGCGCGCGGGCGAGGACCGTCCCTCCGCCGACGTCGACCGCTGCCAGGTCGACGAGCGCACCTCGACGCCGGTGCGCTGCGAGTTCGGGGTCGGGGACGGGCCGGTCACGGTCGCGCTGGTGGGGGACTCCAAGGCGATGCAGTGGCTGCCGGCACTGGAGCGGGCGGCCCCCGGCGAGGGCTGGCGCATCGTGACCTACGGCAAGTCATCCTGCCCCTTCGCGGCCGGACGGACCCAGCTCACCCAGGAGCACTACGCCTCGTGCGACCGGTGGAACGAGGCGGTCAGCCAGGCGCTGGCGGCCGACCCGCCGGACCTCGTGGTCACCTCGACCCAGGCCGCCGCCGCCCTGCGGGGCGACCAGGTCTCGCAGTCGGCACTCGTCGACTACCTGGCGCGCCGCTGGAAGGGCCTGCAGCGGGCCGGCGTCCCGGTCGCCGTGATCGGCGACAACCCCGGGTCGCCCTCCGACCTCGACAGCTGCATGGCGCGCCACCCCCACGAGCTGACCCGCTGCGCCTTCGACCGGGGGGAGGCGCTCGCGAAGACCGGCCTGGACGCCCAGCGCGCGGCGGCGTTGCGGGCGCCCGGCGTGGAGGTGATCGACCTGACCCCGTGGATCTGCCCGGTCCAGCGCTGTCCGGTGGCCATCGGCCACGTGGTGATCCACCGCGCCGGCGACCACATCACCGCCACGTACGCCAAGACCCTCGCACCCCAGATCGCCCGCCAGCTCGACGCGGTGCTGGCCCGCGAGGCACGCTGAGGGGGCCGCCCCTGGTCCTCCCGCGGGCCCCGGCCACGGCGCATACGGGTGGGGGCGTGGAGCGCATTTGGGAAGGTGGCAGCCGCTCCGGTAACCTGAGCGGTCGGTCTTCGTCCTGCTGTGGCGAGGCCGAGTCCTTCGACATGCAACTGGAGCCATGAACCGTCTCAACGCCCGATCGCCGCTGGTGTTCGACACCAAAAGCCTCGGTCGGCGACCCGGTTCCATGGTGGAGGTCCAGCGCACCGTCGAGGCACCTGCCGACTTCGGCACGGATGTGATCGCGGTCCAGCAGGGCCAGCCGATCGAGCTCGAGCTCCGGCTCGAGTCCGTGGTCGAGGGCGTGCTGGTGACCGGCTCGGCTCACGCCACCGCAACTGGCGCCTGCGTGCGGTGCCTGGACCCCGTCAGCCACGAGGTTGACGTCCGGTTCCAGGAGCTGTTCGCCTACGCCGATCGCGCCGCCCACCACCGCGAGGTGGGGGACGACAGCGACGAGATCGAGGAGCACCAGCTCGTGGAGGACCTGTTCGACCTCGAGCCAGTTCTCCGGGACGCGGTGGTGCCCTCGCTGCCGTTCAAGCCGGTATGCCGGGAGGACTGTCCGGGGCTGTGTTCCGAATGCGGGATGCACCTGGCAGAAGACCCGCAGCACCACCACGAAGTGATCGACCCGCGATGGGCTGCGCTCCAGACGCTGTCCACCGATATCCCGAGCAACACCGAAGAGAAGAGGAACTGACGTGGCTGTCCCGAAGCGGAAGACGTCGCGCTCCAACACCCGTTCGCGTCGTGCGAACTGGAAGACGACGGCGACCACGCTCACCACGTGCCCCCAGTGCAAGGCTCCCACGCAGCCTCACATCGCCTGCCCGTCCTGTGGCACGTACAAGGGTCGTCACTACGACGTCGCCGAGCGCACCGAGCACCAGGGCTGAACCGCCCCTGTCTCGCGTGAGCACGTCAGTCTCGCCTGATGGCGAGAACACGTTGCAGCGGCACGCAGACCGGTTCGCCGACCACCTGCACGAGGTGGTCGGCGCCCGGGTCGACGTGCCGCTGCTTCTGCGTGCCCTGACCCACCGCAGCTACGCCTACGAGAACGGCGGCCTGCCCAACAACGAGCGGCTCGAGTTCCTCGGCGACTCGGTGCTGGGCCTCGTGGTCACCGACACCCTCTACGCCACCCACCCGGAGCTCCCGGAGGGCCAGCTCGCCAAGCTGCGCGCCGCCGTCGTCAACATGCGCGCGCTGGCCGAGGTGGCCCGCACCCTGGGCCTGGGCGAGCACCTGCTGCTCGGTCGTGGCGAGGAGAGCACCGGCGGGCGCGACAAGGCGTCGATCCTCGCGGACACGATGGAGGCCGTCATCGGCACCGTCTACGTGTCCTGCGGCCTGCCCGCGGCGTCGACGCTGGTGCACCACCTGCTCGACCCGCTGATGGCGCAGACGGCCAACCTCGGTGCCGGCCTGGACTGGAAGACCAGCCTCCAGGAGCTCGCGGCAGCCGACTCCCTCGGCGTCCCCGAGTACCGCGTGCGGGAGGAGGGCCCGGACCACGAGAAGACCTTCACCGCGCGCGCCGTCGTGGGTGATGCCGTCTACGGCGAGGGCGTGGGCCGGTCCAAGAAGGAAGCCGAGCAGAAGGCGGCCGAGGAGGCCTGGAACCTGCTGAGCGCCCGTGCCGCCTCCGCGGTGCAGGCCGAGTCCAGCTGACCGGGGGCCCGCCCACCCATGCCCGAGCTTCCCGAGGTCGAGGTCGTCCGCCGCGGCCTCGCTGACCACGTCGTCGGCCGCACGATCGAGGTCGCCGAGTTCAGGGGGGCCCGGGTGGCCCGCCGCCACGTGCCGGGCCCGCACGACCTCGCCGACCGGCTGGCGGACAACCTCGTCGCCGAGGCCCGCCGGCGCGGCAAGTACCTCTGGCTCGTCCTGCGCACCCCCGACGGCTCCGAGCAGGGCCTGATCACCCACCTCGGGATGAGCGGGCAGCTGCTCGTCGAGGAGCCCGGAGCCCCCGAGGAGAAACACCTCCACGCGCGGTTCACCTTCGCCGACGGCGGCCCGGAGCTGCGGTTCGTCGACCAGCGCACGTTCGGCGGCATGGCCGTCTCCGACCTGACCCCCGAGGGCATCCCGGAGGCGATCGCGCACATCGCCCCGGACCCCCTCGAGCCCGGCTTCGACCAGCGCGCCGTCCTCGCCCGGATGAGGACCCGCGAGAGCGCGGTGAAGCGCGCGCTGCTCGACCAGGGGCTGGTCTCGGGCGTGGGCAACATCTACGCCGACGAGGCGCTCTGGCGGGCCCAGGTGCACGGCGAGCGTCTCTGCTCCTCGCTCACCAGGCCGGCGCTCAGCCGCATCCTCGACCACGCCCGCGACGTCATGCTCGAGGCGCTCGGCCAAGGGGGCACCAGCTTCGACGCGCTCTACGTCAACGTCAACGGCGCGTCCGGGTACTTCGAGCGCTCGCTCAACGCCTACGGCCAGGAGGGCCGGCCCTGCCGACGGTGCGGGACGCCGATCCGCCGCGAGTCGTTCATGAACCGCTCGTCCTACTCCTGCCCGCGCTGCCAGCCACGGCCTCGCAGGCTCCGTCGCTGACTGGCCGCGCGGGCAGGCTCCACTGCCAGCGGGTGCGGCTGCCGCGGCATACCCCGCTCTTGCCTCCCATGCCTCGGGGTCACCACAATGCCGTTGAGGCAGGTGAGGCGCATGGACAACAGCGAGCCCGCGCGGGCGGTCATCTGGGTGCACGGTCGTGTGCATGGGGTCGGGTTCCGGTGGTGGACCAGGGCGCGGGCGCTTGAGCTCGGCCTGGTCGGGCATGCCCGCAACGCGGACGGGGGCCGGGTGGAGGTGCTCGCCCAGGGACCCCGCGAGCACGTGGAGGAGCTCGTCGGCCTGCTGCAGGAGAAGCCTTCGAGCCGCCTACGGCCCGGCGAGGTCACGACCTGCGTGACCACGTGGGGGCCACCGAAGGATGGGCTCGACAGTTTTGTCGAGAAGTGAGCGGCTATCGCGCTCATTGACCGATTGGCGGGGCTGCTGTCACTCTGAGAGATGCCCCGACCGGGCACCAGCCCAGGGCGTACCCGTCGCGCCCGGGACCAAGGAGTCGACATGGCCAAGGCCCTTTTGGGGTACCGCTCGGCAACCGACCGGCGACTGTTGCTCGAAACGGTGGAACTGCGCCGCCGGGTCCGCGACCTCGAGAGGGCGGTCGCCCGGCTCGAGGTGGACAATGACCGCCTGCGGGCGGATCTGAGACGGCCTGACCCCGTCGCTGACCCCGTGCCTACGATTGTTGGGTGACCTCACCCGCGTCGGACACGCCAGCTGAGCTGCTGCGCCTGCGGGCCAGCATCGACAACATCGACGCTGCCCTCGTGCACCTGCTCGCCGAGCGCTTCAAGTGCACCCAGCAGGTCGGCCAGCTCAAGGCGAGCCGTGGCCTGCCGCCCGCGGATCCCGCGCGCGAGGAGACCCAGATCGCGCGGCTGCGTGCCCTGGCCGACGAGGCCGGGCTCGACCCGCAGTTCGCCGAGAAGTTCCTCAACTTCATCATCGAAGAGGTCATCCACCACCACGAGGCCCTCGCGAGCCGGGACCACTCCGCCTCCTGACCGCCTCCCTGACCCCGGCCTCCCCCTCCCATCAGGGGTAAGTGCGCGCGCAGCAGCGCTCGCCGGTACCCCGACCTGGCGGCCGGCGGGTGAGAGGCTGTTCACTCCTGTCACACCCGTCCCACCGACCGGTGTGCCGTCCTTCAGGTCCCCGGGGCCGCCTGCGCCCGCGGGTACAGTGAGCCGCGATCCGCAGCCCCCCCGCACCGAGGAGCCCAGCAGCTCGTGTACGTCAAGAGCCTGACCATGAGGGGCTTCAAGTCCTTCGCCTCGGCGACGACCCTGCGCCTCGAGCAGGGCATCACCTGCATCGTCGGCCCCAACGGCTCCGGCAAGTCCAACGTCGTCGACGCGCTCGCGTGGGTGATGGGCGAGCAGGGAGCCAAGAGCCTGCGCGGCGGCAAGATGGAGGACGTCATCTTCGCCGGGACCGCCGGGCGCGCCCCGCTCGGCCGGGCCGAGGTGGCCCTGACGATCGACAACAGTGATGGCGCGCTCCCGATCGACTACACCGAGGTCACCATCGCGCGGACGATGTTCCGCAACGGCGGCTCCGAGTACGCCATCAACGGCACCCCCTGCCGTCTCCTCGACGTGCAGGAGCTGCTGTCGGACTCCGGCATCGGCCGCGAGATGCACGTGATCGTCGGCCAGGGGCAGCTCGACACCGTGCTGAGGGCGACCCCCGAGGAGCGTCGCGGTTTCATCGAGGAGGCCGCCGGGGTGCTCAAGCACCGCAAGCGCAAGGAACGGGCGCTTCGCAAGCTCGAGACGATGGAGGCCAACCTCACCCGCGTCAACGACCTCACGGGAGAGATCCGCCGCCAGCTCGGCCCGCTCGGACGCCAGGCCGAGGCGGCGCGAAAGGCCGCGGGAATCCAGGCCGATGCGCGCGACGCCCGGCTGCGGCTGCTCGCCGACGACCTCGTCCAGCTCACGGCGACCCTCGAGCAGGAGGTCGCCGACGAGACGGCCCTGATCGCCCGTCGCACCGAGGTCGAGGAGGGCCTCGCGGCCGTCCGCGACCGTCTCGCCCGCCTGGAGGCCGAGGCCCAGGACGCGGCGCCCCAGGTCACTCGAGCGCAGGAGCGCTGGTTCGCCCTGCAGTCCCTGCGCGACAAGCTCACCTCGACCGAGTCCCTGGCCGCCGAGCGGGTGCGCCTGCTCAGCCAGGACACGCAGGAGGAGACGACGACCGGGCGCGACCCCGAGGAGCTGCGCAAGCAGGCCGCCGAGGCCCGCCGGCAGGAGGAGGCCCTGCTCGCCGAGGTGCAGAAGGCCAAGGACGAGCTCCAAGCCGCCATCGAGCGCCGTGCCGCCGCCGAGAAGGCGCTCACCGAGGAGCAGCAGCGTCTCCAGCGACTGGTCCGGGCCGCCGCCGACCGCCGCGAGGGGCTGGCCAAGCTCTCGGGCCAGGTGGGTGCCCGTCGCAGCCGGATCGAGGCCGGCGAGGCTGAGATCGGCCGCCTCCGCGGGGTCGTCGAGCAGTCGCTGGCGCGCGCCGCGACCGCCGAGAAGGAGTTCGCCACCCTCGAGGCCTCCGTCGCGGTGGAGGAGGAGGGCGAGGAGGGGCTGGACTCGGCGTACGAGTCGGCCGCCGGCACCCTGGAGCAGCTCGAGGCCGAGGTCGAGCGACTCCGGGAGGAGGAGCGAGCCGCCGAGCGCGACCGGACCAACTCCGGTGCCCGGCTTGAGGCCCTCGAGCTCAGCCTGAGCCGCAAAGACGGCGCCGCCACCCTGTTGGCCGCGGGCGACTCCCGGCACGGCATCGTCGGCTCCGTGGCCTCCCTGCTCCAGGTCTCCGGGGGGCACGAGAGCGCCATCGCGGCCGCCCTGGGGTGGGCGGGGGACGCGCTGGCGGTCGAGTCGGTCGAGCACGCCGCCCGCGCCCTGACCACCCTGCGCGACGACGACGCCGGGCGCGCCGCCTTCCTGGTCGGGCAGACCGCGAGGTCCTCCGACCCGGGCAGGTGGCCCGCCCTCGGCAGCGGAGCCGTCTGGGCCCGCGAGGTGGTCGAGGCGCCCGATGGCGTCCGCCCGGCCGTGGAGCAGCTGCTCGAGATGGTCGCCCTCGTCCCCGACGCCGAGCAGGCCGCTGCCCTCGCGGCCCGCGGCGACGGCATCACGGCAGTGACGGCCGAGGGTGACGTGTTCGCGCCGGGCTGGGTCCGCGGCGGCAGCTCGGCCGCGCCCAGCCTCATCGAGATCCAGTCGGCGGTCGACGAGACCCGTGACCGAGTGGCCGAGGCGACGCGACGCGGCGAGCAGGCCCGGTTCGCCCTCGCCAGCGCGCAGGAGAAGGCGCGCGAGGCCGCCGAGCGCGTCGAAGAGGCGCTCGAGCGCCTGCACGAGTCCGACGCCAGGATGGCCGCCGTGGCTGAGCGGCTGGGGGAGCTCGGCGCCAGCGTCCGCTCCGCCAAGGCCGAGGCGCAGCGCACCGAGAAGGCGATCGCCGACGCCACCGCTGCCCTCGAGGCCGACCGCGTCGAGCTGGCCAGCCTCACCGAGCGCCTCGAGGAGGCCAGCGCCCAGCCTGAGGAGTCCGAGGAGCCCTCCACCGCCGAGCGCGACCGCCTCGAGCTCATGGCGAGCCAGTCCCGCACCGCCGAGACCGAGCTGCGCCTCACCCTGCGCACCCGGGAGGAGCGTGCCCGAGCCCTGCACGGGCGCGCCGACTCCCTCGAGGGCGCGGCCCGCAACGAGCTCGCGGCCCGTCAGCGCCTCGCGGCCCGCAACGAGCGCCGCCGGCGTGAGGCGACGGTGGCCGAGGCCGTGCGCCGGGCCGCCGGGTACGCCGCCGGGCAGATCGCGCAGTCGCTCGAGATCGCAGCCCACCAGCGGGCCACCGCCGAGCAGGAGCGCACCGAGCGCGACCAGGCGCTGGCCCTGGTGCGGCGTGAGATGGCCGGCCTGCAGGACGACCTGCGCGAGCTGACCGACACGGTCCACCGCGACGAGGTCGCCCGGACCCAGCAGCGCCTGCGCATCGAGCAGATGCAGGCCAAGGCCGTCGAGGAGCTGGGCACCGACCCCGAGGTGCTCATGGAGGACTTCGGCCCCCACCAGCTCGTGCCCCACGTGCCAGGCCCCGACGACGACCCCGACGCCCTGCCCGAGCCCGCGCCGTACGTGCGGGAGGTCCAGGAGAAGCGCCTCCGCAAGGCCGAGCGCGCGCTGAACGCCCTCGGGCGCGTCAACCCCCTCGCGCTCGAGGAGTTCGCCGCGCTCGAGGAGCGGCACAAGTTCCTCACCGAGCAGCTCGAGGACCTCAAGAGCTCCAAGCGCGACCTGCTCGACATCGTCCGTGAGGTCGACGAGCGGGTCGAGCGGGTCTTCACGGAGGCCTACCACGACACGGCCGCGCAGTTCGAGCAGGTCTTCGGGCGGTTGTTCCCCGGCGGCGAGGGCCGCCTCGTGCTCACCGACCCCGGCAACATGCTCACCACCGGCATCGAGGTCGAGGCCCGGCCGCCGGGCAAGAAGATCAAGCGTCTCTCGCTGCTCTCCGGTGGCGAGAGGTCGCTGGTGGCGGTGGCGCTGCTGGTCTCGATCTTCAAGGCCCGCCCCAGCCCCTTCTACATCATGGACGAGGTCGAGGCGGCGCTCGACGACGCCAACCTCGGCCGCCTGATCACCCTCTTCGAGGAGCTGCGCGGGTCCAGCCAGCTCATCGTCATCACCCACCAGAAGCGCACCATGGAGGTGGCCGACGCCCTCTACGGCGTGACGATGCGCGGTGACGGGGTCACGACAGTGGTCTCGCAGCGCATCCGCGACGTGGTGGCCCAAAGTGCCTGACAAATGCGGGTATGCCGTGACGCCGCCAACCGTGAGATCGCTCACCGGCGCGGCGGGTCGATTTGAGGATGGCCGCCCCGTCGGCCACCCTTGACCCATGGTTGCGCTGATTGTGGGAATGCTTCTCTGCGTTGGACTGGCTCTGGCAGTCGTGGCGCTGGTTGCCATCCCTGCACGCAGGGAGGGCCGCGACCTGCTCACGCCCAAGGGCGAGGAGGTCATGGCCATGGCCCGCGAGCGCACCCAGGACGCCTTCGACAAGACCGGTGAGGTCCTCGCTGCGACCAAGGACAAGGTGACCGAGACCGTCGCCAGCGCCGCACCCGGCGGGGCCACTGCAGGTGGGGCCACCGCCGGCGCGTCCGGCGCCTCACCGGCCGCTGCGACTTCCCCGGCCCAGCCCAAGAGCGACGGCGGCGACGACGTGCCCGCGCGCAGGGCGAGCTGAGCGCGCACCCGCCCGCCCGGCATACTGCCTGACACCAAGGCCGCCCTGAGGGGCGGCCTTAGTCGTCCGCTCCCCGTGGGCGCGGTTCGGTAGCGCCTGCGCGCGGGTGAGAGGATGGCGCGCGTGATTGATCAGCTGTGGGAGTACATCGCCGTCGCCGTCGGCATCCTCGTCATCCTCGGTGGGGTCCTGCTCGGGCTGCTGCGCAGCAGGGGTGGACGCGGCAGGAACCTACCGACCGCCCCGCCGCGCGACCGGGAGGTCCTGCCCGGGGTCGGTGACGACGCGGCACCGCCACGCGATGCGCCGAAGCGGTCCGTCCAGGACACCGCGGGGGTCGACACCCTCCCGCCGGTCCTGGGCCCCGAGGTGCTGCCCGAGCCGGCCCCCGCGCCGGCAGTCGAGCGCCCAGAGGCGCCGGCAGGCCGCCTCAAGCGCCTGCGCGCCCGGCTCGCCCGCTCGAACTCCGCCCTCGGCAAGGCGCTGCTCGGGCTCCTCAGCCGCGGCGGCCTCGACGAGCAGGCCTGGGAGGACGTCGAGGACACCCTCCTGGCCTCCGACCTCGGCGTCGAGGCCACCATGGAGCTGGTCACCTCTCTGCGCGCCAAGGTGCAGGTCGAGGGCACCACGAACGAGGCCGTCGTGCGCGGCTGGCTGCGGGAGGACCTGCTCGCCCTGGTCGACCCGTCCATGGAACGCTCCATCGCCTCCAGCCGCACCGAGGGCCGCCCGGCCGTCGTGCTCGTCGTCGGCGTCAACGGGACCGGCAAGACCACGACCGTCGGCAAGCTCGCCCGCGTGCTCGTCGCCGAGGACAAGGACGTCGTCCTCGGCGCCGCCGACACCTTTCGCGCTGCCGCTGCCGACCAGCTCCAGACGTGGGGCGCCCGGGTCGGCGTGCCCACGATCCGCTCCGACCGCGACGGTGCCGACCCCGCCGCCGTCGCGTTCGACGCGGTCAAGGCGGCGGCCGAGATGGAGGCCGACGTGGTCATCATCGACACCGCCGGGCGCCTGCACAACAAGGTCGGCCTGATGGACGAGCTGGGCAAGGTCAAGCGGGTCATCGAGAAGCAGTCGCCCATCGACGAGGTGCTGCTGGTGCTCGATGCCACCACGGGCCAGAACGGGCTGCGCCAGGCCGAGGTGTTCGGCGAGGCGGTCAACGTCACGGGCATCGTCCTGACCAAGCTCGACGGCACCGCCAAGGGCGGCATCGTCGTCTCGGTGCAGCGCAAGCTCGGTGTGCCCGTGAAGCTCGTGGGCCTGGGGGAGGGGCCGGACGACCTGGCGCCCTTCGACCCCGAGGCCTTCGTCGACGCCCTCATCGACTGAGTCGACTGAGTCGACTGAGTCGACTGAGCACGGGCCGGTGACTCCATCCGACGGGGGTGCCGGGCCGAGGGGTCTGGAGGGCGCGACCCGGGAGGACTCTCAGCAGGTGAGACAGAGGCGAGCTGGTTACCTGATGCTTACCGGGCGCCCGCTCCGCTAACACAGCCGTAACACAGACCAGCACGTCCTGAAACGGCGAGCCAGCACAGTTGCCGTCATGGAAATCAACACCGGCGACACCGCGTGGGTCCTGGCCAGTGCCGCACTGGTGCTGTTCATGACCCCCGGTCTGGCCCTCTTCTACGGCGGCATGGTCAGGTCCAAGAGCGTCCTGAACATGATGATCATGAGCTTCGCAGCCATGGGCACCATCGCGGTGTCCTGGGTGCTGTGGGGCTACAGCGAGGCGTTCGGCGAGTCATGGAACGGCCTCATCGGCAATCCCTTCCAGCACTTCGGCCTTGACGGCCTGCTGGGGGAGCGCGTCTTCGGAACCATCCCTGCTGCGGCCTTCGTGGCCTTCCAGTCCGTCTTCGCCATCATCGCGGTGGCCCTGATCAGCGGCGCCATCGCCGACCGCGCCAAGTTCGGCGCCTGGACCATCTTCACCGTGGTGTGGGCCACGGTGGTCTACTTCCCCGTCGCCCACTGGGTGTTCGCCTTCGACGGCTTCGCGGCCGAGAAGGGCGGCTGGATCGCCAACCAGCTCAAGGCGATCGACTTCGCCGGCGGCACAGCGATCCACATCAACGCCGGTGCGGCGGGCCTGGCCCTCGCGCTGGTGCTCGGGAAGCGGGTCGGCTTCGGCAAGGAGCCGATGCGCCCGCACAACCTGACGCTTGTCATGCTCGGCGCGGGCATCCTGTGGTTCGGCTGGTTCGGCTTCAACGCCGGGTCTGCCCTCGGTGCCAACGGCACGGCGGCCATTGCCTGGGTCAACACCCTTGCGGCCACCGGTGCGGGCATGCTGGGCTGGCTGCTCGTGGAGAAGATGCGCGACGGCCACCCGACGACGCTGGGCGCCGCGTCCGGCGTGGTAGCCGGCCTCGTGGCCATCACCCCCGCCTGCAGCGCCCTGACCCCGGTCGGGTCGGTCGTCCTCGGCGTCCTCGCCGGCGCCGCCTGCGCCTACGCGGTGGGCTTGAAGTTCCGCCTGGGCTACGACGACAGCCTCGACGTCGTGGGCGTCCACCTCGTCGGCGGCCTGGTCGGCACCATCGGCGTGGGCTTCCTCGCGAGCAAGTCCGCCCCCGCAGGGGTCGACGGCCTGTTCTACGGCGGCGGGGTGGACCAGCTCTGGCGCCAGACGGTCGGAGCGCTGGCGGTCCTCGCCTTCTCCTTCATCGCGACCTATGTCATCGGTCTGGCCCTGGAGAAGACCATCGGGTTCCGCCTGGAGCGCGAGGCCGAGATCGCGGGCATCGACCTGCAGGAGCACGCTGAGACCGGTTACGACCTGGGTGGCTACACCGGCGGCGGGCGCTTCGGCGGCACCGCAGTCCCGAGCCCGGCGTCATCGAGCAAGACCACTGAGGAGATCAGCGCATGAAACTCGTCACCGCGATCATCAAGCCGCACCAGCTCGACCAGGTGAAGGAGGCCCTCGAGGCCTACGGCATCTCGGGCATGACCGTCAGCGAGGCCTCCGGCTACGGCCGCCAGCGCGGCCACAGCGAGGTCTACCGCGGAGCCGAGTACACCGTCGACTTCGTGCCGAAGGTGCGCGTCGAGGTCCTCGTCGACGACATCGACGCCGGCAGCGTCGTGGACGTCATCCTCAAGACCGCCCAGACCGGGCGGATCGGTGACGGCAAGATCTGGACCATCCCGGTCGAGGACGTCGTCCGGGTACGCACCGGCGAGCGCGGTATCGAGGCGCTCTGACCACTATGACGATCGAGCAGAGCGGCCTCGCCGCACTCCGCCTCGACCTCGCCGGCGCCCGGGGCTTCGACGCCCCGGGCGCCGGCCCGGTGCGCAGGGAGGCGATCGCCTCGCTGACCCGGGAGTGGCTCGTGGACATCTGGGACCAGGCGGCCTCGGGCCGGTCCCAGGAGGGCGTGGCGCTCGCCGCGGTGGGCAGCCAGGCCCGTGGCGACGCCGGACCGCTCAGTGATCTCGACCTCGTCCTGCTGCACTCCGGCCGGTCGCTCGCCGCCGACGAGCTGCGCGAGCTGGCAGACCGCATCTGGTACCCCGTCTGGGATGCCGGCGTGCGGCTCGACCACAGTGTGCGCACCGTCAACCAGTGCCGCAGCGTCGCCGCTGAGGACCTCAGCGCGGCCGTTGGCCTGCTCGACCTCACGTGCGTCGCGGGGGATCCGGAGGTGGTGGCAGCTGCGCGGACCGTGGTGGCCCACGACTGGCGGGCCAACGCGCGCCGGCGGCTGCCCCAGCTCGTGGAGACCCTCCACCAGCGGCACACGCGGCAGGGGGACCTGGCGCAGTCGCTCGAGCCCGAGCTCAAGGAGGCCCACGGCGGCCTGCGCGACATGACCATCCTGCGGGCGATGGCCGCAGCCTGGCTGGCCGACCGGCCCCACGGGGCCGTGGACCAGGCGCACCAGGTGCTGCTCGACGCCCGCGACGCCGTGCACGTCGTCACCGGGCGGGGGCGCGACCGCCTCGGCCGCGAGGACCACGACGCCGTTGCCGCCCTGCTCGGGCACGACGACGCCGACGAGCTCCTGACCACCGTCTCCACCGCGGCGCGCACTGTGGCCTTCGCCCTGGACGGGACAGTGAGGCGGGCCGGGCAGTCCCAGCGTGCCCGCACCCTGCGGGTCGGGCCCCGTCGGCCGCGGCTCAACCCCCTCGGCTACGGCCTCTTCGAGCACGACGGGGAGGTCGTGCTCGGCCCGCGCAGCGCCGTCGCCGCCGACCCCCTCCTGCCTCTTCGCGCGGCCGTGGTCGCCGCGCGGCACACCCTGCCGATCGCGCCTGCCACCCTGGCGAACCTCGCAAAGAGCGCCCCCGCCCTGCCGACCCCATGGCCGCAGATGGCCCGCGACCTCTTCGCCGACCTGCTCGCGACCGGGCCCGGCCTGGTGCACGTGTGGGAGGGGCTCGACCAGGCCGGCATCATCGACCACTGGCTGCCCGAGTGGGAGACCGTGCGCTCGCGGCCGCAGCGCAACCCCGTGCACCGGCACACCGTGGACCGCCACCTCGTGGAGACCGTGGTGCACGCGGGGGCGCTGGTGCGCAGCGTCGGCCGGGCCGACCTGCTCCTGCTCGCCGCACTGCTGCACGACATCGGCAAGGTGCGCGGCGCCCACGACCACTCGGTCACCGGCGCCCCGGTGGCGGCGGCGATCGCCACCCGCATGGGCCACAGCGCCGAGGACGTCGCGGTCGTGACGACCCTCGTGCGCGAGCACCTTACCGTGATCGACCTCGCCACCCGCCGTGACCACCAGGACCCCCGCACCGTCGCGGCAGCCCGTGAGGCCGTCGACGGCTCGCGGGAGGTCTTCGACCTCCTGCTGGCCCTGACCGAGGCGGACGCCTGCGCCACCGGCGCCCTGGCCTGGACCGACTGGCGCGCGACCCTGCTGCGGCAGCTGGCCGCGGCGGCGGCCAACGGCTGGGACGAGGGGGCACCCGCGGCGCCGGTCGAGCAGGCCAGCGTCACGGCGCAGGACCTCGAGGCGGTCGCGGCGGGGGAGCCGCGCGTCGTGGTCCGCCCGCAGGGCGGCTGCTACCGCATCGACATCTTCGACCGCGACCGGCTGGGACTGTTCGCCGACACCGCCGGGCTCCTCGCGGCATACGGGCTCGTCGTGCGCACGGCGATCCTGCGCACCCTGGACGGCCTGGCCGCCAACGAGTGGCACGTCGAGTCCCCGAGCGGTGAGGCGCCCGACGAGGCGCGCATCGTCCGGGGCCTGACCCGGCTGGCCCAGGGGGACCGCGCGCCGCTGGGGACGCTCGACCGGCGCCGCCAGTTCGCCGGACCCCCGAGTGCCCGCGCCGGGTCCGGATCGCCCGGGCAGGCCAGGGCGCTGGTGGTGCCGCACGCCTCGGACGAGGCCACCGTGCTCGAGGTCCGGGCACAGGACCGCCCCGGGCTGCTCCACGAGCTGGGCGTCACCTTCGCCAAGGCCGGCCTGTCCGTGCGCTCCGCGCACATCGCCACGTATGCCGGACAGACCCTGGACACGTTCTACGTCACCGAGTTCGGTGGCCGGCTGCTGTCGCCCGCGAAGGTGGCCCAGACGGTGTCCTCGATCATCGACACCTGCGACGGCACCCCCACCGGTCAGTGACCACTCGCCAGAGCCCGTACCCTTGAGCCCGTGTTCACGAGCCTTTCTGACCGCCTGACAGCCACCTTCAAGAACCTCCGGCACAAGGGGCGGCTCACCGAGTCCGACATCAACAGCACCGTCCGCGACATCCGGATGGCGCTGCTCGACGCCGATGTGGCGCTTCCGGTGGTCAAGCACTTCACCCACGCCGTGCGCGAGAGGGCGCTCGGCGCCGAGGTCTCCGGCGCGCTCAACCCTGCCCAGCAGGTCGTCAAGATCGTCAACGACGAGCTCGTCGGCATCCTCGGGGGCCAGACCCGCACGCTGCAGTTCGCGAAGAACCCGCCGACGGTGATCATGCTGGCCGGCCTCCAGGGCTCGGGCAAGACGACCCTCGCCGGCAAGCTCGGCCGGTGGCTCAAGGAGCAGGGGCACACGCCGATGCTGGTGGCGGCCGACCTGCAGCGGCCCAACGCCGTGACCCAGCTCGAGGTCGTGGGCGAGCGGGCCGGCGTGCCGGTGTTCGCCCCCGAGCGCGGCAACATGGGCGGCCACGACGCGGTCCTCGACACGGGGGAGGGCACCCGCTCCTTCGGCGACCCGGTGGCCGTCGCCCGCCTGGGCCTCGAGGCGGCGCGGGCCCGCCAGCACGACGTCGTCATCGTCGACACCGCCGGCCGCCTGGCGATCGACGAGAACCTCATGCAGCAGGCCGCGGACATCCGCGCGGCGATCCAGCCCGACGAGGTCCTCTTCGTCATCGACGCGATGATCGGCCAGGCCGCGGTCGAGACCGCCCAGGCCTTCCAGGAGGGCGTGGACTTCACCGGTGTCGTGCTCTCGAAGCTCGACGGCGACGCCCGCGGTGGCGCAGCCCTCTCCGTCGCCTCCATCACCGGCAGGCCGATCATGTTCGCCTCCGTCGGCGAGGGCGTGAAGGACTTCGAGGTCTTCCACCCTGACCGGATGGCCTCGCGCATCCTCGACATGGGCGACGTGCTCACCCTCATCGAGCAGGCCGAGAAGGCGTTCGACCGCACCCAGGCCGAGGAGATGCAGCGGAAGTTCCTCGCCGAGGAGGACTTCACCTTCGACGACTTCCTCAACCAGATGGCCGCCATCAAGAAGATGGGCTCGCTGAAGTCGATGCTCGGCATGATGCCGGGCATGGGCCAGATGCGCGCCCAGCTCGACAACCTCGACGAGCGCGAGTTCGACCGGGTCGAGGCGATGGTGCGGTCCATGACGCCGTTCGAGCGAGCCCGCCCCAAGCTGATCAACGGATCCCGCCGCGCCCGCATCGCCCGGGGCTCCGGAGTCCAGGTCTCCGAGGTCAACGCCCTGCTGGAGCGCTTCACCGAGGCGCAGAAGATGATGAAGAGCCTCGCCCGCGGCGGTGGGATCCCCGGTATGCCGGGTATGCCGGGCATGGGCGGCGGCCGCAAGGGCGCCAAGCAGCAGCAGCAGCGCAAGAAGTCCAAGTCGGGCAACCCCGCCAAGCGGGCCGCGGAGGAGCGAGCCGCCGCCGAGAAGGCCCAGACGGCCAAGAGCTCGGGTGGCGCGTTCGGTGCCGGCACCCCGGGGGCCGGGGACGGCGGCATACCGGCCGACCTCGACCCCGCCAGCCTGCCCAAGGGCTTCGAGAAGTTCCTCGGCCGCTGACAAACGGCCTGTGCGTCGGATGACTCAGTCCGCTCCGACAGGCTCGACCGCTGGCGCTTCAGCACCGGGCGCTTCGTCCGTGCCTGTCCGGCCGTCCAGCCCATGCACGCCGGGAAGCCCCCGCCCGTGAGGGCGGGCGAGGGCTTCCGTGACCTTGCGGTCCTTCTCCGAGGTCAGGGCATGGTGCCGACGTTCGTCGGGACCTCGTAGAAGCGCAGCTGGGCGACCTTCAGGCCGCTGTTGTCGTACGACCAGAAGTAGTCCGCGAGGTCGCGGTCGAAGAGGAACTCGCGGGTGTCGCAGACCTGGTCGCCGTCGGTGTCCAGGCAGAGCGACAGCAGCTCCTTGGAGACGTTGCTGAACTTGGACCCGCTGCTGCTACGGATGCGGCGATGAGCGCTGCCGCGGCTGCGGTGCCGAACGCGGTGAGCTTGGAAGCGAAACGCACAATGACCTCCTCCATGTCCGCCCGGCACGGTGCCGTGGCGGTTTGTGTCTGGTGGTTTGCGCGAGAGTCCCCCCTGTTGGACGCCCTCGACCACTGTCCGTTGGTGCGGACTGCGATCTCCTTCAGGCTAGTTCGATTGACTGTGTATGCCTATGTTGGACTTGGCAAACGGCGCTGTCAGCCGATGGCCGCTCGGCCGTTCTCCTGAGGCGTTCCGTCCCTTCCACCTCAGTTGCCCCGACGTGCCCGATTCGGGCAGAGGCTCGGGACCGACGCCGCGACGCCTCTCGGTAGGGTCACGGACATGACGGCAACGGTGCTGCACCTGCAGGGTCCGGTCCTCGTCGGACCGGACGACGTGCGCGAGCAGGCTTGGGTGGTCGGCGGGAAGCTGACCTTCGAGCGCCCAACCAGCGCAGGGGCGGACGTCCAGAGCCTGCGCGGCTGGGTGCTGCCAGGCCTGGTCGACGCGCACTGCCACGTCGGCCTGGACGCCCACGGTGCGGTGGACCGCGAGACCGCAGAGGCCCAGGCGCTCGCCGACCGCGCCGTCGGCACGCTCCTCATCCGCGACGCCGGCTCTCCCGCCGACACCCGCTGGATCGACGAGCGTGACGACCTGCCCAAGGTCATCCGGGCCGGCCGGCACATCGCGCGCCCCCGGCGCTACATCCGCAACTACGCCCACGAGGTCGAGCCCGAGCAGCTCGTGGAGCGCGTCCGGCTCGAGGCCCGCGCGGGCGACGGCTGGGTCAAGCTCGTGGGGGACTGGATCGACCGCGAGGTCGGGGACCTGACCCCGTGCTGGCCCGCGGACGTGCTCAAGGACGCCATCGCGGCCGCGCACGAGGAGGGCGCGCGGGTGACGGCGCACTGTTTCGGCGAGGCATCGCTGTACGACTTCGCCGCCGCGGGCACCGACTGCATCGAGCACGCCACCGGTCTCGAGCCCGCCACCATCGAGCAGTTCGCAACGCAGGGCATCGCGATCGTCCCGACCCTGGTCAACATCAGGACCTTCCCGCAGATCGCCGAGGCCGCCCGCGAGAAGTTCCCCGACTACCACCGCCACATGCTCGCGCTGCACGCCCGCCGGTTCGAGACGGTGCGGGCGGCGCACGAGGCCGGGATCCCCGTCTACGTCGGCACCGACGCCGGAGGGTCGCTGCCGCACGGCCTGGCCGCCCAGGAGGCTGCCGAGCTCGTGCAGGCCGGGCTCAGCCGGCAGGAGGCCCTGACCGCCGCCACCTGGGGGGCGCGGGAGTGGCTGGGCCGCCCGGGGCTGGAGGAGGGGGCGGATGCCGACCTGCTCGTGTTCGCGGCCGACCCCCGTGACGACATCGCCGTGCTGGCGGCTCCCACGCAGATCGTGCTGCGCGGCCGCACCCTCGCCTGATCCGGCGAGGACCGGAGCGCCCTTCTCGTGCAGATGTTCTAGCCACTCCAGCATCCGAGATGGCCCGTCCGGGCGGTTGACCCTCTTCGGCGTCTGTCGGCAAACTCCTACTTGTCACATAGGACTAGGGGGAGACTCCCCTGGCTGAGGGGTAAGAGGAGTCCACATGAACCGCACGAGAGGCCACGTCCTTGCCGGCGTGCTGACGGCAGCCGCAGTCTCGCTGTCCGCCTGCGCCGGTGGTGGCGCGAGCGACGTCGCGGCCGCCGGCACCAAGCCGGGTGGCGGCCAGGCGAGCGGCAGCGCGAGCGCCGGCACAGTCAACCTCTATGCGTATGCCGTGCCGAAGGTGGGCTTCGACAAGCTGATCCCGGCATTCAACGCGACCGCGGCCGGCAAGGGAGTCGCCTTCCAGCAGTCCTACGGCGCCTCGGGCGACCAGTCGCGCAAGGTCGAGGCCGGCGCAGCGGCCGACATCGTCAACTTCTCCGTCGAGCCCGACGTCACGCGCCTGGTCGATGCCGGGCTGGTCGACAAGAGCTGGAACGCCGGCGAGCACAAGGGGATCCCGTTCGGGTCGGTCGTGACCATCGTCGTCCGCAAGGGCAACCCCAAGGGCATCAAGGACTGGGACGACCTCCTCAAGCCGGGCATCGAGGTCGTGACCCCCAACCCGTTCAGCTCGGGCTCGGCGAAGTGGAACCTCCTGGCGCCGTACGCGGCCAAGAGCCAGGGCGGAAAAGACCCCAAGGCCGGGCTGGCGTACATCTCCTCGCTCGTGCAGGGCCACGTCAAGACCCAGCCGAAGTCCGGCCGCGAGGCGACGGAGACGTTCCTCCAGGGCAGCGGCGACGCCCTGCTCAGCTACGAGAACGAGGCGATCTTCGTCAAGCGCGGCGGGGAGCCCGTCGAGTACCTCACCCCACCCGAGACGTTCAAGATCGAGAACCCCGTCGCTGTGCTGTCCAAGAGCCCGAACGCGGCGCGTGCCAAGGCGTTCAACGACTTCCTCTATACCCCGGAGGCGCAGCGGCTCTGGGCCGAGGCGGGGTTCCGCCCCGTCGACCCGACCGTCGCCCAGGAGTTCGCGGCCGACTTCCCGGCGCCACAGAAGCTCTGGACGATCGACGACCTCGGCGGCTGGAAGGCCGTCAACGACTCGCTCTTCAAGAAGGATGTCGGCTCCATCGCCGTCATCTACGACAAGGCCACCCGGTAGGGATGGCGATGTCCACCGAGACCCTGGCCGGCAGGGGCGTTCACCCCCAACCCCACAGCGCGCCCCTGCCGCCAGCCTCTCGACCCTGGGCCCGTGTCCAGATCCCCGGCGCCGGCCGCGCCCTCGGCATCGGGGTGGTCTCCCTCTGGCTCACCGTGATCGTCCTGCTGCCGCTGGCAGCCCTGACGGTCGCCTCGTTCGAGGACGGCCTCGCGGGCTTCTGGGAGGCGGTGACCGCCCCCGTGGCACTGGCCTCCCTGCGGGTCACGGTCCTCGTCTCCGTCGTCGTCGCACTGGTCAACGCCGTCATGGGGACCCTGGTCGCCTGGGTGCTCGTGCGCGACGAGTTCCCGGGCAAGCGCCTCGTCAACGCACTGATCGACCTGCCCTTCGCCCTGCCGACGATCGTCGCCAGCATCGTGCTCCTCTCGCTCTACGGCCCGAACAGCCCGGTCAACATCCACCTCAACGCGACGAAGTGGGGGCTGATCGTGGCCCTCACGTTCGTGACCCTGCCCTTCGTGGTCCGCTCGGTGCAGCCGGTGCTCATCGAGGCGGACCGGGACGTGGAGGAGGCAGCGGCCTCGCTTGGGGCCGACAACTGGACGACGTTCCGCCGCGTGGTGCTGCCGACGCTGGCGCCGGCGGTGGTGAGCGGCACGGGACTCGCGTTCGCGCGAGCCATCGGCGAGTACGGCTCGGTCGTCCTCATCGGCGGCAACATCCCCCGCGAGACCCAGATGGCCTCGCAGTACATCCAGCAGCAGATCGAGATCGACCGCCCGGCCAACGCCGCAGCGGTGTCGGTGGTGCTGCTCGCCATCGCCTTCCTCACCCTGTTCCTGCTCCGCCTGTACATCGGGCGGGCCCAGCGCCGAGAGGAGAGTGCCCAGTGAAGCCATCACGCACAGCCCAGCTGACGCTGCGCTCGATCGCGCTCGCCTACCTGTTCGCCCTGGTGGTCGTGCCGATCGTCGTCATCCTGTGGCGGACCTTCGACGAGGGCGTGATGGCCTTCCTGGAGTCGGTGCGCACCCCTGCGGCCATCTCCGCGCTGAACCTCTCGCTGCTGATCGTCGCGGTGGTCGTCCCGGTGAACGTCGTCTTCGGGGTGATCACGGCGATTGCGCTCGTCCGCTGGCGCTTCCCGGGCCGTGGGCTCCTCCAGGCCGTCGTGGACCTGCCGTTCGCCGTCTCGCCCATCGTCGTCGGCGTCTCCCTGATCATGCTCTGGGGAGTGCACGGCTGGTTCGGCGGACTCGACTCCCTGGGGTTCAAGGTCATCTTCGGTCTACCCGGCATGGTCATCGCCACGATCTTCGTCACGCTGCCGTTCGTCGTGCGCGAGGTCGAGCCCGTGCTGCACGAGATCGGCACCGACCAGGAGCAGGCCGCCTCCACCCTGGGGGCCTCCGCCTGGCAGACCTTCTGGCGGATCACGGTGCCCGCGATCCGGTGGGGCCTGACCTACGGGGTGGTCCTGACCATCGCCCGGGCCCTCGGCGAGTTCGGCGCGGTGATCATGGTCTCCTCCGGCTTCCCGGGCGTCTCGCAGACGCTGACCCTGCTCGTGCACTCGCGGTACATCGACGACCACAACACCTTCGGCGCGTACTCGGCGGCAACGCTGCTCATGGGCCTTGCGCTGGTGACCCTGCTCGGAATGACCCTGCTCGACCGGAAGAGGAGCTCGACATGATCACAGTGACCGGCGCCCACAAGAACTACGGGGACTTCAAGGCGCTCGACGACGTGAGCCTTGCCATCCCGGCGGGCTCGCTGACCGCGCTGCTCGGTCCGAGCGGTTCGGGCAAGTCGACCCTGCTGCGCTCGATCGCCGGCCTCGAGGGCCTCGACTCGGGGCGGATCGCCATCGACGGGAGGGACGTCACGGGCGTGCCCCCGCAGAACCGCGGTATCGGGTTCGTCTTCCAGCACTACGCGGCCTTCAAGCACATGACCGTGCGGGACAACGTGGCCTTCGGCCTGGTCATCCGCAAGCGGCCCCGCAAGGAGATCAACAAGAAGGTCGACGAGCTGCTCGAGATCGTCGGCCTCGGCGGCTTCCAGCACCGCTACCCTGCCCAGCTCTCGGGCGGCCAGCGGCAGCGGATGGCGTTGGCCCGCGCCCTGGCGGTGGACCCGAGCGTGCTCCTCCTCGACGAGCCCTTCGGCGCGCTCGACGCCAAGGTGCGCGCGGACCTGCGGCGCTGGCTTCGCCGGCTCCACGACGAGGTCCACGTGACGACCGTGCTCGTCACCCACGACCAGGAGGAGGCACTTGACGTCTCCGACCGCATCGCCGTCCTCAACGCGGGGCGGATCGAGCAGGTCGGGAAGCCCGACGAGCTGTACGAGCGGCCCGCCAACGACTTCGTCATGTCGTTCCTGGGCTCGGTGGCAAACCTCAACGGCACGATGGTTCGCCCCCACGACATCCGGCTGGAGAGGGAGTCCTCGGTCTCCGTCGTCGGCGACGGGCAGCCGGCGCCCACGCGCGTCCGGGCCACGGTCGAGCGCATCGTGAGGCTCGGCTTCGAGGTGCGGGTCGACCTGGTCAACCAGGCCAACGGCGAGCGTTTTGCCGCACAGGTGACCCGTGCCGTCAGCGAGGCGCTGGGGCTTCGGCCGGGTGAGACAGTCCACGCCATCGCCCCTGCAGGGCCCCCGGCGGCGGTGCGGCAGCAGGGGGAGACGCTCGCTGTCTGATCGCGCCGCCGTCGGGCCTGGCGTGTTTGCGCTGCGCGATAGGCCAGAATGCGAGCGTGGACATCTCCGCGCGCACCGAGTACGCCATCCGGGCCATGCTGTCCCTGGCGCAGGCCTCGCTCTCCCAGTCCGGCCCGGTGAGCGTCGACACCCTGGCCACGGCACAGGACCTGCCCCGCAAGTTCCTCGAGGCGATCGTGGCCGACCTGCGCCGCGGGGGCCTGGTGAAGAGCACGCGCGGGGCACACGGCGGCTACAGCCTCAGCCGTGAGGCCTCGCAGATCAGCCTGGGCGACGTGTTCCGGGCCGTGAACGGCCCCCTGGCGGAGGTGCGCGGCCTGCGGCCCCACGAGACGCGCTACGAAGGCGTGGCGGAGCACCTGCCGACCGTGTGGGTCGCCGTGCGGGCCAGCCTGCGGCAGGTGCTGGACGAGACCAGCCTGGAGCAGGTCCTCACCGGCAGCCTGCCCACCTCGGTGCGGGTCCTCGCCGAGGCGCCGGACGCCTGGCAGAACCGCTGACTGCCGCCCCCGCGCGGCCGTGGTCCGGGGCACCTGCCGGGATCTGGCAGAATGGTCGGCTGTACCCGGTCCAGGCAGGCCCCTCTCACCTGGCTGGAGCGCCTACATCGAGCCCCCGGTACCCCGCGTGTTCCCCACCCGGTCTCGCCGTGCTCACGAAACAGAAACAGGAGACACCACAACCGTGGCCGTCAAGATTCGTCTGAAGCGCATGGGCAAGATCCGTGCACCGTTCTACCGCGTTGTCGTCATGGACTCGCGCGCCAAGCGCGATGGCCGGGCCATCGAGGAGATCGGCAAGTACCACCCGACCGAGGAGCCCTCGGTCATCGACATCAACTCCGACCGCGCGCAGTACTGGCTCGGCCAGGGCGCGCAGCCGACTGAGGCCGTCGCGGCCCTGCTCAAGGTCACCGGTGACTGGCAGAAGTTCCGCGGTGAGCCGGGCGCCGAGGGCACCCTGAAGGTCAAGGCTGCCAAGCCGTCCAAGAGGGAGCTCTACGACGCCGCCATCGCCGCCGCCGGCAAGGCAGAGGGCGTCAAGGACACCTCGACCACGCCGCGCAAGAAGGCCGAGAAGAAGGCCGAGGAGCCGGCTGCCGACGCGGCTGCTGCAACGGAGGCACCCGCCGCCGAGGCTGAGGCTGAGAAGAGCGAGGCCTGACCGTGCTGGAGGAGGCGCTCGAGCACCTCGTCAAGGGCATCGTCGACCACAAGGATGAGGTTGCCGTCAGGCGCAAGGACCTGCGGCGCGGCGAGATCCTCGAGGTCCGCGTGCACCCTGACGACCTCGGTCGCGTGATCGGCCGATCGGGCCGCACCGCCAGTGCGCTGCGCACCGTGATGGGCGCCCTTGCGGGCGGGCAGAACGTCCGGATCGACATCGTCGACACGGATCGGGTCCGCTGAGCGAGCGTCCCGCACCACACCAGGCGGGGTATGCCGGGAGTCCACCTCCCGGCATACCCCGCAGGTTTTTCTCCCAAGGAGGCTGAGCACATGGAGCTCGTCGTAGCCAGGATCGGCAAGGCGCACAGCCTGCGTGGCGAGGTGACCGTGCAGGCGCACACCGACGACCCCGAGGCCCGCTTCGTGCCCGGCGCCCGCTTCGCGACCGAGGCAGTGCCGGGTTCAGGGGTGCCGCGCGAGCTCGTCCTGCGCAGCGCCCGGCTCCACAACGGCATCTGGCTGCTGGCGTTCGAGGGCATCGCCGACCGCACCGGTGCCGAGGGGCTGCGGGGCACCCGCCTGCTCGTCGAGACCGAGGACGTCGTGGACAGCGCCGACGAGGACGCCTGGTACGAGGACGAGCTGGTGGGCCTGCGCGCCGTCGACACCTCGGGTGCGGAGCTCGGCACGGTGAGCGGCCTCGAGCACGGACCGGCGCAGGACCTGCTCGTGCTGGCCCTCTCCGGCGGGGGGACGGCCTACGTCCCCTTCGTCTACGAGATCGTGCCCGAGGTCGACGTCGAGGGCGGCCGCGTCGTCCTCGACCCGCCGCCCGGGCTCCTCGAGCTCAACGCCGACTGAGGGCAGGACGCGCCCCGCATGCTCATCGACGTCGTCTCGATCTTCCCCGACTACCTCGCCCCGCTGGACCTGTCCCTCATCGGCACCGCGCGGCGCAACGGCCTGATCGACCTGCGGGTGCACGACCTGCGGGACTTCACCCACGACCGGCACCGCACCGTCGACGACACGCCCTACGGCGGCGGGGCCGGCATGGTGATGCGGCCCGAGCCGTGGGGGGAGGCGATCGACCACGTCCTCGCCGAGGGAGCCCGCGGGGGGCAGGCCGACCCGCCGCACCTGAT
>DASULG010000067.1:0-2617 GCA_036278335.1 Pedococcus sp.
CGCCTGTTCGGCTACGTGTGGACGTACAACAACCGGCGACGCCACTCCTCACTCGGCTACGCCACACCCCGCGGCTACGCCGCGGAATCAAGTACCTGTCCGTGAGACCGGGGCAAGTCCATCTGGCACCAGTGGGCAGGGGCCGAGCAGCCCGGGAAGGTGCATCCCCCGTCGCGCAGCCACAGTCGCTTCGTCTGGGCGGGCGTGAACAGCCGCTTCTCGAGGCCGAAGTCCAGCACCTCACCGCGTGCGCCGAGCACGACCGGGATGATCGAGGCGTCGCAGGCCAGCCGCCGGACCGTCTCTGGCGCGAGGAGGGTGCCGCTGTCGGCGCCCCCCACTGTCGCTCCCGCTCGGATCAGGATCGCACTGCCGCCGCCCGTGCCGCCGTCGGTTCGAGCACCGGCGCCCGTCGCGCCGTCGCTTCGAGCGCCGGCGCCTGCCCCGCAGCCGGTTCGAGCGCCGGTCCAAGCGCCGGCGTCGGCCTTGGCCCTCACGGAGTCGGCCAGCGTTGAGTAGTCGACGGTGACGAACAGCTGTGCCTTGGCCGTCGTCGGGACCGACTCCCCCGCCTGGACCGCGCGCTGGACCAGCTCCACCAGCGCGTCGCCACGGCGCTGCTCGCTCGGACGCAGGTCGCGCTCGCCGTCCGCGGGCCGCGGCGCCGAAAGGGGCCCGACCGCCGCCTCGAGCACCGACTTGCCCTCGAGGTCGAGACGCAGCTGGTACTCGAAGATCCCTGTGCCGTCATCGTGGGGTCGGGACAGGGCGACGAACCTCTTGGCCGCGTCCTGTTCCTCCTGCAGCCGGCCCTCGAGCCCGAACCTCGCCAACAGCCACGGCCGGACCTTCCGGCATCCGCCGGGGCCCACCTCGGCAGCGGTCTCGATCAGCGTCCTCATCACCGGGGCCTGCACCTGCTCGCCCAGGATCGGACGGAGGCGGTCGAACTCGGCCACCACGGTGGCGGCCGAACGCACCGGCAGGCTGCCCGCATCGACAGCCTGCTGAACGGGAGCGTTCACGCGCTTGCCGAAGGCCGTGGCCACCGCGACGACCTGCCCGGCCCCGCCGGCCCGCAGCGACGGCGCCCAGCTGGTCAGCCACTGGACGACGGTCTGGGCCCTGCCCGAGCCGACCTCGCCGCGTGCCATGGCCTCTCCGACGACCGCAACCCGTCCTGCCTCGCCCGCGACCACCAGCCGGTCGAGCTCACCGAGCAGGGGCCCGAGGTCGTCGCCGCCGGCCTGGTGGAGGACCTCCCCGACCCCGGTCAGCGCGGTCCGCGCGGCCTCCAGGGCCCGCCGTCGCGCCGCAAGGTCGAGCGACGCCGGCAGGCCGGTACCGAGGCCATCAGCGTCATGGTTCTCCTCCATGCAGACCACAGTAGAGCCGACCACCGACAGTCAAAGCGGGGCACGCATCGTCGAATTGCCTTGTGCCTCAGCGTTTTTCGCTGCCCCCAGAGGCGGTTACTGTCAAGCGCCAGCCCCGGCCTGTGGACAGTGGGACCACGCAGCCCTTGCTGTGGACAACTGCCCGACTCGGTGACCTTCTGGTCAGGGGGTCTCGAGGCCCCGGGCGATGGCGAAGCGCACCAGCTCGATGCGGTTGTGCAGCTGGAGCTTGCCGAGGGTGTTCTGCACGTGGTTCTGAACGGTGCGGTGGGAGATGAACAGCTCACTGGCGATCTCCTTGTAGGACATGCCGGTGGCGACGAGCTTGAGCACCTCCGTCTCGCGGGCGGTGAGCTCGGGGATGGGCCGTTGCGGGTCGGCCTGGGGCTCGGTCGACAGGCGGCGGAACTCGCCGAGGACCAGGCCGGCAAGACCGGGAGTGAACACGGCCTCGCCACGGGCCGTGGCCTGCACGGCGTCGATGATCTCGGCACTCCGGGCGGACTTCACGAGGTAGCCGGTGGCACCGGCCTTCACCGCCTCGAGCACGTCCTGCTGCTCGCCGCTGGCCGACAGGATCAGCACTCTCGTGGCGAGGCCGCCCAGCGCAGAGCAGACCTCGTCGCCTCTCATGCCCGGCAGGTTGAGGTCGAGCACGAGCACGTCGGGGCGCGTGGCCTTCACGCGGCGGACAGCGCTGGGCCCGTCGTCCGCCGTGGCCACCACCGTCATCCCGGCGTCGGCGAGGTCGCGCGCCACGGCGTCGCGCCACAGCGGGTGGTCATCGGCCACCACGACGGTGGTCGGCACCGGTGGCACGTCGCCACTCGCCTCCCCGTTCGCGCGTGGTGGCTGGGCCCCGGCTCCGCTCATCATCTCCACACTTCCCTACCCATGGTGCTGTTCTTGGGGGCGCGCATCCGCACGGTCACACCGGCGCCCTCGCGGCCGACCCACTCGGCCTCGCCACCAAGATCCCGCAGTCGCCCGCGGATACTCGACGCCACGCCGAGGCGGCCTCCTGCCGCGGCCTCCTCCAGCCGGCCGACCGGCATACCGGCGCCGTTGTCGCGCACCGTCACGGCCACCGTCTCCCCCTCGTCCTCGAGGAGGATCCATGCCTGCGCCGAGTCGCCGGCGTGCCGGCGCACGTTGTCGAGGGCCGCGCCGACGGCGGCCTCCAGCTCGGCTGCCAGGTGCTGGGGAACTCGCACGGCGTC
>DASULG010000068.1:0-7141 GCA_036278335.1 Pedococcus sp.
GTTCCCCCGCAGCAGCCCCTCGCGACGCAGCCCCGCCTTGAGCGCGGTGCGCAGCGAGGCCCGGTTGTGCGCGTCCACGTGCGCCTCAACGCGCTCGAGCCCCATCTCCTCGAAGGCATAGGCCGCCAGCAGCCGCACCGCCCGCGGCGCGATCCCCTGACCCCGCAGCCCGGCATACGTGATCCACGACAGCTCGCCGACGCCGGCATCCTTGCGCCGCAGCTCGACACTGCCCGCCGGTCTGCCCCGCCACTCGCAGAGGAAGCTCACGGTGCGCCTGTCGTCCGCCCAACCCGCGTGCCAGCGTGCGATGGCAGCGCGGTGCTCCTCCTCACTGGGCACCGCGCGATCGGTCCCGAACCACTGGGCGATCACCTCGTCGTGCAACAGCCGGGTGTCGAGGTCGTGCTGGGTGTCGGTCCAGGGCCGGAGCACGAGGTCGCCGTCGCGCAGGATCGGCTGCTCGGGGACGGGCATGCGGCCAGCCTATGCCGCGCTGTCGGCGGTCACTGGCAGGGTCTGCGGCATGGAACTCGTGCTAGCCCTCCTCGCCGGCCTCGTGATCGGTGCCGCTGCCGCTGCGGCGGTCGTCCGCCAGACGGGTGCGGTCCGGAGCGCCGGCCTGGCCGCCGAGCGAGACCTGCTGCGCGAGCGCGTGATCGATCTCGAGGCGAGCCTCGCGGACGACGCCGCGACGGCAGCGGCCCTGGCTCCCCTGCGCGACGCGCTCGGCCGGGTCGAGACCCAGGTGGGCACCCTCGAGCGCGACCGCACGCACCAGTTCGCCGCGCTCGAGCGCACGATTGCCCAGGTGCAGGCCTCGACCGCCTCCCTGGACCGGCAGACCCAGAGCCTGGCCGGCTCTCTCAACGCCTCCACGGTCCGTGGCGCCTGGGGCGAGGTGCAGCTGCGTCGCGTGCTCGAGCACGCAGGCCTGCTGGCCCGCTGCGACTTCGACGAGCAGGTATGCCGGGTGAGCCGCCATGGGCGCCAGGTGCGCCCCGACGTCGTGGTCCAGCTCCCCGGCAGCAAGCACCTCGTGGTCGACTCGAAGGCCCCGATGACGGCCTTCCTGAAGGCGCAGTCCGACGACCTGCCGGCCGCGGAGCGCGACCGGCTGATGCGCGAGCACGCCGCAGCGCTGAAGTCCCACGTCGACAGCCTCGCCAGGAAGGACTACTGGTCGGCGTTCGAGACCTCCCCCGAGATGGTCGTGTGCTTCGTGCCGAGCGAGGCCATGCTCTCCACCGCACTCGCGGCCAACCCCAGCCTGCACGAGGAGGCGATGGCTCGCCGCGTGGTCCTCGTCGGGCCGGGCACGCTGCTGGCGCTGCTGCGCACCGTGGCGTTCACCTGGCAGCAGGACGCCCTGACCGCCAACGCCCGCGAGCTGATGAAGGTCGGTCACGAGCTCTACGACCGGCTGGGGACGATGGGCACGCACACTGCGCGCATGGGGACGGCCCTCCAGCGGTCAGTCGAGGCCTACAACCAGATGGTCGGGGCACTGGAGACCCGCGTCCTGGTCTCCGCCCGACGGATGCGCGACCTGGAGATCGTCGAGGACGAGCTGCCCCAGCTGACGCCGCTCGAGGCGGGGCCGCGGGTGCTCACCGCGGTCGAGCTCCTGGAGCAGGCAAGCGCCGAGGACGCCCGTCCCCAGCTCGACCTCGACGAGGCCGTCGGGCGCTCCCGGCGCGCGGGTCAGTCCGAGATCGCGTAGTCGATCGGCTTGCACACCCCGCCGTTGGACTTCTCGGCCGAGCAGGCGGTCAGGCCGACGTGCAGGTCCATCTCCGCGCGCAGCACGAAGCGGTCCCCGGCCTTCGAGGTGGGCGGGTCGATGTGCAGCTCGCCGCTCTCGTCGGTCCAGACGTTCATGAAGATGTTGAGGGTCGTGCCGACCTGGTCGGGCTCGACCCCGAACTGCTCCAGCCCGAGGCACAGGTTCTCGAAGCAGCTCGGGTGGTAGGCGCCCTCGAACTCGGGGTAGAGCAGGTCGAAGGTCTGCTGGCTGCACGGCGTCAGCAGGAAGTCGTGGCGGCCGCAGGTGTCCTCCACGATGGTCGCCATCGGGCGGCTGCGGTTGCTGTAGAGCACGTCGCCGGTGCTGAAGTAGACCTTGTTGCCGTAGTCGATCGTGCGGCCGCTCGAGAGCCACTCGCCGTGGTCCTCGGCGCTGAAGCAGAAGAAGTCGCTGACCTGCACCCCGGTGGGGTCGACCACGGTCAGCACCTGTCCCGGGCGCAGCAGGAAGCCGGTGCCCGTCTGCGGGGCCATGCGCGTGAACCCCTCCTCGGGCACAGCGATCTCCTGGACCTCGCTCATGCTGGCGCTCCCTCGGTATCGGCCACGGCCTCGGGGGCAGGCTCGAACGGGGCCTCCCAGGCCTTCTCGAGCTTCCTGCCGGAGTACTGCCGCGCCTCGGAGGTCTCGCCGTGGTCGCTCACCATCGGGTTGATGCTCCCCTGGAGCTCCTCGTCGCGGCGCCGAATGGTGTCGCGCATCCGCTCGAAACCGCCCTCCTCGCGCAGGGACTCGAACTGCTCGTGGAGGTTGAACACCAGGACGGGCAGGGGCATCCGACGGGCCTCACGGGAGGCCTTGGGGTGCAGCCCGACGATGAAGAACGGCGTCCCCGCCACGCTGAAGGCGAAGTGCGGGTCGTTCGGGTCGGCAGACACCTCAGGCGCCCAGGGCTGCTCGTCGACGTCGTGCAGGCGCTGGAGCAGGGCCCACAGCATCTCCTCGAAGTGCTTCTCGTCGCGCACCTCGGGGCCACGGAAGCCGGCGACGAAGGAGACGAAGCCCGCCTCGGGGTCCACCGTCGCGGCGTACTCGCGCAGCTGCTCGAGCAGCGCCCGGGCCGTCTCGGGTGCCTCCAGGTCGTCGTGCAGCACCACCGTGGCGCGCTCCCGCCTGAACACCGAACGAGCACCGAGGCACGGGTACTCGGGGCCAAGGATCCGCTCGGACAAGAGCTCCCCGAACACATCGGCGGATGCGACGACAGCACTGCGCACTGCACAAACCTCCTGTTGGCGGACCCCCTTGGGCCTGTGACCTGCGCCTTGAGCCTAAACAGGTGCCGGCGGCGCCGCTTAGTGGAGGGACCCCGACTCGCTGAAGGAGGCGTCGTGGCGCAGCGTGGCCGCGTCCTTGCCGTCCCGAGCCTTGAGGTCGCGCCGGATCTCGTTCGGCAGGGCGAAGAGCAGGCTCTCCTCGGCCGCGACGACGGGCTGCACGTCCTCGTAGCCCCGCCCGGCGAGGTAGGACAGCACGTCGCGGACCAGCACCTCCGGCACCGAGGCGCCCGAGGTCACGCCCACGGTCTCGACCCCGTCGAGCCAGGCGTCGTCGATCTCGTCGGCGAAGTCCACGAGGTGGCCGGCGCGCGAGCCGTGCTCGAGCGCGACCTCCACCAGGCGCACCGAGTTCGATGAGTTGCGCGAGCCCACGACGATCATCAGATCGGTGTCCGGGGCCATCTGCTTCACCGCGAGCTGGCGGTTCTGCGTGGCGTAGCAGATGTCGTCGCTCGGCGGGTTCTGCAGCTTGGGGAACTTCTCGCGCAGGCGGCGCACCGTCTCCATGGTCTCGTCGACCGACAGCGTGGTCTGCGAGAGCCAGACGACCTTGTCGGGGTCGCGCACCACGACGTTCTCCACGTCGTCGGGGCCGTCGACCAGCGTGATGTGCTCGGGGGCCTCCCCCGACGTGCCGACGACCTCCTCGTGGCCCTCGTGGCCGATCAGCAGGATGTCGAAGTCGTCGTTGGCGAAGCGGACCGCCTCACGGTGCACCTTGGTCACCAGGGGGCAGGTCGCGTCGATGGTCCGCAGGCTGAGGGCCTTGGCCTCCTCGTGCACCACCGGCGCCACACCGTGGGCCGAGAAGATCACGGTGGCGCCTTCGGGCACCTCGTCGGTCTCCTCGACGAACACGGCGCCGCGCTTCTGCAGGGTCGTCACGACGTGCTTGTTGTGGACGATCTCCTTGCGCACGTACACGGGGGGGCCGTAGAGCTCGAGGGCCTTCTCCACCGTCACCACGGCGCGGTCGACGCCGGCGCAGTACCCACGCGGGGCAGCCAGCAGGACACGTTTGGACGGAGGGGTCATGCGCCCATCGTAGGTGGCCTGCCCCGGGACCCCGAATCGGCGTAGCCCGCGTGGCCCGCCCCCGTGGGCCAGCACCAAGGCCCCACTCGTGAACGGGCCATGGGCCGGTCAGGCGCCCGGCGGTCGGCGCCGACTCCTACAGTGGCGTCCGTGACCACGCCGCCGCCGCTGCCCGAGCGGGCCGCAGACACCACGGCAGAGCACCCGTGGCCGGTCCGGCTGCTCAGCATGAGGATCGCCGAGTACGTCGAGAAGATGTCCGTGCTCTGGGTCGAGGGGCAGGTGGTCCAGCTCACCCGCCGGCCCGGCGCCCGCACGGCATACCTCACCCTGCGCGACCCGGATGTCGACATGTCGCTCTCGGTCGCGATCCAGGTCAACGCCCTCGACGCCATGCCCGCGCCGCTGTCCCAGGGTGCGCGGGTCGTGCTCCAGGCCAAGCCGGTGTTCTGGACCCAGCGCGGCTCGCTCATGCTCGACGCCCGCCAGATCCGCCCCGTGGGCGTCGGCGAGCTGCTCGCGCGGGTCGAGCACCTCAAGCGGACCCTGGCCGCGGAGGGGCTGTTCGACGCCGAGCGCAAGAAGCCCCTGCCGTTCCTGCCGCGCACGGTCGGGCTGGTCTGCGGGCGGGCGAGCGCTGCGGAGAAGGACGTCGTGGAGAACGCCCGGCGCCGCTGGCCCACCGTGCACTTCACCATCCGGGAGGTCGCGGTGCAGGGACCCACCGCCGCCGCTGAGGTCACTGCCGCCCTGCAGGAGCTCGATGCGGACCCCGGCGTCGACGTCATCGTCATCAGCCGCGGCGGCGGCTCGGTCGAGGACCTGCTGCCGTTCAGCAACGAGAGCCTGCTGCGCGCCGTGGCCGCCGCCCGCACCCCCGTCGTCAGCGCCATCGGCCACGACGTCGACACCCCCCTGCTCGACCACGTCGCCGACTGGCGCGCATCCACCCCCACCGACGCGGGCAAGCGCGTGGTGCCCGACGCGGCCGAGGAGCGCCAGCGCATCCAGCAGGCCGGCCACCGTGCCCGGCGGGCCATTGCGGGCCGGGTCGAGAACGAGCGCCGACACCTGGTCGCGATCCGCTCGCGGCCCGTCATGGCCGACCCCACCGCCATGCTGCGAGCCCGGCGCGAGGAGCTCGAGGCGCTCACCCGCCGCGCCCGGCACCGCGTCCTGGCGTCGGTCCACCGTGCCTCGGACCACGTCGAGCACCTGCGCGCGCAGGTGCGCACCCTCTCCCCGCTGTCCACGCTGGAACGCGGGTATGCCGTGGTGCAGCACGCGGACGGCCGTGTCGTCCTGGACCAGGCCGAGGTCGAGGTGGAGGAGCTGCTGCGCGTGCGGGTCGCCCGCGGGGACTTCGCGGTCCGTGTCGCGGGGCTGCCCTAGGGTGGGACGCATGCCCAAGCGCACCGAGGCCACCGACGGCACCGCAGACACCGGGGCTGCCGTGACCACCGCCGGCGAGGAGTTCCCGGACATCGCCGAGCTCCCCTATGAGGCCGCCCGCGACGAGCTCATCGGCATCGTCGCCCAGCTCGAGGGCGGCCAGGCCGGGCTCGAGGAGAGCATGCGCCTGTGGCGGCGCGGCGAGGCCCTGGCGGCGCACTGCAGCACCTGGCTCGACGAGGCAGAGACGACGCTGACCGCTGGGGACGCCGGAGACGCCGACTAGCGCGACGCCCCGCGGGTCGAGCGCGGTCGCTACGGCTGGACCGGTTTCAGGGCCTCGGCGAAGGCCGTGAGCTCCTCGAAGGTCCCCGTGCCGGTGATGAGGGTGGTGAGGCCGTCGGCCGACGCCTGCTTCGACAGCAGGCTTCGCTGGATCTTGGGAGTGCGCTCGTACGCCAGCCACGTCCGGCCGGCCGCTTCGAGCTCACCTGTCTGGCGCGCCCGGTTGGTCTGCGCCTCGATCCAGCCCCGGGTGGCACCCTTCGTCTGCTCCAGGGCCACGTAGTTCCCGGTCGGCGACTGGTACCCCGCGTGCCAGGTCATCAGCCCGTCGGTGCTGCGGACGTTGCGCACGCTGGTGGCCTTCCACCCGTCGGGCAGCCCCACGGGCCGCGAGATCGCCCACCCGCTCTCCTTGGCGACCTCGACCGACGCAGCCGCGACGTCGACCGGCGGCTGGGAGATGGTGTTGACGCGTGGGACGAGGGCGATGAGCAGCGCCACCAGCCCACCGACGACCAGCAGGGACCTGACCATGCTGGAGACGGTTCCGGAGGCGTAGGAACTGCGGGGCGGCGACGTGCTCACACCCCCATCGTCCCTGACCGCGCCCGCGCGACACCAACCGGCCCGCCCCCGATAGAGTCGGGCCATCACCCGCAGTCGCGTGAAGGGGTCCTCCGCATGTCCGAGAACAGCCTGCCCAGCTCGCTCCAGGTGGGTGGCGAAGCCCCTGACCGCAACCTCGCCCTCGAGCTGGTGCGGGTCACCGAGGCCGCGGCCATGGCGGGCGGTCGCTGGGTGGGCCGCGGCGACAAGAACGGCGCCGACGGGGCAGCCGTGGAGGCCATGCGCACCCTGATCTCCACGGTGTCGATGAAGGGCGTCGTCGTCATCGGGGAGGGCGAGAAGGACGACGCGCCCATGCTCTTCAACGGCGAGGAGGTCGGCGACGGCAACGGCCCGGAGTGCGACGTCGCGGTGGACCCCATCGACGGCACGACGCTGACGGCCAAGGGCCAGTCCAACGCCGTCTCCGTCCTGGCCGTCGCCGACCGCGGCAGCATGTACGACCCCAGCGCGGTGTTCTACATGGACAAGCTCGTCACCGGCCCGGAGGCGGCCGACGTCGTAGACATCCGTCTCCCGGTGGCCGAGAACATCCGGCGCATCGCCAAGGCCAAGAGCGAGACCGTCGAGGATGTCACCGTGGTCATGCTCGACCGGCCACGTCACGAGGCGCTCGCCCGGCAGGTGCGCGAGGCCGGTGCCCGCCTGCGGTTCATCTCCGACGGCGACGTGGCCGGCGCGATCATGGCCGCGCGGCCGGACACCGGCATCGACCT
>DASULG010000069.1:0-3644 GCA_036278335.1 Pedococcus sp.
GGCCACGTCCTCGTCGTCACCCAGGACCAGGCGGATGTGGGTGCGGTCGCCGATGCGGACCCAGTACGCGGACGGCAGCGCCGCCATCTTGGTCGTCGGCACGATGGACTCGTTGGCCCGCTCGAGCGACGCCTTGCCCTCGGCGTCGAGCTCGCTGTCGCCGACCCAGAAGTCGAAGCCCTCGTGCACGGTCACCTCGAAGCCTGCCTTGGTGTCGAGGATGTCCTGCAGGCGCGGGGTGTCGGCGGTGGCCGGCGCGACGGTGGTCACCGGGGTGCCCTGCTCGGCTGAGGCCGCCGCCAGCAGCGACTGGGCCAGATCGCGGGAGGCGTCTCCTGAGGCCGAGCCCGACTGCGTGCCGATGAAGACCGTGCCGTCAGCACGGTGCAGCCCCGGCCACGCGAGGGGGAGCACGGTGGCCACGGTGGCCTCCTCGGGCGCACCCTCGGGAGCCTTGCCCTTGGCGAAGCGCACCATGGCTGTGGCAGCCGGGAGGATCTCGCGCAGGGCCACCCAGTCGGTCTCACCGGACAGGCCCTCGAACGGCCTGGCGATGAAGGGCGCCGGCTCCACCCGTGAACGGCTGGACTGGTCTGCGGTGGCGCCGGACTTGCGGCGGCGAGATGCCTTACCCATGGGGCAAACCCTAGTGCGCGTGGGCAGATGTGGGCGTCAGCGGCTGCGGCGTCGTCAGCGGCTGCGTCGGCGCGACGGCCCGCCGAGGGAGGCCCACACCGTGCTGCCGTGGCGGTCGTCGGCGACGCCCCACTCGTGGGCGAGGCTACGCACGATGCGCAGGCCGCGGCCCGAGGGCGCCCAGACCGATCGCGGCGCCGGGCGCGGCGTGGTCTCGCCACCGCCGTCGGTGACCTCGACCTCCACGACCCCGGCCTTGACCTTCCAGTGCACCCGCAGGTTTCCGTCGCTCAGCGGACTGGCGTGGCGGATGGCGTTGGAGAGCAGCTCGGAGACGACGATCTCGGACTCGTCGATCGTGGTGGGCGGCACGCCGCGGGACGTCAGGTCCAGCACGAGGGCACGCCGCACGCGGCCGACCGACGTGGGCCGCCACGGCACCCGGAGGGTGTTGGACCCCGGCGCCGGGGACGCCGCCGTGAGGACCTCGCGCTGGGCGGCAGCAGCCACCGACCGGGCGCTCCTCCCCGTCTCACTCATCGTCTTTGCATCCCCTGCATGTCTTAGGCGTGGGGTGGAGCCTAGCGAGTGGCCTTCACTGCGTCGACAACCTCACTGGGCCGATTGCTGATGATGGCATCGACACCGGTCTCGAGACACAGCCGGACGTCGGCCGGGTCGTCGACGGTCCACACATAGACCTCGTGGCCGTGGGCATGCTGGCGCTCCACGGTTTCGGGGTGCTGGCGCAGGATCCGGATGTCGAGGCCCACGGTGTCGATGCCTCGGGGCAGGGAGCCGTCACGGAAGCGCAGCGGCACGGACTCGTTCATGAGGTAGACGGCCGGTACGGCCGGGCACAGCTGGCGCATCCGCTGCACGGCCAGCTGGGAGAAGGACATCATCCGCACCCAGTGCCGGTCGGGGTGACGGGGCCGGTCCAGGCCGAACTCCGCCAGCATCCGGGCCAGCTGGCGCTCGACGAGCCCGGCGTAGCGGGTGGGGTGCTTGGTCTCGATGGCCAGGCCGAGGGGGCGCTCGGTCTGCGTCACCACGCTGAGGAGTCGTCGCAGCGTGAGCAGCCGGTTGCGGTCGTGGTCTGGCATCTCCGAGTCGCCGGCGTGCATGGCCTTCCAGGAGCCCCAGTCCAGGCCCTCGAGATCAGCGAGCTCGAGGGTCGAGACGATGCCCCGGCCGTTCGAGGTGCGGTTGACCCGGCGGTCGTGCACGCACACGAGGTGCGAGTCCGCGGTCAGCCGGACATCGCACTCGACGCCGTCGGCCCCCTCGTCGATGGCGCGCATGTAGGCGGCAAGCGTGTGCTCGGGCTCGGCACTGCTGGACCCCCGGTGCGCGATGACAAGTGGTCCATTTCTGGATGCTCCGTCGCTGGGCACGGCCCTTATGCTGCCACTCCCGGCGCGTTGGCGCGGGTCGAGCCCCACGTGGCGCGCCGGTGCGATGGGGCACAGTGTCCGTGTGCGGCATACGGCAGGTCACAGGTTCGGGGGGTGGGGCGTTCCATGGGCGTGACCCTGCCCGCCTTCCAGACACTCGTCGACGCCCACTGGCGCGACGTCGCCCGGCTGGCCCATGCCCTCGCCGGCCCGGTCGACGGCGACGACGTCGCCCAGCAGGCCTGGGCCCAGGCCCTGGCCGCGTACCCGGGGCTGCACTCGAGCCGCAACCTGCGGGGCTGGCTGCTGACCATCACGCACCGCTGCGCGATGGACGCGCACCGGTCACGGGCCCGCCGCGCCGTGCCGAGCGAGGACGTGGCAGCGCTCGCCCACGCGGGCAGCACCCGCGCCCCGGTCGCGCCGAGCCCGGAGGCCTCGCTACCCGACACCGGCCTGTGGGGGCGTGTGGCCGGGCTGCCCGAGCGGCAGCGCCACGCGGTGGTGCTCAAGTACGTCGCCGACCTCGACCACGCCTCGATCGCGACTGCGCTCGAGACCACACCCGCCATGAGCCGCCGGCTGGTCAGCGACGGCCTGGCCACCCTGAGGAGGGACCTGAAGTGAACGACACGGACTTCCTGCCCTCGGACTTCCTGCCCTCGGACGACCTCACCGCAGAGGACGCGCTGACCCGCGACCTGCGCGCCTTCGCCGCGGAGGTGCGGCCACCGACGCTCGCGCCCAGCGACGTGTCGTACGTCGTCGAGGACACGGTGATCGGGCGGATGCTCCTGGCCGTGAGGGACACGGGCGTCCTGGTGGCCAGCACGTTCGTCCCCGATGACGCCGCGGAGCAGCGGGCCCTCGAGCGGCTGAGCCGGGGGGTCTCGCCGCGGGTCCTGCGCCAGCCGCGGGTGCTCGACGAGGCGCGCCGGGAGCTCGACGCCTTCCTGTCCGGTTCCTCGCACGGGTTCGCGCTCCGCGCCGACCTCGCGCTGGCGACGCCCTTCCAGCGGCTGGTGCTGGAGCGACTCAGGAACTCGGTGCCCTACGGCGAGCGGGCGACCTACGGCCAGCTGGCGCGCGCGGTCGAGCGCCCGTCAGCCTCCCGCGCGGTCGGGGCCGCGCTGGGCGCGAACCCTCTGTGCGTGGTCCTCCCCTGCCACCGAGTGGTGGCCTCCTCCGGGTCACTGACCGGGTATGCCGGTGGGCTGGCCGCCAAGGAGTACCTCCTGGCGCTTGAGGCACGGAGCCCGCAGGGCGATCGCCTCCGCTAGTGATGTCTAGCATTTCCGGAAGATTCGGCTAGCCGAGGCGATCGAGGGTTGCGTCGCTCGCCCGTGGGCGGGCCGGTGGGGCGGGCCCCTCGGCGCACCCGCAGTGTCAGTGCTCTCCCGTATTCTCGAACGTATGTTCGATCGACTGGAGGAAGCGGCCGCGCTGGCGCGGGCGGAGTTCGAGGCGCTCCGCACTGAGACCGTCAGGCCCAGCGACGACGAGCTCACCGAGGACGTCCGCGCCTGCCAGCGGGCCATCAACGCGCTCACGGCGGTCCAGGCCGTGCGGATGGCGCAGTACGCCGCGCGTGAGGACGTCCGGCACGAGGAC
>DASULG010000070.1:0-4297 GCA_036278335.1 Pedococcus sp.
CAACGGCTCGGGCCCGTTGGCCACGAACGGCTCCGGCCCGTTGGCCAGCGAGGGCTCGCCCCGGCGGACGGCCCGTGCTCACACGGGTTCGGGCAATGTGACCTCAGGCGCAGTGGGGCGGCGTGGCAGGCCGGCGATGTCGGACCCGTCTGGCACCGTGGTGGACATGGAGACCGAAGCCGACCTGCTGCTGACTGGCGTTCTGGGCCGCTGCGCCGACTGTGCGAGCGAGCAGATCCTCGTGCCCGTCGACCGCAGCGGCGAGCTCTGCTGCACCCTCTGCGACGCCGCCTTCTTCCTGTGGGAGTCCATCACGGTGACTGACGTCCCCGGGGCCGGGAACGACGAGCGGAACAGCGACCGGCGCGTCGCCTGAACGGGTCCCGCAGCCCCAGCCCCAGCGCTCAGCAGCCCTCAGCGCTTAGCGCTCACGGCCGGCCTGAGCCAGCCTGCTGACCGCCTCGGCCAGCACGCCGTCGGCCTTGCAGAAGGCGAACCGGACCAGCGTCCTGGCGGCCTCGGGGTCGTCGTGGAAGACCGACACGGGCACGCCGACCACACCGGCGACTGAGGGCAGCCGACGGCAGAACTCCAGCGCGTCCACGGCGCCCAGCGGCGCGGCATCCGCGACCACGAAGTACGTCCCGGACGGCACGGCCACCTCGAGCCCCGCGGCCTGCAGGCCCGACACCAGCAGATCCCGCTTGGCCTGCAGCGAACCGGACAGCCCGGCATACACCTCGTCCCCCAGCCCCAGGGCAAGCGCGACCGCGGGCTGGAACGGACCCGAGCCCACATAGGTGAGGAACTGCTTGACGGTTCGCACCGCCGCGACCGCCTCGGCCGGCCCGCTCACCCAGCCCACCTTCCAGCCCGTCGCTGAGAACGTCTTGCCCGCCGACGAGATGGTCAGGGTGCGCTCGGCCATCCCCGGCAGCGTGGCCACTGGCACGTGCTGCAGGCCGTCGAAGAGGAGGTGCTCGTACACCTCGTCGGTCACCACCCAGGCGTCATGCTCGCGCGCCAGCTCGCAGACGAGCTCGAGCTCGGCCCGGGTGAAGACCTTGCCGGTGGGGTTGTGCGGGGTGTTGAGGAGCACCATCCGGGTCCGCGCGGAGAAGGCGGCCCGCAGCGAGGCCTCGTCCACGGCGAAGTCGGGAAACCGGAGCACGGACGTGCGGCGCACCGCGCCCGCGAGGGCGATGGTGGCGGCATACGAGTCGTAGTAGGGCTCGAAGGTCACCACCTCGTCACCGGGCTCGCACAACGCCAGCACGGTGGCGGCGATGGCCTCGGTGGCGCCCACCGTCACCAGCACCTGCGAGCGCGGGTCGAGCTGTATGCCGTAGAAGCGCGCCTGGTGCGCGGCGATGGCGTCGAGGAGCTCGGGAACACCCGGACCGGGCGGGTACTGGTTGCGCCCGGTCGCGATCGCCTCCCGGGCCGCCTCGAGCATCTCCGGTGGGCCGTCGGTGTCGGGGAAGCCCTGGCCGAGGTTGATCGCCCCGGTCCCGGCGGCAAGCGCCGACATCTCCGCGAAGATCGTCGTCCCGAAGTCCCGCATCCGCGCCACGAGGGGGGTCGTCATGGCAGCGAGGCTAGCGGCCCGGGAACCGCGGACGGGGCGCACCGACGCGTGGGAGCATGAGTAGCGTGAGGGAGGTCGAGGTCGACGCGATCCCGCTGGACCGACTGGCGGGCCTCCTCAGCCCTGTCCGTGCGGAGCGCCTGGCCGGCTACGCACAGCGCGCACGGGCCCTGCTGGCGGGGCGCACCGTCTGGAACGTCAACGCCACCTCCCGCGGCGGCGGGGTGGCCGAGATGCTCCAGGCCCTGCTCGCCTACAGCCGTGGCGCCGGGGTCACGACCCGCTGGCTCGTGCTCAGTGGAGACCCCGAGTTCTTCACCATCACCAAGCGCCTCCACAACGTGCTGCACGGGATGGCGGGTGACGGCGGCCCGCTGGGCATCGACGAGCAGAAGCACTACATCGAGGTCCTCGAGCGCAACGCCGCCGTGCTGGGGCCCATGGTGAGCCCAGGCGACATCATCCTGCTGCACGACCCCCAGACCGCCGGGCTCGCGCGCATGCTGGCCGACCGGGGCGCACATGTCGTGTGGCGCTGTCACATCGGCCGCGACACCCAGACCCCGCTCACCGACGCGGGCTGGGCCTTCCTGCGGCCGCACATCGAGGAAGTGGGCGCGTTCATCTTCTCGCGCCGCGTGTACGCCCCGGACTGGGTCCCGGCTGAGCGGTTGTGGGTCATCCCGCCTTCGCTGGACCCCTTCAGCGCCAAGAACACCGAGCTGAGCCCGGCGGATGTCGACGCAGCCCTGCGCGAGGCCGCCCTCGTGGACACCGGCAGGAACCGCGGCAGCCTCGAGTTCACCCGTCGTGACGGCAGCACCGGCCGTGTCCGGGGCCACCGGCGGCTGCTCCTGGATGGGGGGCCGGTGAGGCGAGGCGCCCGCCTGGTGCTGCAGGTCAGCCGCTGGGACCGGCTCAAGGACATGGCCGGCGTGCTGACGGCGTTCGCGGTGCACCTCGACCAGCTGCCGCCCGACGTGCACCTCATGCTGGTCGGGCCGGACGTCGCGGGGGTCAGCGACGACCCCGAGGGCGCCGAGGTGCTGCGGGAGTGCCACGGCCTGTGGGAGGCGCTGCCCCCCGCGACACGCGCCAGAGTGCACCTGGCCTGTCTGCCGATGGACGACATCGACGAGAACGCGCACCTCGTCAACTGCCTGCAGCGGCGAGCGGCGGTCGTGGTCCAGAAGAGCCTCGTCGAGGGGTTCGGGCTGACCGTGACCGAGCCGATGTGGAAGGCGCGGCCGGTGGTCGCCTCGGCCGTGGGCGGGATCCAGGACCAGATCGTGCACGGCGAGAGCGGTCTGCTCATCGACGACCCCCAGGACCTCGTGACCTTCGTCAGGTGTCTGCAGGAGGTCCTGACCGACGAGGAGTACGCCCGCATGCTCGGCACCGGGGCCCGATCGCGGGTCATGGACCGCTATCTCGGGGACCGGCACCTCACGCAGTACGTCGACCTCTTCGAGAGCCTCGAGGCCCGTTCCCGCCAGCCAGAAGCGGATTTCCCAAGCACGCGCGGCACGCCGTAGGATTGGCCGAGGTTCCGTGTGCCCACTGTGCATGGGGCCGAATTCGCGCGTCTTCCGCCGTGTGACGAGGTCATCCTCCGAACGCGGGGCGCACCACAGCAGTCCGGCCGTATGCCGGTGGGGTGCGTATGCAGGCGCCAGGTCGCGGCAGCGAGCAGCCGCCGCGAGGCAACTGACAACGACACATAGGAGAACACGGCATGGCCGTCGTCACCATGCGCCAGCTCCTCGAGAGCGGCGTCCACTTCGGGCACCAGACCCGTCGCTGGAACCCCAAGATGAAGCGCTTCATCATGACCGAGCGCAATGGCATCTACATCATCGACCTACAGCAGTCGCTGACGTACATCAACAACGCCTACGAGTTCGTCAAGGAGACCGTCGCCCACGGCGGCTCGATCCTGTTCGTCGGCACCAAGAAGCAGGCCCAGGAGCCCATCGCCGAGCAGGCGACGCGCGTCGGGATGCCGTACGTCAACCACCGCTGGCTCGGTGGCATGCTCACCAACTTCCAGACGATCTCCAAGCGCCTCACGCGCCTGAAGGAGCTCGAGGAGATCAACTTCGAGGACGTGGCCGGCTCGGGCCGCACCAAGAAGGAGCTCCTCATCCTCAACCGCGAGCGGGGCAAGCTGGAGAAGACCCTCGGCGGCATCCGCGACATGGCCAAGGTCCCCTCGGCCGTGTGGATCGTGGACACCAAGAAGGAGCACCTCGCCGTTGACGAGGCCCGCAAGCTCGGCCTGCCGGTCATCGCGATCCTCGACACCAACTGCGACCCGGACGAGGTCGACTACAAGATCCCGGGCAACGACGACGCCATCCGCTCGGTCACCCTGCTGACCCGCGTGATCGCCGACGCCGTGGCCGACGGCCTCATGTCCCGCTCCGCCGGCAAGTCCGGTGAGCAGGCCGAGGGCGTTGTCGCCGGCGACGAGCCGCTCGCCGAGTGGGAGCGCGAGCTGCTCGGTGGTCAGGCTGCCCAGGCTGCCGAGTCCGCTGCCCCTGAGGCCGGCGAGACCGCTGCCGCCGACGCGCCTGCCGCTGCTGGGGCCGAGGTTGCTCCGGAGGCTGCTGCTCCCGAGGCCGAGGCTGCTGCCCCGGAGGCTGCTGCTCCCGAGGCCGAGGCTGCCGCCCCGGAGGCTGCTGCTCCCGAGGCCGAGGCTGCCGCCCC
>DASULG010000071.1:0-18471 GCA_036278335.1 Pedococcus sp.
TGGCGAGACTCCCTCGTCCGGCGGTGGCCAGGGCGGCTCGGCCGGACAGGACGAATAGCACGACAACCCTCCTGCCGGCACCGGCACCGGCTCTGGCCGGCAGACGTTGAGACAGTAGGTACCGGGCGCAGCAGTCCGCGCCCGGTGCCGTCTCGGTCGTCCCGGAGGAGGCGCGCGATGAGACCACGGCAGATCGCGAACAAGAAGGACCACGTCCCGGGCTGGAACCTGGCCGGCAACGAGCCCGGCGCCTCGTGCGACGGGGACAGCGGCCCGCAGGGCGCGCACAACGACCCCAAGCCCGGCAACCACCCCGAGCTCGCAGTCCGCGGCGCCGAGCGCCCCTCGCCCCGGCCCTGACCGCGCAGCGGCCCGGGGCGCCCGGCGGGAGAGCTCTATCCGTCGGCGTCGACCCGTGCCAGGAACGCCAGCGCCCTCTCCCAGAGCAGCCGCGCCTCCTCGGGCTGGAACTCGTCGGTCTTGCTCGCGTCCGTGAAGACGTGGCCCGCCCCTGGGTACTCGAACACCTCGCACATCCCTCCTGACTCCCGGACGGACTCGGCGACCGAGGCGACCCACGCCTCGTTGCGGAACGGGTCGTCGAGGGCGTAGTGGATCTGGGCGGGGACGCCGGAGGGCCACTGCTCGCCCACCATCGCCAGGGGCAGCGCGCCGGAGAACATGAGGACACCGGCGACGTCGGAAGGGCGCGAGGCGGCCACGAACTCCGCCATGCCCGCCCCGTTGGAGAACCCCGCCGTGACGAACCGGCCCGGGATCGCGGTGCTCGCGTCGAGCGCGCGCTGCATCAGCGCGGGGTACCCGATGGACTCGGCGAAGGCGGCGGCGCTCTGGTAGTCGTTGAAGGTGCGGCCGTCGTACTGGTCGACGACCTGCACCGTGTGCCCGCGCTCGCGCAGCAGCGCGGCGGCGTCGTGGACCCCCTCGCGGGGGCCGAGGACCGAGTGGAACAGCGCAACAGTGGCCATGGACCCACGCTAGGCGAGGCCCCCGACAGCGGCCTGGCGACGCCTCAGCCGAAGACCGCCCGCGAGCGCAGCGCCTCGCGCAGCTCGGAGTCGGCGTCGACGATCGAGCGCCGCACGGCAGGGGTGAGGTGACCGCCACCACCGGCGAGCGCGGCCGCGCTCGCGTGGGCGGTCGCCTGCTCGACGACGCGCCGCGGGTAGGCGAGGGTGGCCACCCGGCCCAGAGCGTCAGCTCCCACCCACTGCGCCATCTGCGGGACCTCGGCGAAGTAGCGGGGCACATAGCCGCGGACGACGTCGAGGTCGTCCTCGACCCAGAAGCCGGCGGCGAGCGCCTTGAGCTCGTAGTTGGAGCGCTCGCGGTTGGCCGTGAGCTCCTCCCACGCCCAGGACTTCGCGTCCGGACCGGGCATCGCCGCGCGCGCCGAGAGGGAGCCCAGGAGCCCGGCAAGGGTGTCGTCCTGGGAGCGCACCTCCTCCACGTAGCCCGTGTCGACCAGGCCCCGGCCGGCGAGGTTGCGCACAACCAGCCACCGGAAGTCCGAGTCGCCCTCCAGGCCAGGCGGCAGCCCGTCCCCGGCCGCCCAGCGCCGCAGCAGCTCCTCGTCGGACGAGCTGCGGGCGAGGAACCGGGCGGCGAGCAGGGCTCGCGTCGTGCCGGGCTCGCTGGAGTGCAGCAGCTCGGCAGCAGCCCCGGCGATGACCGCCCGGGCCCCGGACTGCTCCGCCTGGGGCAGGAAGGTGGTGACCACCCGGCCGAGGACTGCGGTGGCGATCCGGTTGAGCACCGACTCGTTGCTCTCCTTGGGCCAGGCGCTCCCGAAGGTCTCCACCACGGTGCGCGGGTCGAGGGTGCCGAGGCACACCCCGTCGATGAGGGCAGCCCACAGCACCGCGCGGGCCTGCGCGTCCGGCACCTGCGCCAGGCCACTCGGCACCGCCGCCAGGGTGCCGGCGTCCAGGGCGACGGTCGCCCAGGTCAGGTCGGAGGCGTTGGGCACGACGAGCCTGGCACGCGGCGCTGCCGTGAGAGCGGGCACCTCCGTGCGGTCGCCGACCAGCGTCGCCGCCACTCGGAAGACCTCCTCGGACCCGGTGAACCCGGCGACGTCGAGGGTGTGCGGCCGGTCCGCGGGGAACGCCTCCGGCACCTCCCGGGTCACGACGCCCGAGCCCTGGTCGGCCGCGATGACGTCGAGGCCGGCGGTGAGCAGCCAGGCCTCGCTCCACTCGCCGAGATCCTTGCCCGAGGCGCGCTCCATGAACCCCAGGAAGTCGCCCAGGGTGCCGTTGCCGTAGGCGTGCTCGCGCAGGTATGCGCCCACGCCGGCGATGAAGGCCTCGTCGCCGATGTGGGCGATGAGCTGGCGCAACGTCGCGGCTCCCTTGGCGTACGAGATGCCGTCGAAGTCCTGCAGCGCGGCCTGCGCGTCGAGCGCTGCTCCCCCGGCCACGGGGTGGGTCGAGGGGGTGCGCTCCGCGGCATACCCCCACATCTTGCGCGCCACCGTCGAGTCCACCCACCCCTCGGTGAACTCCGTGGCGTCGACCGTTGTCCGGTGCGCCATGTACTCGGCGAAGGACTCGTTGAGCCACAGGTCGTCCCACCACCGCATGGTCACCAGGTCGCCGAACCACATGTGCGCCATCTCGTGGGCGATGGTGTTGGACCTGGTCAGCACCTCGTCCCGGGCGGCGGCGCCCCGGAACACGTAGGTGTCGCGGAACGTGACGCAGCCGGGGTTCTCCATCGCGCCGGCGTTGAACTCGGGGACGAAGACCTGGTGGTACTCACCGAAGGGATACCGGATGCCGAAGAGGCGGTGGTAGTAGTCGAAGCTGGCGCGGGTGACCTCCAGCATCTGCTCGGCCTGCCGCTCCAGCGGCTCGCGCAGGGAGGCCCGGGCATGGATGCCGAGCGGTATGCCGTCGTGCTCGCTGCGCACGGAGGCGTAGGGCCCCGCGCAGACCGTCACGAAGTAGGTGGCCAGCGGCTGGGTGGTCGCCAGCTGCCAGCGCCCCGGACGCACCTGCGTGGCCGCTCCGTTGCCGATGACCTGCCAGGCCTCCGGGGCGGTGACGGACACGGCATACGGGGCCTTGAGGTCGGGCTGGTCGAAGCAGGCGAACACGCCCGGCGCGGCGTCGAGGAACAGGTGGCCGTAGACGTAGTGCTCGCCGTCGGCGGGGTCGACCGCCCGGTGCAGGCCCTGCCCGTCGCGGCTGAACGCCATGGTCGCCACCGCGACCACCGTGTTGTCCTCGGCGAGGCCCTCGAGCCCGATCCGGCCGTCGTCGAGGCCGGCAGGGTCGAGCGGGCTCCCGTTGAGGGTGAGGGAGGTCAGCTCGACCGGCTTGAGGTCGAGAAACGTCGCCGCGCCCGGCTCGGCACACCTGAAGCGGATCGTCGTCGTCGAGACGAAGGTGTGCTCGCCCCGGCTGAGGTCGAGGTCCACCTCCATGGAGGTGACGCTGAGCAGTGCGGCGCGCCGCCGCGCCTCGGACCGGGTCAGGGAGCGCATGGGGCCGATTGTGTCAGGCGCGGCACACGGCAGAGCCCCCGACCGATCGGCCGGGGGCTCTGGCGATGCTGTCTCCAGCAGAGCGTCTGCTCAGATGGCGCTGACGTTCTCCGCCTGCGGGCCCTTGGGGCCCTGGGTGATGTCGAACTCGACGCGCTGACCCTCATCGAGGGAGCGGTAGCCACTGGTGGTGATGGCGCTGTAGTGAACGAAGACGTCGGCGCCGCCGCCGTCCTGCTCGATGAAGCCGAAGCCCTTCTCAGCGTTGAACCACTTGACTGTTCCCTGTGCCATGGGACTCTCTTTTCCTTGTTGGCCGGTGAGACCCGCGGATGCGGGGCCCACAAGCTGCGGCTCTGAAACCCCAGACACGGAAAGACCGTAGATGAAAAAGGCCCGCACACTGGCGGGCCACTCTCAAGCGAGGACTGCAACTGCAACTTGCGTAAACCGTAGCACGCCTGCGGCCGGCCCCGGAACAGCCGGCCACAGCGGCCCTCGGTGCGGGCTGCGGTTCCCCGGCTCAGCGGCCGCGGAAGCCGGAGGCCATCGTCTCGAGGCGGGCGATCCGCTCGTCCATCGGCGGGTGGGTGGAGAAGAAGCGCGAGACGTCCTGGGGGCGGAACGGGTTCGCGATCATCATGTGGCTCGAGTTCTGCAGCGCCGGCGTGGGCGCGAGCGGCGCACGGGCGGTGCCCAGCTCGAGCTTGCGCAGCGCCGAGGCCAGGGCGAGCGGGTCGCCGGTCAGCTTCGCGCCGTCCTCGTCGGCGTCGTACTCGCGCGTGCGGCTGATCGCCATCTGGATGATCATCGCCGCGAACGGCGCCAGCAGCGCCATCGCGAGCATGGCGATGGGGTTGGGGCGGTCCTCGTCGCTGCCACCGCCGCCGAACATGCCGGCGAACATGAGCATCTGCGCCACGCTCGTGATGACACCGGCGATGGCGGCCGCGACCGACCCGGTGAGGATGTCGCGGTTGTAGACGTGCATCAGCTCGTGGCCGAGGACCCCGCGCAGCTCGCGCTCGTCGAGCAGGCCGAGGATACCCTCGGTGCAGCAGACGGCGGCGTTCTCCGGGTTGCGGCCGGTGGCAAAGGCGTTGGGCGCCTGGGTCGGCGAGACGAAGAGCCGCGGCATCGGCTTGCCGGCGGCGGTCGAGAGCTCGCGGACGATGCGGTACATCGAGGGCGCCTGCGCCTCGCTGACCGGGTAGGCGTGCATGGCGCGGATGGCGAGCTTGTCGGAGTTCCAGTAGCCGTACGCCGTCATGCCGACGCCGAGGAGGGCGAAGAGCCAGATGTAGCGGCCATTGCCGATGACCGCGCCCAGGCCGAGCAGGACGGCGAAGATGGCGCCGAAGAGCGCAGCGGTCTTCAGCCCGTTGAAGTGGTTGTGCATGCCTCGTCAACGCAGACGGGGCGCGTCCCGTTCCGCGCCCGCTGCTCAGGCCAGCAGGCCCAGCAGCAGCTGCGGGGCGACGCTGGTGAGCACCAGGGCAGTGCCGGTGAGCGTGAGCGCGGCGACCGCGCCGCGACCGGCCCTGGGGACGGGTCCACGGGTCGGTTCCGGCTCCTGCAGCAGGACCGCGAACCAGCGCAGGTAGACGGCGACCCCGATGACGGCGTTGGCGACGGCCACGAGGGCGAGCACCCACATCCCCTCGCCGACGACCGGCCGCAGGGCCACCACCTTCGCCACGAGCCCGAGCACGCCAGGCGGCAGTCCGGCGAGTGAGACCAGGGCCAGGCCGAGGGCGGCGCCGAGCAGGGGCCTGGTGCGCAACAGCCCCCGGTATGCCGCGAGCGTGCGCCCGTGGGGCGCTGCCTGGGTGGCGGGCGCCCGGGGGTCCCGAGGGGCTGCCGCCGCGCTGACCATGGTGACGACCGTGAAGGCGACGAGGGTCGCGACCGCGTAGGCGAGGAGGTAGCCCCCCGAGGCGGCCAGACCCTCGGGGGACAGGGTCGCCAGGGGCAGGATCACCCAGCCGGCCTGCGCCACCGTCGACCACGCGAGCAGGCGCACCGGGTCGTCCTGCACGAGCGCCAGCACGTTGCCCACGGTCATCGAGAGGGCGGCCAGCACGCCGATCGCCACCAGGACGGGCGCACCGATCTGGCTGAGAGGGCGCAGCACGACGACCAGCGCGGCCAGGGCCGCGATCTTGGACGTCGCCGCGAGGAACGCCGCGACGGGCTCGGTGCCGCCGGCATACGCCTGCGGGGTCCACGCGTGGAACGGCACCAGCGAGAGCTTGAAGCCCAGGCCGCCGACGAGGAGGAGCACCGCCAGCAGCAGGACCGCGCGGGTGTCCTCGCCCCTGAGGGCGCGCTCGACCGCACCGCTGGAGAACACCGGGGTGCCGCTGGCGACGAGCCAGAGCGCCGCGCCCAGCACCACCATCGCGAACGAGACCAAGGAGGTGGTGAGCAGCGACAGGGCACCAGCGCCCGCAGACCGGGTCCCGCGCAGGGCCACGAGGGCGATCGCGGGAAGGGTTGCCAGCTCGAGGGCGACCAGCCAGGACCCGAGGTCGTGGGCCGCGGCCACCGCTGCCGCCCCCGCGGTGGCGCTCAGCACGAGGGCGACGAGCACCGCCGGGCCGCCCCTGAGCTGCGTGGTCTGCGCACGGTCGGCCGGCCAGACGAGCAGCAGCACCACGAGGGCCGAGGCGAGGGCGCCCAGCTGCAGGGCGCTGGCCAGGGGACCGGCCTCGTAGAAGCAGGCGCCCACCGGCGCCGGGAGGCAGAGGGTGCGCAGCGGGGTGCTCTCGGAGCCCAGGGCGCCGGGCACCGCCAGCGCCATGCCCGCGGTCAGGGAGACGGCTCCGAGCGCGAAGTGAGCCCCTCTCAGGCGGGGGGCGACGACGTCGAGGAGCAGGACGAGCGCCGCGCCGGCCGCGACCGCGAGCACGGGCCCCAGGGTGAGGGCGTCAAGGGACACGAGCGCGGTCATGCGCCGCCTCCCACCAGGGCCGCCACCGCGTCAGCGGTGGCGGAGAGCAGGAGCTGGGGAAGGACCCCCAGCGCGAGCGCCGCAGCCACCAGGGAGGCCACGACGGCCCACTCGGCGCCCCTGCTGTCCGCGATGACGGGCTCGAGCCGCTCCCCCGCCCAGACGAGCCGGGCGACACGCAGGGCGTAGGCCGCCGCCAGCACGGTGCCGAGCGCACCCGCGACCGCGGCACCCCGGAGGACCACCAGGGGCAGGCCCTCGGCCGGCGACCACACGGCATACAGCCCGAGGAACTCGCCCCAGAAGCCCGCGAGGCCGGGCAGCCCCAGCGAGGCCGCCAGACCGACGATCAGGGCGAACCCGAGCCGGGGGCTGACCTCGCGCAGGGCGGCCCGTGCAGCGGTCAGGTCGGCCGAGCCCCACCGCTCCTTCAGGCCGCCGACGACGAAGAACAGCAGCGCCGAGACGACGCCGTGGGCGACGTTGGCGAAGAGTGCGGCCTGCATGCCGGTCTGGGTGCCGGAGGCCAGCCCGAGGGCCACGAACCCCATGTGCGCCACCGAGGAGTAGGCGACCAGGCGCTTGAGGTCGCGCTCCACCAGGCAGGCGAGCCCTCCCCAGAGGATGCCGATCGCACCGACGACCGCAAGGATCGGCGCCAGCTTTGCGAAGGCCTCCGGCACGACCGCGATGGGCAGGCGGACCAGGCCGTAGGTGCCCATCTTCAGGAGGACGGCGGCGAGCAGCACCGAGCCGGCGGTCGGCGCGATCGTGTGCGCCGGGGGCAGCCAGGTGTGCGCCGGGAACAGCGGGACCTTGACGGCCAGGCCCGAGACGAGGGCGATGGCGATCAGGAGCTGGGTGTGCTCGGGGATGCCAGACCCGTCGCCGCGGGCGAGGACGTCGAGGTCGGCCGTGCCCGCCGAGGTGACGAGGGCCAGGATGCCCAGCAGCATCAGGGTGGAGCCGAGCACCGTGTAGAGCACGAAGCGGGCCCCCGCGTCAGCACGGGCCTCCGGCCGGTGCGCGTCGCCGAACCGGGTGATGAGCACCCACATCGGCACGAGCACGATCTCGAAGGCGACGAAGAACAGGACCGCGTCGCGGGCGTAGAACGTCGCGAGGGCGCCGGTCTCCACGAACAGCAGGCAGGCGTGGAAGGCGGCGGACGTGCCCCCCTCGGGCGGGCGGCGGGTGGTGTGGACCACGACGGCGACCCCGAGCAGCGCCGTCAGGAGGAGCAGCGGCGCGCTGATGCCGTCGACGGCCAGCTGCCAGCGCAGGCCGAGCGAGGGCACCCACGACCGGTCGATGGACGGCCGGGTCAGGACCGCGCCGACGACGCCGGCCAGCGTGAGCACCGAGGCGGCCAGCGAGACCCGGTTGACCGTGGGGTGCGGCAGGGCGCGCCCGGCGCCCAGGAGCCAGACCGCCGTGGCTGCGGGCACCAGGAGGCTGAGGGCGATCACCACAGCGCCACCCCCGCCAGGGCGACGGCGACCACGCCGGCGACCACCCACACGAGGGAGGTCGAGGATCGTTCGGCCCGGTGCACGCGCTGGCCGCCGCGCCCGGTCAGCAGGGCGGTGGCGGCGCTGCCCCGCACGTAGGCGTCGATGACGTCCCGGTCGAGGAAGACGACTAGCCGGGCCAGGGCCAGCACCGGCACCGCCACCACCCGGACGTAGACACGGTCGGCGCCGAAGCCGCTGTCGAACCGCGGCATCCGCGGCCCCACCAGTGCCACCGCCGGGTCCGCACCGTCAGCGCGTGTGGACACGGCGCGCACGGCGAGCGCCGCCCCCACGATGAGGAGCACCGACACGAGCGCCATCCACCAGCCGACCTCGCCGCGGAGCTCCAGCCACGGGGAGAAGACGACCAGGCCGCCGACGACCGTCAGCACCGCCAGCACGGTGATGGCCGCCCTGACCCCTGGTGTGGCGGTGTCGGTCTCGTGCCGCTCCGGCTCGGCCCCGCCGAGGTTGTCGAGGACCAGCCAGGCGCGCATGCAGTAGGCGGCGGTCAGGGCCACGGTCACCAGCAGCGCGAGCAGGACGAGCAGGGAGCGCGCCTGCCCGTGGACGGTGCCGGCCTCCGCGGCGGCCAGGACGTACTCCTTGGAGACGAACCCGACCAGGGGCGGCACACCCGCCAGGGAGAGCAGCCCGACGAACATGGCGGGTCGGATGATGAGGTGGCCGCGCAGACCGCCTCGCATGACCGTCGCCGCGGTGCCGCCCACGGTCACGCTGAGCCAGCCGACCGCGAGGAACAGCAGCGCCTTGAAGAAGGCGTGCGAGTAGAGGTGGAAGACGCCGGCCCCCGGTCCCTCGTCTGTGGGGGCCACGGCGAGGGCGGAGAGCATCAGGGCGATCTGGCTGACGGTGGAGTAGGCCAGCAGCCGCTTGAGGTCGCTCTGGCCGAAGGCCAGCACGGCGCCCCAGACCATGGTGATCGCGGTGCTCACCGCGAGGACCCAGCGCGCACCCTCGCTGGCGGCGAACACGTCGAACAGGGACGCGATGACGAAGGTCCCGGCGGCCACCATGGTCGCCGCGTGGATCAGCGCGGACGCCGGGGTCGGGCCCTCCATGGCGTCGGGGAGCCAGTCGTGGAAGGGGAACTGGGCGGACTTGCCGAGGATGCCCAGGAGCAGCAGCACCATCGCCACGGTCCGCAGCGCGTCGCCCGGAGCGGCACAGGCACCCGTGTCGGGGCAGGCGGCCGGGGCCCAGTAGGCCAGGACCCTGGCGTAGGCCGTGGAGCCCGGTCCCGAGGCCAGGGCGAGCACGCCGAGCAGGAAGCCGACGTCCGCGAAGCGGGTGACGAGGAACGCCTTGAGCGCGGCCCGGCGAGCGCTCTCCTTGCGGCTCCAGTGGCCGATGAGCAGGTAGGAGCACCAGCCCATGACCTCCCAGCCCACGAAGGTCAGGACCAGGTCGGCCGAGTGCACGACGAGGAGCATGCCGGCGCAGAACAGGGAGACGGTGGCGGCGAAGACGCCGTACCGGTCGTCGTCCCGCAGGTACCAGGCCGCGAAGGCCTGGACCGCCCAGCCGACCAGGGCGACCACGGCGGCGACGAGGGCCGGCAGGGCGCTGGTCTGGAGCAGGAGGGGGACCTCGAGCGCTCCCGCCTCGAGGGCCGGGAGCGTGCGTGCCGTCTGGACGTTGCTCGAGCCTCCGACGGACACCAGGCCGGCCAGGGCGGCCACCAGCGTGGCGAGCGAGAAGCCGACGGCCACCAGCCGCGCCGCCCCGGTGCCGCGGCGGGCCAGGAACAGCCCCACGGCCGCGGCGAGGGCAGGCAGGAGCACGACGAGGCGCGCCGCGGCAAGGCTCATCGGCGCGGTTCCACAGCCAGTGGGGGTGCCTGGGCCGGCTCGGTCTGCTCCGGCGGAGGGCCGGCTGCCGTCCGGCTGAGGTCGATGTCGCCGCGCAGCCGGAAGACGGCCAGGACCACGGCGAGCGCGACGCAGACCTCAGCGGCGGCGATGGTGATGACGAACAGGGTCAGGACGTTCCCCGCCTGCCAGGTGTCGGCGCCGACCGACCCGGTGGCCACGAGGAGGACGTTGGCGGCGTTGAGGACCAGCTCGACGCCGATGAGGACGAGCACGGCGTTGCGTCGGGCCAGGACGCCGTAGGTGCCCAGGCCCGCGAGCACGGCGGCCAGGGCGTAGGGGCCGGCGAGGTGGATCACCGCGCGACCTCCTCGGCCGGGGCCTCGCTCGCGCTCCCGACCGCTGACGCGGCCCCTGATGCGGACGCGTTGTGCCCGTCGCGGGCCATGCGGGAGACGGCAAAGGCCGCGATGAGGGCCACGAGCAGCAGCAGCGAGAGCGCCTCGAAGGGCCACACCCAGGTGCCGAACAGCTGCTCGGCGACAGCCGTGCTGGTGGTGCCGGGACGCCCGCGCGCCGAGCCCGCGACGGGCAGCAGCACGGCGAGCAGCAGCCCGGTGACGGCCCCACCCAGGACCCCGGCCACCGCGCGGTGCGCCACGCCGGTGGTGACCTCGTCGTTCGGCCCGATGGGTGCCCGCGTGAGCATCAGGGCGAACAGGACCAGCACCACGACGGCGCCGACGTAGACGAGGAGCTGGACCAGGGCGACGAACTCGGCGCCGAGGACGAGGTAGCAGCCGGCCACCGCACCGAGGCAGACGACGAGCCACAGGGCCGCGTGCACGACGTGGCGGGTGGTGACGGCGAGCAGGCCGCTGGCAGCCGCGACCGTCCCGACCGCGGCGAAGGCGATGTCGAGGCTGGTCACGCCTCCCCCTCCTCCGACTCCGTACCCGGGGAGCCGGTTGTGGGCGGGTTCTCCTCCGTCGGAAGCGGCTCGGTGGATACGGAGTCGGGCGGGGCCGCCGACCGGGTGGGACGCTCGCGCGCGACGCGGGCCGCTCCCGCCGGGCGCGAGGTCGCGGGGGCGGCGGCGCGCGGCACACGGGCGGGCTTGTTGGCCGCGGCGATCTCCCCCGCCTCGGCGGAGCCCGGGTCCAGGGCCGGCGGCGGCGGGACGGTGGCCATCCACTGGCCGAGGCGGTCCTTCTCGTGCAGCAGGTCGCGGATGTCGAGCTCGGAGTACTCGAACTCCGGGCTCCAGTGCAGCGCGTCGAACGGGCACACCTCGATGCAGATGCCGCAGTACATGCACAGGGAGAAGTCGATCGCGAACCGGTCCAGGACGTTGCGCTGCCGCTCACGCCCACCCGGCGTGGGGCTCGGGATGGTCTCCTTGTGCGAGTCGATGTAGATGCACCAGTCCGGGCACTCGCGAGCGCACAGCATGCAGGAGGTGCAGTTCTCGTCGGTCAGCGCGATGACGCCGCGGCTGCGTGGCGGCAGGTGGGGCGGGGCGTCGGGGTACTCGGCGGTGTGGGTGGGTCGGCCGAGGGTCTTCGCCGTGGTCGCCAGCCCCTTGAGCAGGCCGGGGATGGCGCCACCGGACTTCTGCCTGCCGTCGGGCCTGCGCACGGGCTCGCTCATGCCGCGACCACCACCCAGACGCCCGTGAGGGCCAGCTGGGCCAGGGCGAGGGGCACGAGGACGAGCCACGCGAGGTGCTGCAGCTGGTCCTCGCGCAGCCGGGGCCAGGCCACCCGCATCCAGATGATCAGCAGGGCGATGACGAGGCCCTTGAGGACGGTCCAGACCCACCCGAGCTGGTCGGCGAACGGCCCCTGCCAGCCGCCGAGGTAGAGCACCGAGAACAGCAGCGACATCACGACGATGCCGGCGTACTCGGAGAGGAGGAAGAACGCGAACCGCAGCCCGGTGTACTCGGTGTACGCGCCGAAGACGATCTCGGCGTCGGCGACGGGCATGTCGAACGGCGGCCGCTGCAGCTCGGCGACGGCGGCGATGAGGAAGACCACCGCGCCGGGCGCCTGCCACAGCAGCCACCAGGGCGACCAGGCCGCGGCGATGCCGCCGAGGGAGAGGGAGCCGGCGGCGAGGCAGACAGACGCGACCGCGAGCACGAGCGGCAGCTCGTAGGAGAGGAGCTGGGCCGCGGCGCGCATCGCCCCGAGCAGGGAGTACTTGTTGGCACTGGCCCAGCCGGCCATCAGGGTGCCGAGGATGCCGACCGCGGTCACGGCCAGGACGAAGAGGGCGCTGGCGGGGACATCGGCCGCGACGACCGACGGCGTGAGCGGGATGACCGCGAGGGCGACGAGGTAGGGCACCAGGGCCACGGCAGGGGCGAACCGGAAGACCCGCTGGTCGGCGGCGGTCGGGGTGATGTCCTCCTTCTGGACGAACTTCACGCCGTCGGCGACCAGCTGGGCCCACCCGTGGAACCCGCCGGCATACATCGGGCCCAGGCGTCCCTGCATGTGCGCCATGACCTTGTGCTCGGCCTGGCCGACCAGCAGCGGCAGGACGAGGAACGCCGCCAGGACCCCGACCGAGCGGAGGGTGACCTCCAGGGCGTCGTTCACCGCGGCCCCCACTCCGGGCCCGGGACGCCGGGCGCCTGGACGCGTCGGCGACCGCCGGCGGTCTTGGTGTGCTCGCTCTCGCCCGGTTCCTTGGCGCCCGGCCACTGCTTCGAGGCGCGGGCGGCGAGCACGAACGACTTGCGCAGCGGGGTGCCCTCGAAGCCGTCGGGCAGCAGGAGCGGGCGGATGCCGAGCCCGGTGCCGTCGTCGAAGCCCTCGAAGTCGATGCCGAACATCTCGTGCGTCTCGCGCTCGTGCCAGGCCGCACCCGCGAAGATGCCGGTGATGCTCGGGACCGGGGCGCCGTCGGGGACCCTGGTGCGGATCAGGACGCGGCGCAGGGCAGCTGGCGTGGAGCCGTCCATGAGGTGGCAGACGAGGTCGAACCCGGGGTTCTCCTCGGCGTCGGTCTCGTCGACGGCCGTGAGCCAGTCGAAGAACGTGTATGCCGCGTCGCGCGCCTGCGCGACCGCGCTCGCCCACTCGGCGAAGGGCACCTCGCGGCGCTCGACCCTCTCGGTGTCAGGCATCGTCGCCGGCCTTCGACTCCTCCGCCGCCGGCCCCGGCTCGGCGGGCGGGGCCACGGTCTCGGCGGGCGCGGCCACGGGCTCGGCGGGCGCGAGCTGCGGCGTTGGCGCCGCCGGCCGGCGGACCAGGCCACGCGCGAGCTCGCCGGCGCTCGCAAGGCGGTGCCCGGCATACTTGGCCCGAATTCCCTTCGTGGACAGGGTCTCCGCGGCGATCTTCTCCTGCAGCCGGAGGATGCCCTGGAGCAGCGCCTCGGGCCGGGGCGGGCACCCGGGCACGTAGACGTCGACGGGGATGACCGTGTCGACGCCCTTGGTGACGGAGTACGAGTCCCAGTAGGGGCCGCCGGAGTTCGAGCAGGCACCGAAGGAGATGACGTACTTCGGCTCGGGCATCTGGTCGTAGAGGCGGCGCACGGCCGGCGCCATCTTGTCGGTGACCGTCCCCGACACCACCATGAGATCGGCCTGGCGCGGGCCCGGGGCGAACGGGATGACGCCGAGCCGGATGAAGTCGTGGCGGGCCATCGACGCGGCGATGAACTCGATGGCACAGCAGGCCAGGCCGAAGTTGAAGACCCACAGCGAGTAGCGCCGTCCCCAGTTGAGGACGACCCGGATGGGCTGGGGCGCGTAGTCGGCCGCGGGGCCGACACGGGGCATGGGCAGGTCGACGCTCATCAGAACCACCGGAGCAGGCCGCGACGGGCCGCGTGGGCCAGGCCGATGACGAGGACCCCGATGAACACCGCGATCTCGACCAGCGAGGCGGCGCCGAGGTCGGCCTGGCGTACGACGAGGGCCCAGGGGAAGAGGTAGACGGCGTCGACCGCGAAGATGACGTAGAGGAAGGCGTAGACGAAGTAGCGGATCTGCGTCTGGGCCCAGCCCTGGCCGACCGGGTCCACCCCCGACTCGTACGTCGTGAGCTTGGCCCGGGTCGGGGCCTTGGGTGCGAGCAGCGACCGTGCCCCCATCGCCGCGCCGAAGAGCAGCAGCCCGATCAGGACCACCGCTGCGACGACGACGTAGGGCGACACGCTCGCAGCCTATCCACCCGCACGCAGCCATGCGGGGAAGCGGCCAACGGCCCCCTCGTCAGCCGGCTGGGTGTCCGAAATCTGGGTCCCACAGAAACGTCACCAAGACCGGACATACCATGGAAGAACAATCGTTGGCGCTTGGTGGCGCGACCGGAACTGTCGAGAAACGGGTAGCGGGGACAACATGAGCAGCAAGTCGGTCCAGCAGCTAGACCGGGTGGTCATCCGCTTCGCTGGGGACTCCGGCGACGGCATGCAGCTGACTGGCGACCGCTTCACCTCCGAGACCGCCGCGCTGGGCAACGACCTGTCGACGCTTCCCAACTTCCCGGCCGAGATCCGCGCGCCCCAGGGCACCCTGCCCGGCGTCAGCTCCTTCCAGCTGCACTTCGCCGACCACGACGTCCTCACGCCCGGTGACGCGCCCGACGTGCTGGTGGCCATGAACCCGGCCGCGCTGAAGGCCAACCTGCGCGACCTGCCCCGTGGCGCGACGATCATCGTCAACACCGACGAGTTCACCAAGCGCAACCTCGGCAAGGTGGGCTACGCCGAGAGCCCGCTCGACGACGGCTCGCTGGACTCCTGGCACATCCACCCCGTGGCCCTGACCTCGATCACGGTGGAGGCGTTGGCGGGCTTCGACAGCCTCTCGCGCAAGGACAAGGAGCGGGCGAAGAACATGTTCGCGCTCGGCCTGCTGTCCTGGATGTACCACCGGCCCACGACCGGGACCGAGCGGTTCCTCAATAACAAGTTCGGCTCCAGGCCCGACATCCTCGAGGCCAACCTCGCGGCCCTGCGCGCCGGCCTCCACTTCGGCGAGACGACCGAGGCGTTCTCCGTCTCCTATGAGATCGCGCCCGCCAAGATGCCTGCCGGCACCTACCGCAACGTCACGGGCAACGTCGCCCTCGCCTACGGCCTGGTGACCGCGGCGCACCGGGCCCACCTGCCCCTGGTGCTGGGCTCGTACCCCATCACGCCGGCCTCGGACATCCTCCACACGCTCTCAGGCCTCAAGCGCTACGGCGTGACCACGATGCAGTGCGAGGACGAGATCGCCGGCATCGGCGCGGCCCTGGGCGCGAGCTTCGGCGGAGCCATCGGGGTCACCACCACGTCGGGCCCGGGCGTCGCCCTCAAGTCCGAGAGCATCGGCCTGGCCGTCTCCCTCGAGCTCCCCCTCATCATCGTCGACGTCCAGCGCGGCGGGCCCTCGACCGGGCTGCCGACCAAGACCGAGCAGTCCGACCTGCTGCAGGCGATGTTCGGCCGCAACGGCGAGTCGCCCGTGCCGATCATCGCCCCGAGCTCGCCGTCCGACTGCTTCAACGCGGCGCTGGAGGCCGTCCGCGTGGCCACGACCTACCGCACCCCGGTCTTCCTGCTGTCGGACGGCTACCTCGCCAACGGCTCCGAGCCCTGGCGGCTGCCGTCCGTGCGCGAGCTGCCGGACCTGTCCGTCGAGTTCGCCACCGAGGCCAACGCCGTCGACGAGAAGGGCGAGCCGGTCTTCCGACCCTTCCTGCGCGACGAGACCACCCTGGCCCGGCCGTGGGCGGTGCCCGGGACCCCCGGCCTGGAGCACCGCATCGGCGGGATCGAGAAGGCCAACGTCACCGGCAACATCTCCTACGACCCGGACAACCACGACCTGATGACCCGCCTGCGGGCCGCGAAGGTCCAGGGCATCGCGGCCACCATCGGCGACCTCGAGGTCGACGACCCCAGCGGCGAGGCCGAGATCCTGGTGCTCGGCTGGGGCTCCACGTACGGCCCGATCGCAGCCGCGGTGCGCAACGTGCGCAACACCGGCGCCAAGGTCGCCCGCGCCCACCTGCGCCACCTCAACCCCTTCCCCGCCAACACCGGGGACGTCCTGCGCGGCTACCGCAGGGTCCTCGTCCCCGAGATGAACATGGGCCAGCTCGCCATGCTGCTGCGAGCGCGCTACCTGGTGGACGTGCAGTCGCTCACCCAGGTCCGCGGCCTGCCCTTCACCACCGTCGAGCTCGCCGACGCCATCGTGGGCGCGGCACAGGATGTGAACCGATGAGCACCACAGACCTCGGTATGCCGGGAACCTCCCCCTCCGTGGGCACCGCGACCGTGCCGCACCTGGCCCCGGACGCCCCCAAGCAGACCAAGCGCGAGTTCACCTCCGACCAGGAGGTGCGCTGGTGCCCCGGCTGCGGCGACTACGCGATCCTCGCGGCCGTGCAGGGCTTCCTGCCCGACCTCGGCCTCAAGCGCGAGAACATCGTCTTCGTCTCCGGCATCGGCTGCTCCTCCCGCTTCCCGTACTACCTCGACACCTACGGGATGCACTCGATCCACGGCCGCGCGCCGGCGATCGCCACCGGCCTGGCAACCAGCCGCGGCGACCTGTCGGTGTGGGTCGTCACCGGGGACGGCGACGCCCTGTCCATCGGCGGCAACCACCTGATCCACGCGCTGCGCCGCAACGTCAACCTCACGATCCTGCTGTTCAACAACCAGATCTACGGGCTGACCAAGGGGCAGTACTCGCCCACCTCCAACCTCGGCACGGTGACCAAGTCGACCCCGCTCGGCTCGGTGGACCGGCCGTTCAACCCCGTCTCGCTGGCACTGGGCGCGGAAGCGACGTTCGTGGCCCGCACCATGGACTCCGACCGCAAGCACCTCACCGAGGTCCTGCGGCAGGCGGCCGAGCACCGGGGCACCGCGCTGGTGGAGATCTACCAGAACTGCCCGATCTTCAACGACGGCGCGTTCGACCTGATCAAGGACCGCACCCAGCAGGAGGCCCGCCTGGTGCAGCTCGTCGACGGCGAGCCGCTGCATCTGGGACCCGAGGGCGCGCGCCAGGTCCTGGTGCACGGCCAGGGCGGGGCGCTGACGTTCGTGCCCGAGGCCGAGGCCGACGGCGCTGACATCGTGGTGCACGACGCCGGCGCCGACGACCCGTCCCAGGCCTTCGCCATCTCGCGGCTGGACTCCCCCGACATGACGCACGTGCCCATGGGCGTCTTCCGCAGCGTCTCCCGTCCGACCTACGACGACCTCGTGCGGGCCCAGGTCGACGCGGCCGTCATGGGCGGCGGCGGCCCGGCGACGGACGCCGACCTCGACAACCTCATCCACGGCAAAGACACCTGGACCGTCCCCTGATGGCCCCGGGCCGGTGACCCCCGACGCCCCCGGGGAGCTCCGCCGCGGCACGGTGTTCGGGTTCCTCGCCTATGCCATCTGGGGTGTCTTCCCGCTGTACTTCCACGCGCTGCGCCCGGCCGGCGCGTGGGAGATCCTCGCGCACCGCATCCTGTGGACGCTGCTGCTCTGTGCCGTCGTCCTGCTCGTGCGGCGCGACCTCTCCTGGACGCGGCAGCTGCTCGCCCGTCCCCGGCTCGCCCTGGGGGTGGTGGTGGCGGCCCTGCTCATCGGGGCGAACTGGGTCATCTACGTCGCCGCGGTCCTCGGTGGGCACACGACCGAGGCGGCCCTGGGCTACTTCCTCAACCCCATCGTCACGGTGGCGCTGGGAGTGGTCGTGCTGCGCGAGCGGCTGCGCCCACTGCAGTGGGCCGCTGTCGGCATCGGCGCGGTGGCCGGGGTCTACCTCAGTGCCGTGGGCGGGCAGTTCCCGCTCGTCGCGCTGAGCCTGGCGTGCTCCTTCGCCGGCTACGGGCTGGTCAAGAAGAAGCTCGGCGCGAGCCTGGACGCGATGCACTCGCTGGCGGCCGAGACCGCGGTGCTCTTCCCGGTTGCCGTCGTGCTGCTGGGGTTCCTCGTGGTCCGCGGCGAGACGACCTTCACCCTCGAGCCTCCCGTGCACCCCGCGCTGCTGCTGGCGGCCGGAGTGGTCACCGCGGTGCCGCTGCTGCTCTTCGCGGCGGCCGCGCGGCGGGTCCCGCTGACCACCGTCGGCCTCCTGCAGTTCGTCACCCCCGTGCTGCAGCTGCTGTGTGGTGTCCTGCTGCTCGACGAGCACATGAGCACCGCGCGCTGGACCGGCTTCGGCATCGTCTGGGTCGCCCTGCTGCTGCTGACGCTCGACTCGCTCGTGGGCCGTCCCGGGCGCGCGCGGGCGGCCCGGCTGGCGCTCGAGGAGAGCACCCCCTAGCCGTCCTCCAGGATCGGGAAGTCGCCGGTCACCCCGTCGATGAGCTCGCGGACGATGTCCATGTGCCCGGCATGGCGGGCCACCTCCTCGACCATGTGCACGAGCACCCAGCGCAGCGTGACCTCCTCCCCCGACCAGGCTGTGCCGGTGTCCTCCACCGCCAGCTCGGCGATGACGGCGTCGGCGGCGGCCCTGGCCCGGCGGTAGAAGGAGATGACGTCGCCCGGCGTCTCCCCCGGGGCCAGCCGCATGTCGGCCTCGGGGTCCGCGTCGACGTCGGGGAGCGGCTCGGTCGGGCGGCCGAAGGTCTCGCAGAACCAGCCGTACTCCACCGACGCGAGGTGCTTGACGAGGCCGATGAGGTTGGTGCCGCTCG
>DASULG010000072.1:0-7542 GCA_036278335.1 Pedococcus sp.
GCGGTCCAGTTCGCGAGCAAGGGCCACGAGGTCGTGGGTGTCGATGTCAACCAGCAGGTCGTCGACATCGTCAACGAGGGTCGCGAGCCCTTCCCCGGTGAGGCTGAGCTCGCCGAGCGCCTCGCGGAGCTGGTGCCCGCCGGCAAGCTGCGCGCGACGACCGACTACGCGGACGCGATCCCCGGAGCGGACGCCGTCGTCCTGGTCGTGCCGCTCTTCGTCAACGACGAGACCTGGCAGCCCGACTTCGGCTGGATGGACGCCGCCACCGAGTCCCTCGCCGAGCACCTGACCCCCGGCACCCTCGTCTCCTACGAGACGACGCTGCCCGTCGGCACGACCCGCACCCGCTGGAAGCCGATGCTCGAGAAGATCTCGGGCCTCACCGAGGGCCAGGACTTCCACCTCGTCTTCTCCCCCGAGCGGGTCCTCACCGGCCGGGTCTTCGCCGACCTGCGCAAGTACCCCAAGCTCATCGGCGGCCTCAGCCAGGAGGGTGCGGCCAAGGCCCGCGAGTTCTACGAGGCCGTCCTCGACTTCGACGAGCGCCCTGACCTCGAGCGCCCCAACGGCGTCTGGGACCTCGGCAGCGCCGAGGCCTCCGAGCTGGCCAAGCTCGCCGAGACCACGTACCGCGACGTCAACATCGGCCTCGCCAACCAGTTCGCGCGCTTCGCCGAGCAGAACGGCATCGACGTGCACGCCGTCATCGACGCCTCGAACTCCCAGCCCTACAGCCACATCCACCGCCCGGGCATCGCCGTCGGCGGCCACTGCATCCCGGTCTACCCGCGGCTGTACCTCTTCAACGACCCCGAGGCGACCGTGGTGCGCGCGGCCCGCGAGGCCAACGCCGGTATGCCGGAGCACGCCGTGACGCTGCTCGAGGGCGCCTACGGCGACCTCTCCGGCGCGCGGGTCGCGGTGCTCGGCGCCTCGTACCGCGGCGGCGTCAAGGAGACGGCGTTCTCGGGCGTCTTCCCGCTGGTCGCGGCACTGAAGGCCCGCGGCGCCACGGCGCTGGTGCACGACCCGATGTACACCGACGAGGAGCTCGGCAAGCTCGGCTTCGAGGCCTACCACCTCGGTGAGCCCGTCGACGCCGCCCTGGTGCAGGCCGACCACGCCGAGTACCGCGACCTCGAGCCCGCCGGCCTGCCCGGCCTGAAGGCCATCGTCGACGGCCGCCAGGTCACCGACCCGGCGCGCTTCCAGGGCGTGACGCACCGCGTCATCGGTCTCGCTCAGCGCTGAGCGAGAGCGCGGTCAGGCGCAGGCCTGCCACGGCATACGCAACGGAGGGGATGGCCCGAAAGGCCATCCCCTCCGTCACGCCTCAAACTAAGGTAAGGCGAGGGTATCGATTCGGTTAACAGTGTGACTGGTGGGACAGATGCCCGAATGTGACCCGTAGCATTTCCGGAGCCCCGACCCGGAGGACCGCCATGCGCACCGCGAGACCGCTCACCCTCTCCCTGGCCCGCCTCAGCGCGGCCGCGCTCGCGGTCGGGGTGGTCGGAACCCTGCCCGTGATCACGCCCTCGGGGTCGGCGCCCCGGCCGGTGCCCTCGCACCTGACGTCGATCGCCGTCTCGGGCGTCGACACTGCCGCGCTCGCCCGGGCCCCGAGGGTCCCCGCGGCCGCCGACGGCCCATCCGTGACCTCGGCGCCCACGCGCGTGGTCGCGATGACCCCTGAGCGCTCAACCGCACCCTTCCGCGTCCTCGGCGTGACGTGGCGGGGCAGCGCCGCCCCCGACCTCACCGCCTGGGTCCGTACCCGCCACGCAGGCACCTGGAGCACGTGGCAGGAGGTCCACTCCGACGCCAGCCACGCCCCCGACCCCGGGACGGCAGAGGCGGCCCACGAGCGCGGCGGCACTGAGCCGCTCATCGTCGAGCCCTCCGACGGCGTGCAGCTGCGGGTCGACAGCGCCGCCGCCGCGCCGCAGGACCTCGCGCTCGACCTCGTGGACCCCGGGACGTCCCCGGCGGATGCCACGGTCGGGCAGCAGCCGGCGGCCAGCGCGCAGGCGTCCGGGTCGCGGCCGGCGGTGTACACCCGGGCCCAGTGGGGCGCGAACGAGGCCCTGCGCCGGGCGAACCCCGAGTACGGGACGATCCGGGTGGGCTTCGTCCACCACACCGCGGGGTCGAACAGCTACACCCAGGCCGACGTGCCGGCCATCATCCGCGGCATCTACGCGTACCACGTCAACGGCCGGGGCTGGAACGACATCGGTTACAACTTCCTCGTCGACAAGTACGGCCGCATGTGGGAGGGCCGCTACGGCGGCATGGACAAGCCGGTCATCGGGGCCCACACCGGCGGCTACAACAGCCAGTCCTTCGCCATGTCCGCGCTGGGCACGTTCAACACCACCGCGCCCCCCTCGGCGATGCTGACCGCCTACAACCGGCTCTACGCGTGGAAGCTCAGCCTGCACCGCGTCGACCCGCTCGGCTCGACCGTCATGACCGACGCCGACGGGTACCCGACGCGCACCTACCGCAACATCTCCGGGCACCGCGACTACAACGACGGCTCCAACAACACCGAGTGCCCGGGGGACGCGCTCTACGCCAAGATCAACGGCATCCGCTCCGCGGCCCGGTCGCTGCAGGGCACGATGTTCTACTCGCCCCGGGCGTCGAAGACCTCGTGGAGCTACGGCACCGCGGGGGCGACCCTGACCGCGACAGCCTCCAAGACCCTCACCTGGAAGGTCGCGATCACCAGCCCGTGTGCCACGACGCAGGTGCGCACGCTCACCGGCACGGGCACCGCATCCGGTGGCATCTCCGCCGTCTGGGACGGCAAGTCCGCCGACGGCACCTGGGCCCGTCCGGGCACCTACGACCTGACCCTGACCGCCACCAACGGCAGCGGCACCCTGAACAACGCCCCGCCGTGGACGGTGCGCGTCACCGTGCTGCCCACCGCGACCTCGCCGGAGGGGCTGTGCCCCGAGCGCATCGGCGGCTCCAACCGGTATGCCGTGTCGGTCGCTGTCAGCCGCCTTGCGAGCCCCACGGCGACCACGATCGTCGTGGCCAACGGCACCGAGGCCGCGATGGGCGACGCCCTCGTCAGCGGCCCGCTGGCCCGCTCCAAGAAGGCGGCGCTGCTGCTGACCTACGCCTCGACGCTGCCGCCGGAGGTGAGCGCCGAGATCACCAGGCGCAAGGCGACCACCGCCTTCCTCGTGGGCGGCACCGGGTCCATCTCGACCAACGTCGTGACCCAGCTGCGCGCGCTGGGCATCACCGCCGTCACCCGCTATGACGGGGTGGACCGGTTCGAGGTGGCCGCCAACGTCGCCCGGGCGCTCGCGCCCAGCAGCCCCGACGTCATGGTGGCCAGCGGGCGTCCTGCGGCGATCGCCGACGGACTCGTCCTATCGGGGCCGGCAGCCGATCTGGTCAGGCCCATCGTCCTGGTCACCGACAGCTACGTCCCCGCCCCGACGGCCCAGGTCCTCAAGACCGTGGGTGCCCAGCGCACCGTGGTGGCCGGCGGCACGGCGACGGTGCCGGACTCGGTGATGAACCAGCTCCCGTCGCCGACCAGGCTGGGTGGCCAGAGCCGCTACGAGGTGTCGGCCAGCGTGGCCTCGTGGGCGAGGGGCAAGATCCCCGTCAGCAGCGTCCTGGTCTCCTCCGGGGTGCAGACGGCGCTCGCTGACACGCTCTCGGGCGGCCAGCTCGGCAGGCCTACGCTGTATGTGAACAGCCTCGTGGTGCCCGCGCCGGTCGCCTCGTGGCTGGACACCTCGCCCGACCTCAGCAAGGTGACCGTCCTCGGGGGGTCGGCGAGCGTGCCGGACCGGGTCGCCGGGCGGGTGCAGCAGGCGGCGCTCAAGTGAGACGAGGTGTGATGAGGGGATGCGGCACGCCACTCGCTGCCGGGATCCTCGGCGCGGTCCTGGCGTGCGGCACGGCGGCGGGGGCGACCCTTCCGGCAGGGCCTGCCCCGGCGACAGACCCAGGGGTGACGGCTGCCCTGCCGGCCCCTTCGGCACCCGGTGAACCGTCCTCCTGGGGGGCGAACCAGCCGCGGTTCGCACCGAGCAGCAGCTCGAGTCCCGGCTCCAGCGGCTCCGGCGGCTCCAGTGCCGAGGGGGTCACCGCCGCGACCGCAGCGGCTGGGCCCGACTGGGTGTTCCGCGGCGCCGGGTGGGGCCACGGCATCGGCATGAGCCAGTACGGCGCCATGGAGATGGCCCGCGACGGCTACACCGCCGCGCAGATCCTGGGCCACTACTACACCGGCACCACCTACGACGCCGTGGCGGACACCGCCGTGATCTCGGTCAACCTCCGCAACGGCGTGAGCACCACCTCGCTGACGACCTCCGCGCTCGCGAGCGGGGGCGGGGCGATCCGCCTCACAGCCGGCGGCACGACCGCCGTGATGAGCGGGACGGTGGGGGCCACGGTGACGGTGGTCCGCAGCGGCAGCAGCGCCAAGGCCACGTGCACCTCGTGCACCCCGGTCACCACCCTGACGGGCACCTACATCCAGGCCACCTGGAACGACGGGCGCACCCTGCTCGACGTCGACGGCACCAAGTACAAGTCCGGCACCCTCGTGGTCTGGCCGTCGTCCTCGGCGTCCACGCTCGAGGTGACCAACAAGGTGCGGGTGCACGACGAGTACCTCGACTACCTGCGCGAGGTGCCCTGGTCCTGGCCGCTGGAGGCGAAGAAGGCCCAGGCGGCCGCAGCCCGCGGCTACGCGCTCAGCGCGTCCTACAAGGACTCGTGCAAGTGCCACCTCTTCGACGACACACGCAGCCAGGTCTACGGCGGCTACCCGTCCGCCGGCGACCTGCCCTACTGGAGCGGCTGGCAGCAGGCCGTCCGGGGCACGGGCACGACCACCACCGGCTATGTCACCCGCTACGGCGGGTCGATCATCCAGGCCTTCTACTCCTCGTCGAGTGGGGGGCGCACGCAGAACAACGAGGACGTCTGGGGCGGGACGCCGCTGCCCTACCTGCGCAGCGTCTCCGACCCGTGGAGCCTGAGGTCCAGCAACCCCAACGCCTCCTGGCGCACCGCCATCACGGGGGCCTCGCTGGCCTCCGCCTTCGGCCTGTCCGACGTCGCCAGGCTCGACCTGCGCGACCGCACCGCAGGCAACGGCGTGGACGTCGCCACCGCAACCTCTGCGGCCGGCGCCAAGGCCTCCATCGACGGCGAGAGCCTGCGCAGCCGTCTCGGGCTCAAGGCCACGTGGGTGCGCCACCTCGTCAGCCGGGTGGACGGCGCCAACCGGTACGACGTCGCCGCCAACGTGGCCAAGCGCATCAGCGTCTCCGCCACCTCAGCGGTCATCGCGAGTGGCGAGTCGGCCGCGGTGTTCGACGCCTCCGTCTCCGGCCCGCTGTCGGCGGCGGTGGACGGCCCGCTGCTGCTGACCGCCAAGGGTGCTCTTCCCGCGCCGACGGTGGCCGAGCTCGACCGGCGCAAGGCGTCGCTGAAGGCCGTCTACATCGTGGGGGGCGCCGGCTCGGTCTCCGAGGCCGTTCGCACCCAGCTCGAGCAGCGCTACGCCGGGCTCGCCGTGACGCGGATCTCCGGCGCCAGCCGCTACGAGGTGGCCGAGAACGTCGCGAAGCAGATCAAGGCCCGGCACGCGGTCAGCACGGTCATCGTCGCCTCTGGCACGGCCATCGCCGACGCCCTCGGTGCGTCCGGCCCGGCCTCGGCCCTGGGTTACCCGATCCTGCTCAGCTACCGCGACTCGGTGCCGGCGGAGACCCTCGGCGCCTTGGACGCGACGGGCGCCACCATCGCCCACATCGTCGGTGGGGAGGCATCAGTCGGCCCGGCCGTGGAGTCGTACCTGACCGGTACCCGCTCGATGACGGTGCGCCGCCACGGCGGAGCCAGTCGCTACGAGGTCGCCGCCAACGTCGCGACGTACTTCCGGCCGCGCTTCTCGCTGCCGAACGAGATCGTGATGACTTCCGGGGCGAATGCGGCCCTGGCCGACTCGCTCGCGGCGGGGAGCCTGAAGCGGCTGATGGTGCTGACCGCGCCGACCGCCGTCCCGGAGGCGACCCTGGCCGTCTTCCAGACCACCCCGCAGCTCGAGACCGTGGTCGCGGTGGGCGGGGCCGCCTCGGTTCCGGCCGCGCGCCTGGTGCAGGCGCAGAACTCCTGACGCCGGCGGGCCGCGCAAGCCGCGCAAGCCGCGCAGCACGCCGGCCCGCCCGGCCGCGCAGCCCAGCACGCCGGTCCGCCCGGCCTGACGCAAGCCGCGCAGCACGCCGGAACCGGCATACGGGAAGGGGGTGCAGGTCCCAGCGGACCTGCACCCCCTTGCGCGCAGGCGTCAGACGAGCTCGGTCGTGAACTGCGGCTCGGTCTTCTCGCGCACCTCGTCCTCGGTGACGCCGGGAGCGAGCTCGCGCAGGACGAGTCCGGAGTCGGTGACGTCGAAGACGCACAGGTCGGTGATGATGCGCTGCACCACGCCGCGGCCGGTGTAGGGCAGGGAGCACTCGTCGACGATCTTGTAGGAGCCGTCCTTGGCGTTGTGCTCCATCAGGACGATGACCTTCTTGGCGCCGTGGACGAGGTCCATGGCACCGCCCATGCCCTTGACCATCTTGCCGGGGATCATCCAGTTGGCGATGTCGCCCTTGGCCGAGACCTGCATGGCGCCGAGGATCGCTGCGTCCACCTTGCCGCCGCGAATCATCCCGAAGGAGGTCGCGGAGTCGAAGAAGGACGCGCCCTTGCGCAGCGTCACCGTCTCCTTGCCGGCGTTGATGAGGTCGGGGTCCTCCTCGCCGTCGTACGGGTAGGCGCCGACGCCGAGGATGCCGTTCTCGGACTGCAGGACGATCTCGACGTCGTCGGGCACGTAGTTGGGGACCATGGTGGGCAGGCCGATGCCGAGGTTGACGTAGGAGCCGTCGGAGAGCTCCTCGGCGGCGCGGGCCGCCATCTGCTCGCGGGTCAGGGCCATGGCTCAGGCCTCCATGCTCTCGGTCGAGGCCTCTGGCCTGGGTCGGGTTGTGTGCCGCTCGATGCGCTTCTCGGCGGCCTGCTCCGGGGTCAGCGGCAGGACCCGCTGGACGTAGATGCCGGGCAGGTGCACCTCGTCGGGGTCGAGGTCGCCGGGCTCGACGAGGTGCTCGACCTCGGCGATGGTGACCCGGCCGGCCATGGCACAGAGCGGGTTGAAGTTGCGTGAGCTCTTGCGGAAGACCAGGTTGCCGTGGCGGTCGCCCTTCCAGGCCCGCACGAGGCCGAAGTCGGCGATGATCGCCTCCTCGAGCACATAGGTCTTGGTGACGCCGTCGACGGTGAAGTCGCGGGTCTCCTTCGGCGGCGAGGCGACCGCGACCGAGCCATCGGTGTTGTAGCGCCACGGCAGGCCGCCCTCGGCGATCTGGGTGCCGGAGCCGGTGATCGTGTAGAAGCCGGGGATGCCGGCGCCGCCGGCGCGCAGCCGCTCGGCCAGGGTGCCTTGCGGGGTCAGCTCGACCTCGAGCTCGCCCTGGAGGTACTGCCGCGCGAACTCCT
>DASULG010000073.1:0-15845 GCA_036278335.1 Pedococcus sp.
GTGTACTCGAGCGCGCCGGCCTCCTCGAGGGTGCCGCGGACCGCCGCGATGGTCGAGCCCTTCTGGCCGATGGCCACGTAGATGCAGCGGACCTGCTGCTCCGGGTCGCCCGTCTCCCAGTTCTGCTTCTGGTTGATGATCGTGTCGACCGCGACGGCGGACTTGCCGGTCTGGCGGTCGCCGATGATCAGCTGGCGCTGGCCGCGGCCGATCGGGGTCATCGCGTCGACAGCCTTCAGGCCGGTCTGCAGCGGCTCGTGGACCGACTTGCGGTGCATGACCGAGGGGGCCTGCAGCTCGAGGGCGCGGCGCTGGGAGGTGGTGATCTCGCCGAGGCCGTCGATCGCCTGGCCGAGGGGGTTGACCACACGGCCGAGGAACTCGTCGCCGACCGGCACGGAGAGGACCTCGCCGGTGCGCTTGACCTCCTGGCCCTCCTCGATGCCGTAGAAGTCACCGAGGATGACGACGCCGATCTCGTGGACGTCGAGGTTGAGCGCGAGGCCGAGGGTGCCGTCCTCGAACTGCAGCAGCTCGTTGGTCATGGCCGAGGGCAGACCCTCGACGTGAGCGATGCCGTCACCGGCGTCGGTGACGCGGCCGACCTCTTCGCGGGAGGCCGTGCCGGGCTCATAGGACTGAACGAAGTTGTCCAGCGCGTCCCGGATCTCCTCCGGACGGATCGAAAGCTCCGTCATCTGATCTCTTCTCCTCGGTTGCCGGCCCCATGGTCACAGGAGCCGAAGGCTGTGTACTGCTCGTGGTCTTGAGTTGTTGCTTCGTATGCCGTGTGGCCGGCTCAGCCGGCGAAGTGCCTGCGCGCACCTTCCAGCTTGCGCAGGATGGTGCCGTCGACAACCTCGTCACCGATCTGGACGCGGATGCCGCCGACGACCTTCTCGTCGATGACCAGCTGAAGCTGGACGGGCTTACCATAGATGCCCTGCAGGGCGGCTGCGAGCCGGTGGCGCTGGGTCTCGTCGAGCGGCACCGCCGCGATGACGACAGCGGTCAGCTGCTCGCGGCGCTTGGCCGCCAGCGCAAGGTACAGCTCGAGGGTGCGGTCGAACTTGCGACCCCGGGGGGCGAGCACCGACTGCCGGGCCAGACGCGCCGTCTCGGCGGTGACCTTGCCCTGCAGCAGGCGGCCGACGAGCTCGGCCTTGCGCTCAGGGTCGACGTTGCGGTTGACCAGCGCGTCACGCAGGGCGGGGTTGCCGGCCACGATCCGCTCGAACCGGAAGAGCTCGTCCTCGACCTGGTCGCCGCGTCCACTGGCCTCGGCCGCGGCGAGCACGGTCTCGATCGCGAGGCTCTCGACGGTGTCGCTCAGGTCGCGCTCGGTCGACCAGCGCTGGGCGACGAGCTCGGAGAGCACGTCCACCGCGGCCTGGTTCACCTTCCCGCCGAACAGTCGGGCGACGAGGTCGCGCTTGGCCCGTGCGTCACGGCTCGGGTCGGCCACCGCCCGCCGGAGCGTGGCGTTGCCGTCGATGAGCGCCGTGATGCCGAACAGGTCCTCGGCCAGGGTGCCCCAGTCCGCGCCGGATGCCAGCGCGGACTGGAAGGCACGCTGGCCTGCGGCTGCTGCAGCGCGCGACGAACCGCGCATCAGGCGTCCCGGCCCTGCTCGGGCGTGCCGTGGCCGCCGAAGTCGAACTCGGGCTGGCTCGGGGCAGCCGTCTCTGCGGGAGCGGCCGGGGCCGCAGCGCCCACCTTCTCGGGCTGGATCTCCCCCGCCTCGAGCTCGGCGAGGAAGCGGTCCACGATCCCCTTCTGGCGGGTCTCCTCCTGCAGCGACTCGCCCACGATCCGGCTGGCCAGGTCGGTGGAGAGACGACCCACCTCGGAGCGCAGCGAGACGACCGCCTGCTGGCGCTCGGCCTCGATCTGCTTCTGCGCCGCCTCGGTGATGCGGCCGGCCTCGGCCTGGGCCTGGGCGCGCATCTCGGCGACGATCGCGGCGCCCTGCTCGCGGGCCTCCTCGCGGATGCGGGCGGCCTCGGCGCGGGCCTCGGTGAGCTGCGCCTGGTACTGCTCGAGAGCCGCCTGGGCCTGCTGCTGGGCCTCCTCGGCCTGCTGCATGCCGCCCTCGATCGCGGCGGTGCGCTCGGCATACGCCTTCTCGAGGTTCGGCACCACCATCTTCGCCACGACCCAGTACAGGATCGCGAACGCGACGAGGCCGAAGATCAGCTCACCCATCAGGGGCAGGATGGGCAGGCGCTGGCCGGTGGTGTCCTCAGCGGCCGCCAAGCCCACGACCTGCGTGATGCCGGTGAAGTGCTGCACGGGGTTCTCCTAGTGCTGTGGTGCCAGAAGGGTTGGGCTGGTGTGGTTCGTCGGTTTACTTGAAGACGAACGCGAGCACGAGACCGAAGATGGCCAGCGCCTCGGCAAGGGCGAAGCCGAGGATGGCGATGCCCTGGAGCATGCCGCGGGCCTCCGGCTGGCGAGCCACACCGTTGATGTAGGCGGCGAAGATCAGGCCAATGCCGACACCGGGGCCGATCGCAGACAGGCCGTAGCCCAGGATCGCAATGTTGCCAGTCATCTGATGGTCCTCTTTCGTTCTTTCAGTGATCCGGGCGGCCCGTCGCCGGCCGGAAGCGTGAGATGTCTATTCGGTTGTGGGTCGTGCTGGTGATGCGGTCGTGCACCCGGACGCCTCCACGGAGGAGCCCGGCAGTCTCAGTGCTCGTCGGCGAGGGAGCCGGCGATGTAGGTCGCTGCGAGCAGCGTGAAGATGTAGGCCTGCAGGAACTCGATCAGGCCCTCGAAGGCGGTCAGCACCAGCCCGAGGAGGAACGAGCCGACGCCGGCGAACTTCAGGCCGAAGCTGCCGTGGATGAGCATGTACTCGCCGCCGAGGATGAACAGCAGCAGGAGCATGTGGCCGGCGAACATGTTGCCGAAGAGTCGCAGCGCGAGCGTCAGCGGCCGGGTCACGAAGTAGGTCAGCAGCTCGAGCGGGACGATGAGCACGTAGATCGGCTTGGGCAGGCCCGGCGGGATCATGTGCTTGATGTGGCCGGCGACACCGTTCTTCTTGATGCCCACGGCGTGGTAGACCACGAACACGATGAGGGTCAGCGCGATCGGGAAGCCGATGCGGCTCATCGTGGGGTACTGGATCGGGGGGATGATCCCGAAGAGGTTGTTCACGAGGATGATCGAGAACAGTGAGAACAGCAGCGGGACGAAGCGCAGGAAGTCGTGGCTGCCGATGATGTCGCGGGCCAGACCGTTGCGCACGAGGCCGTAGGCGCCCTCGGTGACCCACTGGCCCTTGCCCGGGACGATGGCCCTCTTGCGGGTCGTGAGGACCAGGAACCCGGCGATGAGCAGGACGGAGAGGCCGAGCACGACCATGGGACGCGTGATCGCCCAGTCACCGGAGCCGATGAGCGGCTGGTAGAACTCCTCCGGCGTGGGGGCTTGGAAGCCACTGCCCTCGCCACCGTCGGCAGCCAGGATGCTGGCACCCAGCACGTTCAGACTCACGTGTTCTCCTCGAGCGATTTGGTCGAACCGTTCCGCGGGGCAGTGGAGGCCCCGGACTGCGCAGTCACGTCGCAAGCCGGCAGCAGCCGACGCGCGGAAGTCACTGGGTACCGTACCGGAACCATATGAGGTACAGCGACAGGGCCATCCCCCCGAGGATGCCGACTGCGACCAGCCATGTTGTCCCCAGCCAGGAGTCCAGACCCCAGCCGATGAGGCCGAACATCGCCGGCCCCGTGATGAGGTACGAGACGACGTTCCACATGCGCGACTCGTCGAGCCGCTGGTGTCCGGCGTCGGCCTTCTCCAGTGGTGTCTGGGGTGGCGTCTGCGGTGGTGTCTGGGGTCCGGGTGGTGTCTGGCCTGGTGTGGGGGGTGGTGTGCGGGGTGCCATCTGGGGCGGGCGCTGCTGCGGCTCGTCCGGGGAGGGCTGGTCGGTGTCGCGGGTCATGGCGGCCTCCTGGCGTGCTCATGAGGGGTCTGCCCCATCCTGCCGCTCCTCGGCGGGCGCGTCGAAGACGGCCCGGCGCGAGCGCATGAAGGACACGACCTGGAAGACCTGCCAGACCAGGGCGGCCGCGAGGGCGCTGAGGCCGAAAGCCGTGCCGTTGAGCCACGCGGCGTCCTTGAGCGCGACGATCACGAGCAGCAGGAAGATCATCTGGCCGAAGAAGACGGCGAGGGCGCTGGCGAGGAACCGTAGCGGGTCGGCCGCGCTGTCGAGCCGGCTCATGACCACCATGCCGAGGGCGAAGAAGGCGATCGCCACCGCGAAGCCGAGGGCCGCGGAGTAGGCGCCCTTGCCGCCGGCGGTCAGGGCGGCAACCAGCACGGCGACCGGGCCGACGGCCAGGGTGGGGTAGAAGGCGCCACGCAGCATCACCGCGAAGGGGTCGGATCCCTCTCGAGCGGGCTGCCGTGACATTGCTGACCTGCCTGGTTTCGTCGTGGGCGCGGGCGGCGAAATCGGTCGTTTCGAAAACTGTGGTTGAGGGGCCTCACACACCCCTCAACCGCTTGTGAAAGGTATCACAAGCAGGTGAGGGTCCCCTAATCCGCCACAAGGCTCGCACAGCACTCCCACAGAGGCCCCACAGAGCGCACAGAGCAGCCCGCTGCCGACGGTTGCGTCGGCAGCGGGCTGCTCAGCGGTGTGGCGTCAGCCGCTCAGGCTCGGCTGGTGGCAAGCAGACGGCGCACCGTGCTGAAGATGCCGAGCGCCGCGAAGACACCGAACATCGCCAGGTCCCTGCCGTAGGAGCCGAGCACCTCCGGGTCGAAGAGGTGGGCCATGACGAACGCGCTCGCGGACGGCCAGCCCAGCGCCGCGCCCTCCGGGGTGTTGTAGTAGCTGACGAGGTCGGCGGCGACCATGGCCAGGAACGAGAGGGCGACACCGGTGATGATCACGGCGATCAGCGGCACCAGCCCGGCCCGCGGAGCCGTGCCCGCACCGCGCGAGTAGAGCCAGGCCGCGCCGGCGGCGATCGCAAAGCTGGTGATGGAGGCGATGAAGCCCAGCTGCCAGATCAGCACGGCAGCGGCGACCCCGACGGGGATGGCCACGAGGGAGAACAGCAGACCGCGGCCCACCGCCTCGGTGACCGGCACCTGGACCCCGGCGCGCAGGGCGGCCGCCGACTGCCCGGCCGAGATGACCGCGTCCGCGCTCGGGTACGGCGCAGCGGACGACGGGAAGGCGGTTCCCGGGGCCTGGAACGCGCCGCTCGAGCCCGGAGCAGCCGCAGCCCCGGTGGTCACGGGCTCGTCGGACGGGTGGGTGTGGTCCATGGTCAGTCCCCTCTGGAAGCCAAGCCGACCCTGTGGAATCGGCGACGCGACGCTAGAGGACCGCGCCGCCCGGTGTGCGCGAAATGGGCGGATATCCTCCGTTCGTGCGACCCACACGCCCGACCGGACAGCCCCTCGTCGGCCACTTCGTGCGCCTCGACCCCGTGAGCGAGCGGGACGCCGAGGGCCTGCACGCCGTCTACACCGACCCGGTGGTCTACACGCAGGGGTACCTCATGGGCCGCCCGCCGGCCGACCTCGCCGAGACGAGGTCCCTGGTCGCGAGCGCCATGGCCGCGCGCACGGCCGGCCGCACGGCATACACCGTCCGCCTCGTCGCGGACGGCGCGCTGGGGGCGGCGGGCACGGTGGTCGGCACCACCTCGCTCGGCGACGTCGACCTCGCCAACGAGCGCACGCACCTCGGCTGGACCCTGTACGGCTCGCGCTGGTGGGGCACGCAGGTCAACCCCGAGACGAAGCTGCTGCTGCTGGCGCACGCGTTCGAGGACTGCGGCTTCGGGCGGGTCAAGATCCAGACCGACGCGGCCAACGAGCGCTCCCAGCGGGCGATCGCGCGACTCGGCGCCACCCGCGAGGGCGTGCTGCGCCGGCACACGCGCCGCTTCGACGGCACCTTCCGCGACACGGTCGTCTTCAGCATCCTGCGCGACGAGTGGCCGGGCGTGCGCGCGGGCCTCCAGCGTCGGCTGGGGCTGTCGGTCAGCTGATCCGGTGCGGGACGTGCCCGGGCGGCGCCCACCGCGGGAGCAGGAGCGTGAGCCCCAGCGCCACGAGCACCAGGCACAGCACGGCAGCCGCGGCCACCCGCGCATCCACGAAGACGAAGCTCACCGAGCCCAGCGCCGCCACCGCCGCCCACAGCCACAGCAGCAGGACGGCGCGGCGGTGGCCGTGGCCGATCTGCAGCATCCGGTGGTGCAGGTGCTGGGCGTCGGGGTGCCAGGGTCGCTGGCCGCGGCGGGTGCGGCGCACGACAGCGAGGACGACATCGAGCAGGGGCAGCAGGATGATCGCCAGCGGCACGACGAGCGGCGCCAGCGTGGCAACCACCGCGTTGGTGCTGACGTCCGCCGGCGTGACACTCCCGGTCGTCGAGATCGTGGCGGCCGCCAGCAGCAGCCCGAGGAGCAGGGCGCCCGAGTCGCCCATGAACAGCCGCGCCGGGAAGAAGTTGTGCGGGAGGAAGCCGATGCAGCAGCCGATCAGCGCCGCCGAGATGAACGTCGCCGAGCTGAACACGTTGGGCGGGTCGTAGCTGCGCGAGATCAGGTAGGAGTAGGCGAAGAAGGACGTGGCGGCGATGCCGACCACTCCCGCTGCCAGGCCGTCGAGGCCGTCGATGAAGTTCACGGCGTTGGTCGAGACCACGACGGTGATGATCGTCAGGGCCACCAGCACGGGCGCCGGCAGCACCGTCACTCCCCCTAGCGGCAGCGAGAAGAACTGCACGCCCTGGAAGGCCATGATCCCCGCGGCGATCATCTGGCCCGCCGCCTTGGTCAGCCAGTCGAGCTCGTGGACGTCGTCGATCGCCCCGACGAGGCAGACGATGCCCGCGCCCCACAGCACGCCGCGCAGCTCGCCCGTGTCGAAGACCTGGCGCAGGAACGGCAGGTGGCTGGCCGCCAGCATCGCCGCCGCGAAACCGAGGAAGATCGCCACGCCGCCGAGGCGCGGGATCGGCACGTTGTGCACGTCCCGGTCGCGCACGGGGGTGAAGGCCCCGGTGCGGACGGCGATCGCGCGCAGGAGCGGTGTCGCGGCATACGTGATGACCGCGGCCACCATGAGGACGAGCAGATACTCCCTCACCTGGGCGCGCCTTTGCGTCCGGCCGGCTTGGTCAGCGGGGGTATGCCGGGAAGCGGGTGACGAGCTCCGTCACCTGTGCGCGGACCTCCTTGGAGACCGCGTGGTCCGGGTCGGCGTCGCCCTCGGTGACGGCCTTGGCGATGAGCTGGCCGATCACCTTCATCTCCTCGGTGCCCATGCCCTGGGTCGTCACGCAGGGGGTGCCCACGCGGATGCCGGAGGCGATGTTGGGCTTCTGCGGGTCGAAGGGGATCGCGTTCTTGTTGAGCACGATGCCGGCGGCGTCCGAGCGCTCCTCGGCCTCCTTGCCGGTGACCCCGACGCCCTGGAGGTCGTGCAGGCTCAGGTGGGTGTCGGTGCCGCCGGTCGTCGGGCGAATGCCGTTCTCCCCCAAGGTGGCTGCCAGCTGGCGGGAGTTGGCGATGACCTGCTTGGCGTACTCCTGGTACTCGGGGGTGGCGCACTCCTTGAAGTTGACCGCCTTGGCCGCGATCGTGTGCATGAGCGGCCCGCCCTGCATCATCGGGAAGACCGCCTTGTCGATCTTGGTGGCGTGCTCCTCCTTGCAGACGATCGCCCCGCCGCGCGGGCCGCGCAGCACCTTGTGGGTCGTGAAGCTGACCACGTCGGCGTAGGGCACAGGGCTCGGGATCGCCTTGCCGGCGACGAGGCCGATGAAGTGGGCCGCGTCGACCCAGAAGATGGCGCCGACCTCGTCGGCGAGGTTGCGGAAGAACTCGAAGTCGATCAGGCGCGGGATGGCCGAGCCGCCGGCGAGGATCACCTTGGGCCGGTGCTCCCGGGCGAGCGAGGCGACCTGGTCGTAGTCGATGTTCTCGGTGTCCTTGTCGACGCCGTAGTGCACGGCGTTGAACCACTTGCCGGAGAAGGAGACCTTGGTGCCGTGGGTCAGGTGGCCGCCATGGGGCAGGCTCATCGCCAGGAGGGTGTCGCCGGGCGAGAGGAACGCGCCGTAGACCGCCTGGTTGGCGCTGGCGCCCGAGTGGGCCTGGACGTTGGCGTGGTCGGCGTCGAAGAGGGCCGTGCAGCGGTCGATCGCGATCTGCTCGGCCTTGTCGACCTCCGAGCAGCCGCCGTAGTAGCGCCGACCCGGGTACCCCTCGGCGTACTTGTTCGACAGCGTCGACCCGAGCGCGGTCAGCACCCTCGGGGAGCAGAGGTTCTCGCTCGCGATGAGCTGCAGACCGCTGCGGATGCGGTCGAGCTCGGAGACCAGGACGCCGGCGATGTCCGGGTCGAACGACTCCAGCGCCCCGAAGTCGGAGCCGTAGAAGGTGTCAGCGCTCATGGGGTTCTCCTGCCGGTCGGGTCGGGTCCGCGGGCAACTCTATTGGTTCACCCTGAGTGATCGGTTCGCCGTGAGTGCTCGCCCCCGCGTCCGCGACGACGGGCTCGGGCGGGAAGTGGACGTCGAGCACGGTGGCCAGGTCGGCCTCGCTCAGGGCACCCTCGCGCAGGATCCGCGGGCGCTCCCCCGTGCAGTCGACGATCGTCGAGGGCACGTTGTCGGCGCGCGTGCCGGCGTCGAGGTAGACGGCCACCGCGGCGCCGAGCTGGGCGGCGGCGTCCGTGACGGTGGTGGCCGGTGGCTGGCCCGACTGGTTGGCGCTGGTGACCGCCATCGGGCCGACCTCGGCCAGCAGCTCGAGGGCGATCTCGTCCTGCGGCATCCGCAGCGCGACCGTGCCGTTGGTCTCGCCGAGGTCCCACATCAGCGAGCTCTGCGCCCGGAACACGAGGGTCAGCGGCCCGGGCCAGAACTCCTGGATGAGGTCTCGGGCCCAGGGCGGCACGTCGGTGGCCAGGCCGTCGACGGTGCGGACGTTGGGGACCAGCACCGGCGGGGGCATGTCGCGACCGCGGCCCTTGGCGGCGAGCACCGCGGCGACAGCGTCCTCGGAGAAGGCGTCGGCCCCGACGCCGTAGACGGTGTCCGTGGGGAGGACGACGACCTTGCCGTCGCGCACCGCCTCGACGGCCTTGGCCACGCCCTCGGCGCGGCCGGACTCGGTGGTGCAGTCGTAGACCGGGCTCATGGCCCCCACCCTATTGCGGGGTCGCCGCCCGGGAGGGGGCGGCCTTGGGCTCGCTCAGCCGAGCTCGGTCAGGCGCGGCACGACGTGCTGGCCGAGGCCCTCGACGAACCCGACCGGGTCGCCGCTCCACGGCATCAGGTGGACCTCGGTGACCCCCGCGCTCGCGTACGCGGCCAGCTGCCCGGCGAGCTCCCTGCCGCCCCGCTCGGTCGTCTCGACGGGAGCCGCCCACAGGACGCTCTTGCGGATGCGCTCGTAGTCGGTGTGCTCGCGCTCGCAGTGCGCTGCGAGCACCTCGAGCTTGGCGGCCACGGCGCTGGCCGATGTGTGCGGCCCGGCGAAGAGGTTGCAGGCGTCGGCGTACTTGGCGACGAAACGGAGGGTCTTCTTCTCCCCTGCCCCGCCCACCATGACCGGCACCGGGTGCAGCGGTGGCGGGGAGCAGATGGTCTCGGCGAGCTGGTAGTGCCGCCCGGCATACGCGCCGTTGTCCGGCCCCCACACCTGCCGCACGATCTGCAGCGTCTCCTCGAGCCGCTCGAAGCGCTCCTTCAGCGGCGGGAAGGGGACGCCGTATGCCGCGTGCTCACGCTCGTACCACGCCGCGCCGATGCCGAGCGCGGCCCGGCCACCGGACAGCACGTCCAGCGTCGAGACGATCTTGGCGAGCAGTCCCGGGTGCCGGTAGGTGACGCCCGTGACGAGCAGCTGCAGCTCGACGCTCTGGGTGTGTGCCGCCAGGTACCCGAGGGTCGTGTACCCCTCGAGCATGGGCGCCTCCGCCCCGCCGACTCCGACTCCGGCGATCTGGAGGTAGTGGTCCATCGCCGAGAGGTTGACCACGCCGGCCCGTTCGGCCGCCTCGCCCACCCTCGCGAGGGTCCCGCCGATCGCCGCTCCCCCGCCGGGGAAGTCGAAGTTCACCACATGCACACCCACGTCCATGGGCGCTCACCTTCTCTCTTCGATGCCCACCAGGCTCGCGGAGACCTCCCAGAGCCGCCGGGCAGCGGCGGTGTCGTAGGAGGCGCGGGACGAGGTCTTGGCCTTGCTGTTGGCGAAGTACCGCCCCGACACGCCCTCCACCTCGGGCGAGGACGCCAGGTAGATCGAGGTCTCGGCGCCACGCTCGGGGCTCTTCATGAACGGCCGGACGACGGGCAGCATCAGCCGCATCCAGCCGCGCGAGTCCTCCTGGCCAAATGCGGTGCGGACCACCCCGGGGTGCAGGACGTTCGCCGTGACGCCCGACCCCTCGAGCCGGCGGGCGAGCTCGTAGGTGAACAGGACATTGGCCAGCTTGGACTGGTTGTAGGCCCGCTGGCCGCTGTAGCTGCGCTCGCCCTGGAGGTCGTCGAAGTCGATGCGGCCCATGGCCTGCGCGCCCGACGAGACGGTCACCACCCTGGCCGGGGCCGACGAGCGGAGCCGGTCCAGCAGGAGGTGGGTCAGCAGGAACGGTGCGAGGTGGTTGACCGCGAAGGTGCGCTCCAGCCCGTCCTCCGTCGCGTGCCGGGTCGCCCAGTAGCCGCCGACGTTGTTCACGAGGACATCCAGGCGCGGGTAGGCGGCGAGGACCTGCTCCGCGAGGCGCTGCACCTCGCGCTGCGAGGAGACATCGGCGGTGAAGACGTCGACGTCACCCCCGGCCGCGACCGTGCGGATCCGCTCGGCCGCGGCGCGGGCCCTGCCCTCGTCGCGCCCCACGATCCCGACCCGGGCGCCGAGACCGGCGAGACCGGCGGCCGTGGCCAGGCCGATCCCACCCGTGCCGCCGGTGACCAGCACGGTCTTGCCGGTCAGGGCGCTCATGTCAGCGGACGATCTTGAAGTTGAACATCCCGGTGCCCAGCGCGCCCATGAGCCGCAGCCACACCGGAAGCAGCATCTCGGTGCCACGGGCGGTGCTGATGTCGCCGAGGTCGATGACGTCGGTGTGCCCGAAGCTCTGGAGAAGCTCGGTGACCGTGGCCTTGGCCGCGGCGTCGTCGCCCGACACGAAGACGGAGGACTCCTCGCCGAGCTCCTTGGGGTTGACCATGAGGGTGGCGGTGAGGGTGTTGAGGGTCTTCACGACACGAGTCTGCGGGAAGGCGCGCTGGATCTGCTCCCCCAGCGAGTCGGTGTCCTTGACGAACAGGCTGGGAGGGAAGCCGTTCGAGAAGTCGAGCGGGTTCGAGATGTCGATGAGCACCTTGCCGGCGAGGTTGTCGGCGCCTGCCTGCTCGAGGGCCGGGAGCGCCCCGAAGCCGCTGGTCGCGTTGACGACGAGCTCCGCGGATGCCGCGGCCGCGGCGAACGTGGCGAGGTGCACGTCTGCGTGGTCTGCGGCCCAGGCCGAGAACGGGGGGTTGCCCATGCCGTCGGGCTCGGTGCGGGCCAGCGTCGCCTGCGGGTCGCGGGTGCCGATGGTGACGTCGTGGCCGAGGCCGGACAGGCGGGCGGCGAGGGCCTGGCCGACCATGCCGGTGCCGAGGACTGCGATCTTCATGGGTTTGCTCTCCTGCGTTGGAAGTACGAACGGGGACCGTCAGGCAGACAGACTTGTCTATCAACGGGTTGGAAGACCGTAACAGACAGACCTGTCTACCTGCAAGCAACTGGCGAATAGACAGACCAGTCTGTTTCAATGGGACCCATGACCACCCCCTCCCCCCGCTCCGCCCTCCTCGTCTACGCCCACCCGGAGCCGACGTCGTTCGCCGCCGCGCTGCGCCAGCGGGCCGAGCGCGAGCTCACCCGGGCCGGCTGGACCGTGGAGGTCAGCGACCTCTACGCGGAGGGGTTCAACCCGGTGGCCGGGCCGGGCGACTTCACGGCGCCCTCGGACCCGGGCCGGCTGCACGTCCAGCGCGAGCAGGCCCACGCGGCATCCAGCGGCACCCTCGCACCGGACCTGCTGCGCGAGGTGGAGCGGCTCGAGCGGGCCGACCTCCTGGTCTTCCTCGCCCCGCTGTGGTGGTTCGGCCTGCCCGCGATCCTCAAGGGCTGGGTCGACCGGGTGTTCGTGTTCGGCAGGGTGTACGGCAACGGTCTGACGTTCGAGACCGGCCCGCTGCGCGGCAAGCAGGCCATGCTCGCCCTGACCACCGGCGGCCCGGAGTCGTCGTACTCCGAGGGCGGGGCCCACGGCGAGCTCGACGTGCTGCTGCACTCGGTGCACCACGGGATGTTCCGCTTCACGGGCATGGACGCCCTTGACCCGTTCGTCGCCTGGGGCGCCGGCTGGGCCGACGACGCCACCCGCGCGGCCTACCTCGACGCCTTCGGGGAGCGGCTGGCGGGGCTCGCGTCCGCCGACTCCCAGGCCGCGTGAGCGAGGATGAGGACATGACCACAGCAGCCGCCGAGCGGACGAGCGCCGCCCGCCAGCGCATCCTGGACACGGCCTTCCGCCTCTTCTACGCCAGGGGGATCCGGGCGGTCGGCGTCGACCTGATCATCGCGGAGTCCGGGGTGGCCAAGGCGACCTTCTACAAGCACTTCCCCGCCAAGGACGACCTGGTCGTGGCCTACCTCGACAAGGTCGACGTCATCTGGACCGGGCAGCTCACCTCCGCGGCCGAGGCAGCCGGCCCGGCGCCGGCCGAGCAGCTTGTCGGCATGTTCGACGCGCTGGCCAGCGCGTGCCGCCGCGAGGGCTACCGCGGCTGCGCCTTCATCAACGCCGCCGCCGAGTCGCAGCCCGGCACTGCCGTGCACGACCGCACGGTGGCACACAAGGCCGCCGTACGGGCCTGGGTGCGCGACCTCGCCGAGGCCGCGGGGGCCCCGGACCCAGCGTCGCTGGCCCGCTCGCTGACCCTGCTCCTCGACGGCGGCCTGGCCAGCGGCTCGCTCGACGCCGGCCCGGACGCACCAGAGGCGGCCAAGAGCTCGGCACGCGCGCTGGTGGCCGCCGCCCTCGCAGGGTGAAGATGACTGACAGATTTTGATATCTGTCACTTGTCATCTATCGCTCAGCAGGGGACCTCTCAGGCGCGGACGGCCACCGTGGCGCGCGGCCGCCCGGTGAGGTCCTCGTGGTCGGCGATGTCGCGCCACAGCCCGGTGCGGGCCAGCGCCGCGGGCAGGCTCTCGCCCTGGGTGTCGGCATGCTCCATCACGAGCACCCCGCCAGGGCGCAGCAGCGCGGCGGCCCGGCTGGCGACCCCGAGCGGGATCGAGAGCCCGTCCGCGCTGCCGCCGTAGAGGGCGAGGTCGGGGTCGTGGTCGCGCACCTCGGGGTCGACGGGCACCATGCCGAGCGGGATGTAAGGCGGGTTGGACACGACGACGTCGACCTGGCCCTCTAGCTCCGGGAACGCCCTCGTCGCGTCGCCGTGGACGAGGGTGATGTCGAGCCCCGTCGCGGACCGGTTCTGCGCGGCCCAGGCGTGCGCGTCCTCCCCCAGCTCCACGGCATACACGTCGGCGGCGCGCACCTCGTCCTTGACCGCGAGCGCGATCGCACCCGACCCGGTGCACAGGTCCACGACCACGGGCGACTCCCCGGCGGCACGCGCCGCCTCGATCGCCAGCCCCGCCACGAGCTCGGTCTCCGGCCTCGGCACGAACACACCGGGGCCGACGCGCAGCTCGAGCCTGCGGAAACCGGCGCGGCCGGTCAGGTGCTGCAGCGGCAGGCGCGAGGCCCGCAGCTCCACGAGCTCCTCGTATGCCGCCGGCGCGGTTCCCCCGATCACCATCGCCTTGCGGGCGTCCCCGACCGAGACGCCGAGGGCGTGCGCGAGCAGGAGCACCGCGTCGGACTCGGCCGAGGCGATACCGGCCTCGGAGAGCCGGGCCGCGGCCTCCCGTACGGCCGTGCGCAGCTCGGTCACCGGCCCTCGGCGACGGCGGCCATCTGCGCCGCCTCGTCGGCCTCGACGGCCGACTCCACGACCGGGTCGAGGTCGCCGTCGAGCACCGCGTCGAGGTTGTACGACTTGTAGCCGGTGCGGTGGTCGCTGATCCGGTTCTCGGGGAAGTTGTAGGTGCGGATCCGCTCGGAGCGGTCGACGGTGCGGACCTGGGAGCGCCGCGCCGCGGAGGCCTCGGCATCGGCCGCCTCCTTGGCGATCGCGTGGAGCCGGGCGCGCAGCACGCGCATGGCCGACTCCTTGTTCTGCAGCTGGGACTTCTCGTTCTGGCAGGAGACGACGGTTCCGGTCGGCAGGTGCGTGATGCGCACGGCCGAGTCGGTCGTGTTGACGCTCTGCCCGCCAGGGCCGGAGCTGCGGTAGACGTCGATCTTCAGGTCGTTGGGGTCGATGGTGACCTCGACCTCCTCGGCCTCGGGCATCACCAGGACGCCGGCGGCGGAGGTGTGGATGCGGCCCTGGCTCTCCGTGACGGGCACGCGCTGCACTCGGTGCACCCCGCCCTCGTACTTCAGCCGGGCCCAGGGCGCGTCGCCGGGCTCGCGGCTGCCCTTCGCCTTGATGGCGACCTGGACGTCCTTGTAGCCGCCGAGGTCGGACTCGGTCGCGTCGATGAGCTCGGTCTTCCAGCCGCGCCGCTCGGCGTAGCGCAGGTACATCCGCAGCAGGTCGCCCGCGAACAGCGCCGACTCGTCGCCGCCCTCACCGGCCTTGACCTCGAGGATGATGTCGCGGTCGTCGTCGGGGTCGCGCGGGATGAGCAGCCGGCGCAGCTTCTCCTCGGCGGCGTGCAGGGTCGCCTCCAGCGACGGCACCTCGGCGGCGAAGCCCTCGTCCTCCTTGCCGAGCTCGCGCGCGGCGGCGAGGTCGTCAACCGCCGCGTGCCACGCGTGGTAGGCCGCCACGGTCGGTGCCAGCGCGGCATACCGCTTGTTGAGCTTGCGGACCTTGTCCTGGTCGCCGAACACCGCGGGGTCGGCGAGCTGCTTCTCGAGGTCGGCGTGCTCCTGCACGAGCGCGGAGGCGGACTCCAGCATCGGGCTCCCTAGGGTTTCAGGCGGTCAGGCGGCATTCGGGCGGCGGGCATTTCGGGCGAGCAAAACGAATGCGCCGGTCCGCGACCACAGGGGTCGGGACCGGCGCATCGGGAAAGCTACTTGCTCTCGGCTGCGGCCTTCTTGCCGTAGCGGGCCTCGAAGCGGGCCACGCGGCCGCCGGTGTCGAGGATCTTCTGCTTGCCGGTGTAGAAGGGGTGGCACTGCGAGCACACGTCGGCGTGGATCTTGCCGGAGGTGGCGGTGCTGCGGGTGGTGAACGAGTTCCCGCAGGTGCAGGTCACCTGGGTCTCGACGTACTCGGGGTGAAGGTCCTTCTTCAACGTGTGCTCCTTGAGATCAGTGCAACCGGGTCGGCGGGATCTGCCCGTATGCCGTGAACCGGCCAGCGGTCAAGTGTGCCAGATGCGGCACCAAGGTCATAAACAGCAGGGAGGCCCCGAGGTATTCCGCGCGTCACTGGTGGCCGGACGGCGGAAGGGGGCTGGGTGGCGCGCTGGGTTTGGGCCGCTGGGTGTGGCGAATCACCGACGCCCTGGGGTCGGTGATCCCCCACGCTGACGGGCCTGCCGGGGGGTGGCTGTGGACGGCTGGCGGCCCCGGCGTCCCGGACTGGCGATGCTGGGGCCGTGGAGGGCGGGCTCGGGGACTCGTTTCAGCAACGGTAGTTGAGCAGTCACACGGAACCGGGAGCAACGGGCCATTTCACCGGAAATCAGGGCGAAGTCATACCTTCGGCC